>JBGQIB010000145.1:0-11535 GCA_041498295.1 bacterium | reverse complement strand
CCCGGGCAGCACCTGCGCGCGGCCGAGCAAGTCGCCTTCGCCCGCCGCTTCGGCGAGATCGAGCACATCGTTCCCGGCGTCGAGACCGTCCCGGTCTCGAACCGCCGGCGGGACGGCACCTTGTTCGCCGACGGCGAGGGCCCGATGCCGATCCTGCGCGGGAACGAGGGCTGGCACACCGACAGCTCGTACATGCCGCTCGCCGCGAAGGCTTCCGTGCTCTCGGCCGAGGTCGTGCCCTCGCGCGGCGGCGAGACCGAGTGGGCCGACATGCGCGCGGCGTACGAGTCACTCGAGCCGGAGCTGCGCGACCGCATCGCCGCGCTCTGCGCCTACCACTCACTCCGCTACTCACAGACGCGAGTAGGACAGACGCAGGAGGGCGACATGGGCTACGGCTTCTCGGTCGAGAAGCCGCCGCTGCGGCCGCTAGTGAAGATCCACCCCGTGACCCGCCGCCCCGCGCTCTTCGTCGGCCGCCACGCCTACGGCATCCCCGGCCTCGCGCCCGAAGAGTCGGAGCGGCTCCTCGACTCACTCGTCGAAGCAGCGTGCCGGCCGCCGCGCACTTTGCGCCACTCCTGGGCGCCGGGCGACGTGGTGATCTGGGACAACCGCTGCGTCTTGCACCGCGCCCGGCCCTGGGACCACAGCGAAGCGCGAGTCATGCACCACACGCGAATCGCGCGCGACCCGGCCAGTGAGTCAGCCGTGCAGGCAGCCGGGAGCGCATGAAGGGGACGCCTCGCGTAGCGCCCGGTGACTCGTTCTCCGCTCGCGAGCTCGTCGCCGTCTCGGGCCAGCGGATCCCGATCCCCGACCCGAAGCAGCTCGTTCACCTGCAGCTCCGCCGCTTCGCGGGCTGCCCGATCTGCCACCTGCACCTGCGCTCGTTCGTGAAGCGAAAAGGCGAGATCGCGGCAGCCGGGATTCGCGAAGTCATCGTCTTCCACTCACCCGCCAGCGAGCTCGAGCCCCACGTGAGTGACTTCCCGTTCGCGGTCATCGCCGACCCGGACCGCCGCCTCTACGCCGAGCTCGGCGTCGAGTCGTCGCCGCGCGCACTCCTCGACCCACGCGCCTGGCTGTCGGTCCTGCGAGCCGTCGCCCTCGGCACCCTCGCGATTCTGCAGCGCCAAGCGCGTCCGCCCGCCGCCCGCCCCCACGGCGGACGCCTCGGCCTGCCCGGCGACTTCCTCATCGCGCCCGAGGGGAGGGTCCTCGCCTGCAAGTACGGAGAGCACGCCGACGACCAGTGGTCCGTGGACCAGCTGCTCGAGCACGCGCGAGCGAGCCGCCCGCCGGCTATGCTCCGCGCTCCGGGCCCTTAGCTCAGTTGGCAGAGCAGTGGACTTTTAATCCATCGGTCCCCGGTTCGATCCCGGGAGGGCCCACCAGCGAACCCACGGCTCGGCCGTACGGCGGGGTGCGAGTCACTTCGCGCGGCGCGCGCTCCGTCGCCAGCCGACTGCCGCGCACGTCGCGACCAGGCCGAGAAGTAGCGGCGACGGCTCTGGCGCCGGGTTCGCCACGATGCTGTACGACGTCGCGTAGAGGTAGCCGGTAGTGTTGTCGATCTCGACGAGGTCCGGGCCGCTCGCCCGCCCGAACCCGAGGTCGAGGTTCACGTGATACGAGCCGGGGGCACCCTCAAGCTCGATGCTGATCGGCCTGTCGAACGTGATCAGGAGACTTCCGTCGATGGTGGTATCGAGTATCGACGAGAAGTCGACGTGAGGTGCGTGGTCGAAGGCGAACGGGCTGCTCAGGGATGAGAAGTAGAAGCTCCGGTGGGCCTCCGGAAGGTACGGTTGGAGCGAAGGAGTGTCTGCCCCGAGTAACTCTGTCCCGTTGTAGAGCGACGCGGAGAAGGTCGTGTCCAAGGGGAATCCGCCCAGGCTTCCGTCCGGCTCGAGGAAGTAAGACCAGAAGTCCAGCACGATCACGTCGACACCGGGCGCAGGCGGGCCGCTCAAAGCGAGCTTCACGAGAATGGCCTGCGACGGGTCGATGACCGCAGCACGGGCGCCGTGACTCGTCAAGACTGCGAGGGCAACGATGATCCACTTCAACGTCCAGATTCGGCCAACCCGATTCACTCCGCGATCCTCCTCCCCAAGTATGACACCTCCGCGAATCACTCGGCGAGTAGGATTTCATTCCGGAGGTCGGACCGGATCCGGCCCTGCTGGCGCGAGACCCGGGCACGCAGGCGGAAGCGGCTCTCCCGCAGGCCCGACTGGCGCGTGTCGTACGCCAGCAGCGCCACCCAACGCGGCAGCGCGCCGCGAATCGGCGAGAGACGGTGGGCGGTCGAAGCGGGCATGAGCGAGTCAATTCACGGCGATCTCTCGGCGCGCGCGAGCGCAGATACCACGAAGATGCCCTGGACGCCGAGCCCGAGCGGCTCGGTGTGGCGCAAGCGCGTCCACCTGGTCGGTCCGCCGGAGGCGGGACAAGTCACTTCGGTCGTGCGCTACGAGCCCGAGTCGCGCTTCCCTGCGCACGATCACCCGGACGGCGAAGAGATACTCGTGCTCGACGGCGTGTTCAGGGACGAGCACGGCGATTGGCCCGCGAGCACGTTCCTCTTGAACCCCGAGGGCTTCCGGCACGCGCCGTTCTCGCGGCCCGGCTGCACCTTGTTCGTGAAGCTGCGCCAGTTCCCGGGGCGCGAGCGGCGCCACGTGGTGGTCGACACCCAAGCGCTGGCGTAGCGGACGAACGAGAAGCCGACGACGTGACGCCGAGCTTCACGCTGCGCAGTGAGCGAGTCGTCGCGCTCACGTGCCCACGCGGTTGATGTCGGCTGACTCGCCGCGCCAAGGTGAGCGCGATCTCGGCACCGATGCTGCGGGCCGCGCCGGTGACGAGTGCGGACTTACAGGCGAGCGGTAGCGGAGTCGTGGTGCTCACTTGCTCTCCTTGGGAAAGTGGGGACGCAGAGCGGCGGCGAAGAGGAGGTCGAGTATCCGGTCGGGCAGGATGCGCGCCAAGCGGGTGAGCAGTGCGGCGTCGCGGCCGATGGTGTAGCGAGTGCGCGGCTTGCGCGCCGTCACTGCCTTGGCGATCACCTTGGCCGCGGCGTCAGCGGGCAGGCCCGACTTGGTGAACGACGCGGTCTGCGCGGTGATGGCTTGCACCAGCCCGCCGTAGCGCTGGCTTTGCTCGGGCGTCATGGTCGACGCCAGCTCATGGGCGGTGGCGATCGCCCGGCCGGCCATTTCCGTACGCACGGCGCCCGGTTCGACCACGACCACCTGGACGCCGAACGGGGCGATTTCGCGTCGCAAGGAGTCACTGACCGCTTCGAGCGCGAACTTCGTACCTGCGTAAGGACCATAGGTGGCCATGGCGATCTTGCCGCCCACGGAGCTGATGTTGACCACGCGACCCTTGCTGCGGATCAGGGCCGGCAGGAGTGTCTGGGTAACGGCGATGTGGCCGAAGAGGTTGACCTCGAACAGGCGTCGCCACTCGTCGATCGCGAAGGCCTCGACCGGTGCGTTGACCGCGATGGCGGCGTTGTTTATCAGCGCCCGCACTGCCCGGCCCTGCGGGTCCCCGTGCACCCGAGTAGCTAGCGCCCGGATGTGGTCCGGGTTGGTGATGTCGATGATCAGCGGCTCTATACCCGGCCCCCGGATTGCGTCGGCGTCCCGGTCGCGCCGGACACCCGCGAGGACGTGGAACCCCCGCCGGGCCAGTTCGCGTGCCGTGGCCGCGCCGATGCCGGTAGACGCACCGGTTACTATGGCGATCTCTTGGATTTCAGGTGACGCTGTCATGACCGCGCTCCTTTCTTCGACGAGCGAGGAGCGAAGCGCGCCGCGAGGAGCTGCGTTCGCCGCTCCATCAGTTCCATCGCCGACCGTCGCCCGCCTGCGAGCGCCCCGAGATTGCCAGGCTTTGCGAACGCCCCGCTACGGCACCGTGAGAGTCCCGTAGAGGGACCAGTGGGTCGTTCCCTGGCCGGCGATTGCGGGAAACGTTGCGGGCATGGGGCCGAACGCGAACGACGCGTACTTGTAGGACCCGACGGTGAAGTCGGCGGCGAAGTGCAAGCTGTTGCTGCTGGGGAGATACGCGAGCCAGTAGTTTCCGGCGGGGAGTGAGACGGGCGTGATCACGTTCGCGGTGTTCCAGCCGAAGACGGGGGCGAAGGCGTTGGTCTGCGCCATCAGCGCTCCTGGGCCTCCGCCGGGGCCGGTCGCGTCGTAGATTCCGAGGCGCAGATTTCCGTTCGCCGTATTCACGTAGAAGGAGAGGCTCTTGAGGGTGGCGGCCTGAGACAGCGTCGCGCTTTGGACGATCAGTAGATTTGCATTGCCGCTGTCGTCGGCGCTGAGGACGTTGCTCTCTCCCGCCGTGATGGGCGTGTTGTTGGGCGAGGTGGTGTACGTCGCCGTGTAGCTCTGGGCCGCCGCGGGCACGGTGATCGTGTGTGTCTGCGCGCCCCCGTCGGACCACGATGCGAAGGTGTAGTTCGTGGTCGCCGTCGACTGATTGCGCGCCTCGATCGAGTGATTGAAGCTCACGAGCGTGTCGTAGACGAACGGCGTCAGCTTGGCGATGCCATCCAGGTAGAGCGTGAGCCCTGAAGGCGCGCTGTCGAAGCTGAGATTGACCTTCGTCGGCCAAATGATCACGGACGTGGCACTCGTGAGCCCGTTCGCATCCGTCACGGTGAGCGTGAAGCGGTATCTCGTGTTGCCGCTGAAATCATGCCCCGTGACCGGAATCGCGAAGCTGCCGCTCTTCACGCCGGTGATGGGAACGCCGGGGTGCACGTGCCCCTCGTGAAGGAAGTCGATGTTCCAGGCAAAGGCGCTCGCGGGGAGGATGTGGTTCCCCGAGTCCATCCCGTCCCCGGAGAACGAGATCACGTTGCCGCCCAGGAAGAAGCTCCCGTCCTGCGGCGAGAGAATCACTCCCACGGGAGGCGTGCCGACGGTGATCGAGAGCGGCGAGGCGATGGTGGCGTTCACGCCGTCGGAGACCGTGAGTCTCACCGTGTACCTTCCGACCTGCGCGTAGACGTGCTGCGGGTTCGCTTCGGTTGACGTTCCGCCGTCGCCGAACGTCCACGCGTAGGTGATCGGCTGGCCCTCGGGATCCACGGAGCCTGCGCTCGAGAACGACACGGTGAGTGGCGCCTGTCCCACCAGCGGGCTCGCAGACGCCGCTGCAACGGGCTGCTGGTTGGACTGGATGAAGCGGATTCTCCGGATCTTGCTGACTCCGTACGTGGCGCCGATGTCGGAGTAGCCCAGGTCGACGTAGTAGAGCGCGCCGTCCGGCCCCTGGGCGAGATAGACGATGTCCCCGTACGGGCCGTCGACCGATCCGTCGGGCGGTTCGAAGTTGAGCACGCCGTTCACGTTTCCGCTGGCGTCGAAAGTGAGTCGCCGGATCCAGTTCTGCGTGTAGTCCGCGAAGAAGTAGCTTCCCTGGTAGCTGGCCGGGAACTGACTCCCGTGGTACACGAACCCGCCGGTGATGGCGGCATCGCGGCCGTTGTGCGGGTACGCGTACAGCGCGGGCGTGTAGGCCGGGTTGCCGCACGTGCCGAGCTCACAGTTCGGCCAGCCGTAGTTCGCTCCCCGAATCCCGAGGTCGACTTCCTCCTCCGCGGTGGAATAGTCGTTTCCGCCGACGTCCCCGATCAGGAGCCGGTTCGTGGGCGCGTCGAAGTAGGCGCGGTACGGATTGCGAAGGCCGAGCGCCCAGACAGAGTCCACGTTGGGCCCCGCGCCGTCGTAGAAGGGATTGTCGGTGGGCACGCTGCCGTCGGGGTTGATGCGGTGCAGCTTCCCGCGCGGACTCGTGAGATCTTGAGCCGCGGGCGCGTTGAACTCCTCGCCGGTCGTGAAGTAGATCTTGCCGTCGTTTCCGAAGTTGATCGCGCCGCCGTGGTGCTCGGCGTTCGCATCCAGCGAGTCCTGGTAGAGGACGAGCTCGCTTCCGGCAATCGTGCCGTCCAGGTTGGCGTTCGCGGTGAAGCGCGACAGGCGGTCGCGGTTCGGGCTCCCGGCCGTGTAGAACACGTAGTAGTAGTGATTCGATGCGAACTGCGGATCGAGCGCGATGTCGAAGATGCCCTGCTGGACACCCGCGGATCCGATGTTGGTGATGATCAGGAACGGCGTCGGATTCGGCTGCGTGTACGGCGGCGCCAGGACCTTGATTACGCCGGCGAGCTCGCCGACGAGCATGCGCCCGTCGGGCAGGAATTCGATGTTCGTCGGGAGGTTGAAGCCGGTCGCGAGTATCTCGTTCTGGAAGAAGCTCGTATTCGCCACGGTGACGTTCACCACAGGGGAGAACGTGCCGTTGCCGGCCGCATCGCGGGCTCGCGCGGTGATCGTATGTGACCCGCTGGCAATGCTGCGCGTGTCCCAATCGACGCCGTACGGCGCGGCCGTGTCCTCGAATCCGACGGCCGCTCCATCGACGTAGAACTGAACGCCCGCGACGCCCACGTTGTCCGCCGCATCGGCAGTGATCGTGACGATGTCGCCAACCTGCGCGCCGTTCGCGGGAGCACTGATCGCGACCGTCGGAGGTACGGAGTCCCCAGAGCCGGTCCCGCCCAGCGGCGTGGTCATGTCCGTCTGTATCTCGGCCTGAGTGAGCACGCGGTTGTAGATTCGAAGGTCGTCGAGCAGACCTTTCGCGAACTGCGTCGGGCGCGCATCGGATCCGATGCTCATTGCATTTCCGCGCGCGGTGATGCTCGCGGAGAGCGCCTTGTTGCTGACGAGGGTTCCATTGAGATAGGTGCGCACCTGCGAGCCGTCGAAGGTGACCGCCAGGTGCGACCATTGGTTCTGCGGGAGATTCGCTCCGCCGGGAGCGCCCACGAGACCGCTCGCAGTCCCGATGTAGAAGTCGGAACGGGTGCCGCCGCCGAGCTCGAGGCCGTACTGGTAGTACGGCGCCGTCCCTGTCGGGTTCCATGGCTTGGCGATGAGCACCGAGTCACTTCCCGCATTGAGCGCTTGCGGGTTGATCCACATCGAGAGCGTGAGAGCGGTCCCCGAAATGTCGGTCGAAGCGGAATTCGGGACCGTGAGATTGTCGTTCACGCCGTCGAGGCTGATCGCGCTCCCGTAGCGGCCCGTCGCCCACGCGACCCCGTTGTTTAGCGTCGCGGTGTTCCCGTTGCCGGAGGAGTCACTCGCGAGCGTGCCCGCGCCCTCGTCGAACGAGTAGCTCTGCACGGGACCCGCGGGCGACGCCGCGTTGGAGCTGGTCACCGAGATGGTGGCCGTCGCGGCGTTTCCGGCCGCGTCGCGCGCCCGCGCGGAGATCGTGTGAGTCCCGTTGCTCGCCGCCGCGCTGTTCCACGAGGCTGAGTACGGGGCCGACGTGGCCTCCGCGCCGAGATTCGCGCCGTCGACCAGGAACTGCGCGCCGACGACCCCGACGGTGTCGGATGCGTTCGCCGTGACGGCGACGGTTCCCGAGACGGTCGAACCGTTCGCCGGAGCGGTGATCGAGACGGTGGGAGGTGTCGTGTCGGAGGACGTGGTGGTCGTGAACGTGTTGTTCGAGCCGACGGCCTCGTTCCCAGAGGCGTCCCTGGAGCGGACTCGGTAGTTGTAGGCCGTTCCCGGGCTCAGACCCACGAGGGTGAGGGTGTGGGCGGTGACGAGCGTCGGGTCCAGGGTCGTCGTCGTGCCGTAGCTCGTGGTCAAGCCGAAATCGACCTGCGAGGTCGCCGGCTCGTCGGTCGTCCAGCTGATCGTTCCGGACGAGGTGGTGATGTTGGTCGTCGCCACCGCCGTGATCGCGGGGGGCGTCGGGTCGAAGACGATGGTGTCGGTGAAGGACGCGGACCAGTTTCCGGCGGCGTCCTGAAACTGGGCGTAGACGGTCTTCGTCCCCGCGCCGGTCGAGAGCGCCCAGGCGGCGGTCGTTGCGTAGGCGACCGCCGTCCCGAAGGAGGTGCCGGTGTTGGAGAAGCGCATCTGCGTGACCGGGCTCAGGAGGTCGGTCGCGGACAGATTGAGAGTCACGTTTGCGGAGTTGGTCGCGGCCGCGCCGGCGTTGATCTGCACGCTTCCCGTCGGAGGTTGGTTGTCGACGACGACGGAGACGGACGTCGAGACCGCGACGTTCCCCGCCGCATCGCGAGCTCGCGCGGCGAGCGCGTGCGTGCCGTTGGTGGCGGTCGTCGTGTCCCAGCTGACGCTGTACGGCGACGCGGTGTCCTCGGCCCCGAGACTTGCGCCGTCGAGCAGGAATTGGACGCCGGCGACTCCCACGTTGTCCGACGCCGTTGCGCCGACGGTCGTGGTCGCCGCGAGGCTGGCGCCGTTGGCGGGTGGACCGAGAGTGACCGTCGGAGGCGTGACGTCGCCTCCACCGCCGGTCGCCGCTTTGAACGTCGCCACCTGCATGATCCACGATCCGTCGACGGGAGCGGTCGCGGCATAGCTTCCGGTCGCGGTCACCGAGCGATCTTCCAGAATGTCGCCGTCCTGGGGCGTGATGACTCTCGACGTGAAGCTGGTCCCGGCGCCCTTGAAGCCGCCGGTCGTGATCCCGCCGCCGACGATGAGCTCAGTCGCGGCGGTCGTCGTCACCGCACCGCTGCTGGCGGTGCTCGCGGTGCCTGCCGCCGAACGGCCGACGTCGAACGGACTGGTCGCCGAAAGCCCGGAGTACTCGGCGATGCGCAGGTCCACGAACTTCGCCGCCTGATTGAACGTCACCGTCACGGTGTTTCCACCCGCCGCCGCGCTCTTGATGTTGGCCGCGAAGTAGATGGCTTGGCTGAGCCCACTGCCGCGGAACGTGGGGACCGCGGGCAGGTACGCATTTCCGGCCGAATCGACGACGGACGTCGGGGTGGAAGTCGTGTCGTTCCAGCCGATGACCAGGGCGTTCGCATTGCCCGCGGTCTGAGCGCCGGTGTAGGGGACGGCGACTGAGGTGACCGGCGCCTGCGGGGTCGCGAAGTTCCGCTGGACGAAGGCCGGCGCCGCCGAGCTCAAGCTCGGCAAGAGCACGAGCAGTGTGCCCAGCAAGAGAGCCCGGAAGAAGCCGGTCGTGTTCGTCATCAAGCCCTTGCCGGTGCGGCGCTCCGAAGGGGGGAAACGGAGGCCGGTCACGCGGAGCGGCGTGCCCCCGGTCGAATCTGCGGCGCATCCGCTGCGCCAGTGTACCAGCGCGGCTCGGGCGCATGCGAGCGCTTCCAGCGTCGCTGGCGTCGCCGGAGTAGACCGCCGTGATCGAGAGCGCGCCGGGCGCGGTGAGTGCCGTCGTCAAGAGGGTCGCCACGTGCCCGTCGGCGAGTTACCCGTCACCGTCGCGGTGAGCGTGACTGACTGGCCGGGTGCGATCGAAGCCGGGGACGTCGCGATCGCGCGTGTTCGCGTCGACCCCGAGCCGGAGCAGATCCGAGACGATCGGGACCTTGTCGGTGCTCGCCGCGGCCATCAGCGGCGGCCCGTACGCAGCTCGTCTGATATACACAATAATGTGTAGATCTTGGATGTTCGCAATCTGCGAGAAGCCTCCCTCGCGTGGCCTTGGACCGCGGGCCTGGAGCGGGGAAGCGCCGACCGGCGCGGCCTGCACCACGCCGCTCCTCGTCGTCCGCGTGGCGACGGCGCTCGCGCCCCGCATGCCGCAGAGTCGCGCAGGCTCCTAGTCGGCGCGTGGTGGCACCTCGCTGAGATCAGGGAAGGTCGAAGCGATCGAGATTCATCACCTTGTCCCACGCAGCCACGAAGTCACGCACGAACGCCTGCTTCGAGTCGTCACAGGCGTAGACTTCCGCGAGCGCTCGGAGCTCGGAGTTCGATCCGAAGACGAGGTCGACCGCCGTGCCGGTCCACTTGAGCTCGCCCGTCCGGTAGTCGCATCCCTCGAACACGTCCTTCGATTTGGAGGACGTCTGCCACTTGGTGTTCATGTCGAGCAGGTTCACGAAGAACTCATTGGTCAACGTCCCGGGCCGTTTGGTGAAGACCCCGAGTTCGGACTGCCCGACGTTCGCACCGAGGACACGCATGCCGCCGACGAGCACCGTCATCTCCGGAGCGGTCAACGTCAGCAGGCACGCCCGATCCACCAGCAGCTCCGCGGGCGATCTTCCCTGTCCGGTTCGGAGGTAGTTGCGGAACCCGTCTGCGACGGGTTCGAGCACGGCAAACGACTCCACGTCGGTTTGCTCCTGCGACGCGTCCGTGCGCCCCGGCGTGAAGGGAACCTGCACGTTGTGCCCGGCGTTCTTCGCAGCTCGCTCGACGCCGGCGCAACCGGCCAGCACGATCAGGTCAGCGAGAGAGACCCTCTTCCCCTTGGTCTGCGAGCGGTTGAACTCCGTCTGGATCTTCTCCAGCGTCTGCAGCGCCTTCCCCAGCTCCGCGGGGTTGTTGACTTCCCAATCTTTCTGCGGCGCGAGGCGGACGCGCGCCCCGTTCGCGCCACCGCGCTTGTCGGTGCCACGGAACGTCGCCGCCGACGCCCAGGCGGTCGAGACCAGTTGGGAGACAGACAATCCCGATGCGAGGATCTTGGCCTTGAGGTCGGCGATGTCCTGCGCCCCGATCAATTCGTGATTGACCCCGGGCACGGGGTCCTGCCACAACAGCGCCTCTGCTGGAACCAACTTGCCGAGATACCGAGAGCGAGGCCCCATGTCGCGGTGAGTCAGCTTGTACCACGCCTTGGCGAAGGCCTCTGCAAACGCCTTCGGGTTCTCGAGGAAGCGCTTCGAAATCGGCCCATAGACCGGATCCATCCGGAGAGAGAGATCCGTCGTGAGCATCATGGGAGCGTGCTTCTTCGACGGGTCGTGCGCATCCGGCACGGTGCGCACCGAGGCTGCATTCCTGGGAGCATACTGCGACTTACCCGCGGGACTCTTGGTCAGCTCCCACTCGTGGCCGTACAGGTTCTCGAAGAAGCCGTGGTCCCACTTCACCGGGTTGTTGGTCCAGGCGCCCTCCAGGCCGCTGGTGTTCGAATCGCCGGGTTTGCCGCTGCCAAAGCTGTTCTGCCAGCCAAGGCCTTGCTCCTCTAGGCTGGCAGCCTCCGGGTCGGGACCGATGTGGTCCGCACGGACTGCGCCATGGGCCTTGCCGAACGTGTGTCCGCCGGCAATGAGCGCGACCGTCTCCTCGTCATTCATCGCCATGCGGCGGAACGTTTCGCGAATGTACCTTGCCGCGGCGAGCGGGTCCGGGTTGCCGTTCGGGCCCTCCGGATTCACGTAGATCAGGCCCATGTGGTCGGCGCCGAAGGGTCCCTGGAGTTGCCCGTCGCCGCTATGGCGCTCGTCCGCAAGCCACGTACGCTCCGCCCCCCAGTCAGTCTCGTCGGCCTCCCAGACGTCCTCGCGCCCGCCACCGAAACCGTACGTCTTGAATCCCATCGACTCCAAGGCGCAGTTGCCCGCGAGGACTAGCAGGTCGGCCCACGAGATCTTCCGGCCGTACTTCTGCTTGATCGGCCACAGCAACCGCCGCGCCTTGTCGAGGTTCTGGTTGTCAGGCCAGCTGTTGAGGGGCGCAAAGCGCT
>JBGQIB010000144.1:0-11738 GCA_041498295.1 bacterium | reverse complement strand
GCGGCTGTCGCTGAATTGGCAGATCCTCGCCGGCACCGCGCTCGGGATCGCGTTCGGGCGCGCGGTCGCGAGCGGCGCGCTCCCGCCGGAGACCGCGGACGCGATGAAGAACGTCGGGAAGCTCTTCATCGGGCTCCTCAAAATGCTCATCGCGCCGATGATCCTGCTCTTGATCGCGCACGGAGTCGCGAGCATGGAGGGCGCTCGCGAGCTCGGCCGGCTAGGCTCGCGCACCGTCCTCTTGTACCTCGTTACGATGGTGCTGGCGGTGGTCACGGGTCTCGTGCTGGTGAATTTGGTTCAGCCGGGAGTCGGCAGCGAGCTCGCGAAGAGCGCGTTCTTCCATCAAGCCGTGGGCGCGCAGACGACCGAGCCGCACGGTCCGCCGGGCCTCGGGGAGTTCCTGTTTTCGACGCTCACCGAGGTGACCCAGAACCCGGTTTCGGCGCTGGCCGAGGGCCGCATCCTGCCGATCGTCGTGTTCGCGATCCTGTTCGGGATCGCGCTCCTTCACGTCGGAGAGGCCGCGCGCCCGGTGATCACGTGGCTGGGCGGCGCGGCCGCGGCCGTGATGACCATCATCGGCTGGTTCGTGCGGCTCGCGCCGGTCGGCATCTTCGCGCTGATCGGGAACCTGGTCGCGACGGTCGGCTTCCGCGTGATCGTCGACAATCTCGCCGCCTTCTCGGCCGTCGTGATCGGGGCGACAACGTTCCACGCGCTCGTGACCCTGCCCGCGATGTGCTGGCTGCTCTCGGGCATGGGACCGCGCGAGCTACTCGGCGGCCTGCGCGAGGCGCTGGTCGTCGCGTTCACCACGAGCTCGAGCGCGGCCAGCCTTCCGGTGACACAGCGCTGTGTAGAGGAGAATCTGGGCGTGCCGCGGCGCATCGCGAGCTTCGTGCTGCCGCTCGGCGCGACCGTGAACAGCGACGGGACGGCGCTCTACGAGGCGATCGCGGCGATCTTCGTGGCGTCGCTGTACGGCATCCACCTCGGCCTCGGCGGGCAGATCGTCGTGTTCATCGTCGCGATCGCGACGGCGATCGGCGCGCCGGGCATTCCGTCCGCGGGCATGGTGACGATGATCGTCGTGCTCGAAGCGGTCGGCCTGCCGGGCGAATCGGTCGGGCTACTGCTGACGATCGACCGCTTCCTCGACACGTTCCGCACCGTGGCGAACGTCGAGGGCGATGCGATCGTCGCGGTGATCGTCGCGCGTCAGCTGGGCTGACACGCTGCCGAGTCACATCGCGGCGTCGAGCACGATCGCGGGCTCGGCCTCGCGAAGCTCCTCGAGTCGCGCCTCTTTGACCTTCGTGAAGCGCGAGCGCGCACGCGGCGGCACCGGCTCGCCCGCGTCGATCCGGAGGCGCAGGGGATCGAGATAGCGACCGTTGTGCGCGAGGCGGAAGTCGAGGTGCGGACCCGTCGCGAGACCGGTCGCGCCCACGAAGCCCAGCAGCTGCTTCTGCGCCACGTGCTGGCCGACGCGCAGGCCGCGCGCGTAACGCGACAGGTGACCGTAACTCGACACGTAGCCGCTGCGGTGCTTTACGCGGACCGTGTTCCCGAAGCCGCCGGCCCAGCCCGAGAACACGACTTCACCGTCGGCGACCGCCCAGACGGGCGTCCCCACGGGCGCCGCGTAGTCGACGCCTTCGTGCGGCCGCGTGCTGTGCAGGATCGGATGCAGGCGCGACATCGTGTAGCGCGACGAGATGCGCGAGTACTTGAGCGGCGCCGCCAGGAACGAACGGCGCAGTGAGTTGCCGTCGGGCGAGTAGTAACCGCCCGCGCCGTTCTCGTCCTCGAACCAGAGCGCGACGAAGTCACGGCGCGCCGCGCGGTACTCCGCGGCCTGCACGCGCCCGTAACGCACGAACCCGTCCTTGTCGTAGAACTTCTCGAACACGACTCGAAACTCGTCCCCCGGCCGCGTCTGCGTCGAGAAGTCGAAATCCCAAGCGAAGATGTCGGTGAACGCGTGCACGAGCCCGGGGCCCTCGCCGAGATCGGTGAGCGCGTCGAACAGCGAGCGCTTCACGACGCCGCCGAGCTGGATCACGCGGCGCTCGAGCGACGCCGCCTCGCGCGACGCGATCAAGTTGCCCGCGGCGTCGCGCTCGACGCGATACACCTCGGCGCGTCCGCGCTGGAATTCGAACGACAAGATTTGGCCCGACTGGTCGCGAATCAGCGCGTAGAAGTCACCCGGACGCGCGCCGCGCACGTCGAAGACGCTGCGCAGCGAGCGCGCCACCGTCTCGACCATCTCGGGCGCGACGCCGGAGCCGCGCAGCGCGCCGGACAATGTGCCGTTCCGCGGCACGCGCCCGGTCACGATCGTGAGTGACGGGTCGGAGCTCGCGCTTGGCTCCAGCGAGCGGTCGAGCTCCGGCGCGAGGAAGCTCATGTCGCCGCCGTCGCTGGGCAGCACCGAGCGCAGCTCGACGTTGCCGATCGAAGGGTCGAGCGACAACAGCCGCGCACCCAGCACGCCCGCCTGCGCGTGTGCCGCCAAGGCGCCGATCCCAGCGCAACTCAGCGCTACCGCGAGCGCGCCCCTCCGCATGCGATCCAGCATCGATCCCGTATAGTGCAGCGACCGGTTTCGGCGACTGTGATCGGAGTCACAAGCAAGTCGGACGTCCCGGCAACACGAGGCGCGAAACGGTTGATCCTGGCGGGCGCGGCGCGAATCGACATCACCCCCGAGCTCGGCGTCCCGCTGATGGGCTACGGCGCGCGCATCGGCCGGGCGACGGCAGTCGCCGATCGCATCCATGCCCGCGCGCTCGCGTTGGAGTCTGACTCGCATCACTCCCTCCTCGTCGTCTCCGCGGAGCTTTGCTTGATCACTTCCGGACAGGCGAACGATTTGCGTAGGCGCATCGCCTCGCGAATCGGGTCGTCGCCGGATGTCATTCTCGTCGCTTGTACTCATACGCATTCAGGACCGGACACCGGCGTCGCCGAGCGGAACGGGGGTCGCCCCGAGCCGGCGCACGTCGCGGCGCTCTTCGACGGTATGGTCGCGGCCGGGGAGGAGGCGTGGCGGAGGCGCGAGCCCGCGAGCTTGGCTTGGGCGCAAACGGAAGCGCACATCGGGCGAAACAGGTGCATCGCGGATGGGAGAATCGACCGGGGTCTCGAAGTGCTGCGCGTCGCGGCGCGCGACGCTCGCCTACTTGCCGTGATGTTTCGTCACTCGTGCCATGGGACGGTGCGCGGACACGACAGCCTGGAGATCTCCGCTGACTGGCCGGGTGCGGCGGCGCGCAGGATCGAGGCGGAGACGGGCGCGGTCGCGCCGTTTCTGCTCGGTGCGCACGCCGACGTGGATCCGCGCACGCGCGGGTTGATGGACCTCGCGGTTCCGGGACAGAGCCTGGGGCTCGGCGCCGAAGCGGTGCGCGTGCTCGGCTGGGAAGTCGCGGACGCCGCGCTCGCGAGTCTCTCGCGCGCGCAGCCCGAGCCCGACGAGCCCCGGCTCGGGGCGCGCGTCGCGCGCGTCAGGCTGCCGTTGCATCTCGGCGAGCTCGCGCCGGACCAACTCGAGGCGGAGCTCGCGCGCCGGAAGGCCGAAGTCGCGGCCGAGCTCGGACTCTCGGCTTCGGAGCTGCCGCGCATCTCGGAGCTCTACGACCGCGCGAGTGACTCGGCGCGCGAGCTGCCGATCGCGGCCGCGCGCGAGCGGATCGCCCGCGTGCGCGGCTACATCCGCGACCGCACCGCGCCGTTCTTCAGCGGCAACCGGCGCGAGGTCGAGGTGGAGGTGCAGGCGCTCGCGATCGGGCGCGCGCTGCTGCTGGCCTTGCCCGTCGAGCCGACGACGGCGGTCGGCGACGACTGGCGCGCGCGTGTCTCGTCCCGGGATCTGGGGCTCGTGGTCGGGATCGGCAACGGCTGGCTGCGCTATCTGCCGCACGCGTCGGACTTGGCGCACCCGCTCGCGCACCAACACTACGAGGTGTTGCAGAGCCTGCTCGCGCCGGGCGCCTGCGAGGCGCTCCTCGCGACCGGTCACGCGCTCGCGCGCGAGCTCGGCGCTTAGGCGGAGCTGCCGCGCAGCTCCGCGATCGCCTGCGCGATGCACTCGAAGAGCGGCTCGATCTGCTCGAGCTCGAGACACGAGAACGCGACGCGGATGTCGCTCTGGCCCAGCGCGATCACGCCGGCCCCGTACTTCTCGAGCAGGTGCACGCGCAGCTTCTCCGCCGCGACGCCCTTCACGCGGATGCACATGAAGTAACCCGCGTTGAAGGGGTACACGTCCCAGTGTCGCGCATACTTCTCGCGGTACACGACCTCGCGCACGCGCTCGGCGCGCGCGCGCAGGATCTCGAGCTTCTCGCGCCGCTCCGCGGCCAGGGTCGGAGAGCGCAGCGCGGCGAGCACGATCGCCTGCGACAGCGACGAGCAGTTCGAGATGCTCGCGCGGATCGCGCCCATGAGCTTGCGCTCGAGCGCCGCGAACAGCGCGTCCGGATTCGCGACCGGCGGCGGCGCGATCGTCAGGAACCCGCAGCGCAGGCCCCAGACGAACAGCTCCTTCGTGGCGCCGTCGAGCTTCACGCTGACCACGTTCGGATGCAGGTTCGCGAGCGCGCCGAACGGCGACTCCTGACTCGCGTCGGGCGAGAAGATCAGCCCGAAATAAGCGTCGTCGCAGACCACGACGAGCTTCTTCCCGGCGCTCGCGGCGGCGACAACCGCCTCGCGCATGCCCTCGATCTCGGCGGGCGTCGGCATGTAGCCCGTCGGGTTGTTCGGGAAGTTCAGCACGAGCAGTGACTTCTCCGGGCCGGCGAGCAGCGCCGCGCGCAGCGCCGGCACGTTGAAGTGGATGCCGTCGTAGGTCGGGAACGTCTCGACTCGGCCGCCCAGACGCGTCTCGAAATTCAGCGCGTAGTTGTCCCAGAGCATGTCCGGGATCAGCACGCGGTCGCCCGGATCGACGAACAGATCGCCGACCAGCGCGAGCCCATGCGTGAGCGCGTGCGTGACGATCGGCAGCGAGAGACTCTTGCCGCGCAGCGACGGATTCTCCGCGAGCTGCTTCTCGCGCCATGCCTGGCGCAGATCCGCGCGACCCTGGGCGGGCGCATAGCGCACGGCGTCGGCCGGTGAGATGTCCTTCACGTGCGAGAGCACCGAGCGGAGCGCCATCGGGCCGTCGCCCTCGGTGGCCTCGCCGATCGTGGCGTTAAAGCGGTGCGCTTTCTCCTTCGCCTCGGCCGACTGCGAGAGGATTCCCTTCGGGAAATACAGCTCGCGGCCGCGCTGCGAGAGCAGCTCGAAAAAGACCGGGCTCTCGGCGCGGATCTTGTCGTTCAGCTCGACGGCGAGGGGGTGCATGGCGGCCGCACGTTAGCAGGTGAGCGAGGCCGAGTTAAGTGACCCGCTCGAGGATGCGCGCGCGGTCGCCGAAGCCGCGCCGCGTCCAGTAGCGCAGCGCGTCGGCGTTCCCGCTCTCGACTCGAACCGACACGCGCCGCACTCCGCGCGCGGCAAAGAACGACTCGGCTTCGGCGAGCAGCGCGCTCGCCGTACCCCGACCGCGTTCCTCGGCCACCACCCAGAGCTCGTGGATCCAGCCCACGCTGTCGTCGCCCTCGTCGCTGGCGGCGCCGCTCGGCTCGACCTCGGCGAACAGGAAGCCGATCCGCTGGCCTTCGCGCTCGCCGACGAGCAGCGCGCAGCGCGCGCGACTCGACCCGCGCCGGATCTCGCTCGCGAGCACCTCGCGCAGGTTGGGCGCCGACGTGTGCAGCGGCGCGAGCCGGCGATGGTGCTCGATCAGGTCGAGCCAGAACGCCAGGATCGCTTCGTGGTCGTCCGAGCGCGCGGCGCGGACCACGAGGTCGTCCGCCGGTCGGGCTACTTCACCACCCGGCGCTCTTTGGCGCGGATCAGGCGCAGGCTTCCGGACTTGTCGCCCTCCGACCAGGTCCCCGCGAGCTCGTCGGGCGAGGGGCGCGCGGTGATCTCGTAGCTCGAGGCCTCCTCCATGTCGCCGAGCATCGCACTCCCGCCGCCGAGTGAGTCGACGATCTTGATGCGCACCGAGGTCGCTGACCAAGTCACGTCCCAATTGCGCGTGAAGCTCATGCTGCCCGTCTTCGCACCGGCGGCGGCGCTCGACTTCATGCCGGACGCGAAGTCGCCCGAAAGCTCCTTCTTGCGCGACGCTCGGCTCGAGACGTCGATGTGCTCGCGCAAGTGATCGAGCACCAAGCCCTCGGGCTGCCAAGGCGTGTGCCCGCGCATCGCCGCGCGCCGCACCTCCTCGGTTCCCTCGTCGAAGAGCACGTACGGGAACTCCTCGACGCTGAGCTTGTTCGGCTCCTGCTGGATCGACCAGCCGAAGTCTTTGAAGTTGATGAGCGACTTGTCCTCGGAGCTCGCGTCCTTGTAGTGGATCAGGACGTACCACTCACCAGTCAGGTCGAGCTTCGACAGATCCTCGGCGCGCGCGGGCCGCCCGCCGAGAAACACCAGGGTCGCCAGCAAGAAGAGTCCGATTCGACGCATGTACGCGCATTATAGCCGCGCGCTTCGGGGGGAAACTCGTTCACGAAGCCGAGGGGGTAGTGCTACGACTCGTGTAGACTGCGCGCGTGGCTGCGATCTGGATCGTCTCTGAGGAATCCACGCTCGCGGCGATCCTCGCACACCACGTCGGCGACCTCGGTGAGACGTGGCTCGGGACGCCCGAGCGCGACGCGTTCAAGGACGCGCCGCCCGCCGATCTATTGCTGCTCGTCGCGGCCACCGAGACCGGCGGCCGCACGGAAGTGCTCGAGCGCTTGCTCGCCTTCGTGCGCCAGATCCCGACACGCCGCCGTGTACCCGCGCCGGTGCTGTTCGTCGCCGCGCAAGCGGGCGGCGCGGCGCTGGCGCGACTCTTCGACGACCGCGTCGCCAGCGCGCTCGAGTTCCCGTTCGATCCGGACGAGCTCGCGGCGCGCGCCGCGCTCTTGCTCGCCGGCAGTGAGTCACCGGCCAGCTTGCGCGAGCGCGCGCGTCAGCTCTGGGTGCGCGCCGAGGTCGAGCGACAGTACGCCGGGCTCGATCTCCCCGCGCTGCGGCAGGCCGTCGACCCGCGAGGCGCGCATCGGCCCGTGTTGTTTCTCGGCGAGCCAGGCACGCGCCGCGGCTTGCTCGCGCGCTACGTGCACATTTTCGCCGAGCCCGCGCGCGATGACTTCGTCCTGATCTCGCTCGCCGACGTCGCCCCCGGCGAGCTCGAGCGCACGCTGCTCGCGCGCAGCGCCGGCCGACGCACAAGTGTGTACCTGCCGCGCCTGGAGCGCGCGCCGCGCGCGCTGCAAGAAGAGCTCGCGCACTTGCTCGGCGCGAGCGGCGCGCTCGCCGTAGAGCCGATCCGCTGGCTCGCCGCGGCGGTGCATCCAGCGAGCCTCGCGAGCCCGCTGCGCGAGTTGTCTTGGCTTCGCGTGACTCTGCCGCCGCTGCGCGCGCGCCCGGATCGCGCGCAGCTCATCAGCGGCGCGCTGCGCGCCGCGTCGGAGCGCCAGGGTCGCGAGCTGTCGCTCTCCGCTCTCGCGCGCGAGCTGCTCGAGAGCTACGCGTGGCCCGCGAACTTGGAGGAGCTGGACCGCACGCTCGACGACGCCGTCGCCAGCGCGCCCGGCCCCGAGATTCGCGGCGACGATCTCGCGCGCCTGCCGCGGCGCCCGCTGCGAGTCGCGCCCGCGCCCACCCCGAACGCGGCAGCGCCGGAACCGATGCCCGGCAGCGAGCCGGTCGCAGCGCTCGCGCCTGACCTCGACGTCGAGCTCGAGCCTGAAGCGAAGCCCGAGCCCGAGGCGCTCCCCGAACGCGTGGTCCACGCGGAACCGGAGACCGAGCCTCGCCTCGCGAGCGACGAGGACCTCATGGTCGCGACGTTCGAGCCGCCGACCGAGCCGCAGCCGAGACACGAGCCCGCGCTGGGGCAGGACCTCGAGCCCGAAATCGAGCTCGAGGACGAGCTCGAGCCGGAGCCCATGCCGGCGCCTGCGCAGGCACACGTCCCGCCGAGCTTGCGTGAGCTACTCGCGCCGCTGGCGCAAGAGATTCGCAAGCCGCTGCGCGCTGTGCGCACGTACGCGAGCTTGGTCGAGCAGCGACCGAACGACCTCTCGGTGCGCCGCGAGCTGCGCACGCTCGTCGAAGAAGACCTCGGCGGCGTCGACGAAACCCTGCAGCGTGTCGAGCGCTTCGTGCGCTTCGGCGCGCCGAACCCGCGGCCGTTCGAGCTCGCGGCCGCGCTCGCCAGCGAGCTCGACGCGCGCCACTCGCTCGCGCGCGCGCGCGAGCTCGTCGTGTTGCGAGAGCTCGACTTCGAGGCGCCGCCGCTGGTCGCCGACGAGGCGCAGCTTCGCTTCGCGATCGGCGCGCTGCTCGACCGCGCGCTGCGCCTCGTGCCGCGCGGCGGCGACGTGTATCTGGGCAGCGCCTGGAACCGCAAGCGCGACGAACGCCCGGCCGGACATCGCATCCTGCTGCGCTTCCACAGTCCCGAGGACGTGCTCGCCGGTCCGCTCGACGACCCGGATGCGGCCTTCGTCGAGGTGGTGATGGCGCGCGACTTGTTCGCGCGCGCCGGCGGAACGTTCGCGGTCGATGCGAGCGGTCCGCAGGACAATGTCATCCTCGTCGAGCTGCCCGGCTGACACACTCCGCGCAGCTCTGCTAGCGTCGACTGCTTGGCGCGACCCGCGCTCGTCAAGAGACTCGCCGCCGTCGTCACCGGCGCCGCGGCCGAGCTCGACTCGATCACCGTAGGCTACGCGCCGACGCGCGGCTGGCCGGCGGAGCTCGTCGATCGCATTCCGCTCGCGCCTGTCGGTGAGCTCGCGTTCGTCGCCGGTGTCGGTCGCTGGCTACGCATGCTGCGCGCGGCGCGCGTGCACATCGACGGCGATCCGTACGTGATGTGTCGCGACGTCGAGCGCGCGGCCGAGCTCGCGCGGCGCTGCATCGGCACGACGCTCCAGCTGGTCGTCGCGCGCCGACTCGAGCGCTCACTCATGCTCTGGACCGACGCTGGCGTCGAACACTTGAGTGCAGTGATCGACTTCACCGAGAGCGCGGACGGCCTGTGGATTCGGCGCCGCGGCGGAGGTCCGATGCTGCACGTCGCGCGCGAGTCGTTGATCCGCTTCGAGTCTGCGATGCAGGAGCGCCTCGAAGTCGTTTCCGTCGAACTTCCGCGCCGCTGTGCATGACATGTGCGTCGAATTCACTTGCATGCGATCGCGACCTCTGGTTTAAGTGTTGATGCGGGTTGCTGCTGCCCCGCGCCGGTCCGGGTCCTTCATCGGGGGGTGGAAGGTCCGAGAGTGGCTGCGGGGCAGCACCTCGCATCGAGCGCTCACGCGCTACCTTTCTGGCCCCGATGGAGCCCATACGGCTTGAATAGCTGTGGCTCGTCGGAGGAGGTGCGAAGTGTTCGGCATCGGCATGCCCGAGTTGCTCGTGATTCTGGTGGTTGCGTTGATCGTGCTCGGACCGAAGCGATTGCCGGAAATCGCGCGCTCGCTCGGGAAGGGCATGGCGGAGTTCCGCAAAGCGTCGTCGGAGTTCCAGCGCACGATCTCCGCGTCGCTCGAAGAGCCGCCGCCCGCCGCGCCGCCGCGCCGGCCCGCGCCCGAACCGGAGAAGCTCGCCGAGGCGACTCCGACTCCAGCGCCTTTGCCAACGCTCGAGAAGGACCCGAGCAGAGATGGATGACACGCCGCGGCCGATCCTCGAGCACCTCGAGGAACTGCGGATCCGTCTGATCTGGATCTTTGGCGTGTGGACGGTCGCGTCGTGCGCCGCGAGCTTCTATTCGAAGGAGCTCTTCGCGATTCTGATGGCTCCGGCGGTGGACGCGGTGCGGGCGTCGGGGAACACGCTGATCGCGGTCGCGCCGAGCGAGCTGTTCATGACCTATTTGAAGACGGCGATTCTGTCGGGCTTCCTGGTCGCGATGCCGGTGGCGCTCTGGCACCTGTGGGCGTTCGTCTCGCCCGGGCTCCACGAGAGCGAGCGCCGCTACGCACTGCCGTTCGTGATCTCGACCTCGACACTTTTCGGTGTCGGGTGCCTGTTCGGCCACTTCGTCGCGTTCCCAGTCATGTTCCAGTACTTCGTCTCGCTCGAGGCGGACTTCGTGCACACGAGCTGGACCACGCAGTCGGTGTTCAGCTTCTGCGCCGGCATGTACCTGGCGTTCGGGCTCGCGTTCCAGCTGCCGATCATCCTGGTGGGGCTCGCGCTGGCCGGCGTCGTGACCCCGCAGTGGCTCGCGTCGCAGCGGAAGTACGCGATCCTGATCGCGTTCATCGTCGGCGCCATCCTCACGCCGCCCGATGCGACGAGCCAGATCATGCTCTCGGTGCCGCTGTGTCTCCTGTACGAGCTCTCGATCTGGGTGGCGCGCGCGGTCGTGCGCCGACCGGCGGCGGCGCCGAGCCTGCTGCCGGTCGCGGGCGAACGGGACGGCTGATGTCTCCTCGCGGCGTCGAAGCCGTACTGCTCGACATGGGCGGCGTGCTTCTCCCCGAGCTGCAGAGGTATGAGCGCGCCGTGCGCGACGACGCATTCCTCGCGGCGCTGCGCGAGCAGGGAGTCGCCGATCCCGAGTCGTTCGTGATCGAGCGCGCCAAGCGCCTGCGCGAGGCGTACCGCGCGCTCGAGCAGGAGTGCCGGCAGCCGGACGTCGACGAAGTGCTCGGTGACTGCTCGCCGATCGTGCGCGGGCTGTTGCTCGGCGCGTTCAAGCGCGAGGCTTCGCCGCCGCCGTACGCCTTCACGCACGCGGTCGTGGCGAAACTCGCGCGCAACTACCGGCTCGGCCTGGTCTCGAACAACGCGATGCCCGGCGACCACCACGCCGCCGTGCTGCGGCGCGCGGGAATCCTCCAGCACTTCGGCTGCGCCGTCTGGTCCGCGGACTTCGGCCTGCGCAAGCCGCACCCGGGCATGATCCAACACGTGCTGAAGGGCCTGCGCGTGCCTAGCTCGCGCGCGATCTTCGTCGGCGACAAGCTGCGCACCGACGTTGCCGCGGCGCGCAACGCGCGCGTGCGCTCGGTCTACATCCGCAAGCGCGGCTCACCGTACGCGACGCGCGCGCTGCGCCCCGACTTCACGATCGGCGACCTGCGCGCGCTGCCCGGGCTGCTGCGCCAGCTCGGCTAGCCGACGCGCTCCATGAAGTGAGCTCGGAAGCGCTCGGCGTCGACGGAGGTCGCGCAGCGCATCGGGAAGGTCGCGGCGCCGGCTCGCGGGCGCTCGATCGTGCGAAACACTCCGGCTTCGATCGCGGGCTCGATCTCGAGTGTCTCGAAGCCGCAGAACGACTCGTCGTAGACACAGGCCAGGGTCAGCGGATCGTGGAGAAATGCGGCGTTGTCGGCGGGCGCGGCTTCCTTCGGATCGAGCAGCTGCCGTTGCACGGGGGTCCAGATGCGGATCGCGCGCGCGAGCGCGGCAGAGAGTGGCGCCGCGGATTTCTCGAGCGCCTGCACGTCCGCCTCGCGCAGCCAGGTGCGCAAGGTGACGTCCGCGGTGACCAGCCGCGTGGGAATTCCCGAGCGCAACACCAGGAGCGAGGCGTGCGGATCCGAGCACAGGTTGTAATCCACGCCGAACGGAAACACGCGGCCGCGGTACGAGACTTCGCGCAAGTGACCGCCCATCACGGTGAGTCGCCCGACGCGCGCGGCGAAGTCGGGGTCCTT
>JBGQIB010000143.1:0-12129 GCA_041498295.1 bacterium | reverse complement strand
TGCAGAAGTGCATCGCGACCGCGACCCTGGCGCGGGCGCGCGCGCGCCACCCCCAGATACGCGTGAACTGCAACCCGGTTCCCGGCAACCAGAACGCGAGTCTGCGCGAGCGCGCGCTGTATCTCGGCCTGCCCGCGCCGCTCTTCACGATCGCGTTCGAGCGGCCCGACGGCTCCGGGTCGGCGATCTCCGTCGAGGCGTTCAAGCGCTTCTTCGACTGTCTGGAGCCCGCGTTCGGGCTGCAAGTCAGTCTCGGGCAAGTGAATACGGTCGTGCTCTGTCCCGCGCAGACGAGTCACTCGGAGCTCTCGGCCGAGGCGCTGCGCGCGGCCGGCATCTCCCCCACGACGATTCGCATCGCGGTCGGGGACGAAGATCCGCGCGCGCTGCTCGCGCACTTTCAGCGCGCCGCCGAGCTGGCGCTCGACCCGGTGAGTCCCGGATTCTCGAAGCGCTTCCCCGCGCCGGACGAGATCGATGCGCTCTACCGCGCGCTCTATCTCGACACACACGAGCGCTACGTCCGCGCGCAACCCACGATGGCCGAGCTGCTCCGCTGATCGCAGGCGTAAAGGGCGGACGATGAGCTGCCGCTCACCGCCCGCCCAGCAGAGCCACCCTCGAACGAATGGGCCGCTCGGGTGCGAGAGGGAAGGGATCTTTTCTCACACCGCGCCTAGATTGCTCCCATCCGATTGTCTTCGTAATGCAAGATTCCTTGCAGGGCAGACGATCCGCTGATCTCGCCGATCCGTGGTACGTTGCTTGCGAGGGGAAGCGCAGGGGATGTTTCCGCAGCCGGAGCGAGTTCTGATCGTCGAGGACCACAAGCCTCTGCGGCAGGCGATCGCCCGCGCGGCCCGCGATTGGGGCTGCGAAGTTTTCGAAGCTGGCACCGTTCGCGAAGGACACGCGTCGCTCGCGCAGCTTCCCGACGTCGTCATCGTCGACGTGGCGCTGCCCGACGGTCAAGCGCTGTCGATCGTCGAGGAAGCCACGCGCATGCGGCCGTCGGCCGCCGTGATCGCGATGAGCGGCCAGGCGTCAGCCGAGGAAGCGTTTCAGCTCGCGCGCGCGGGAGCGCGCCGCTACCTCGCGAAGCCGATCTCGCTCGAGGAGCTGACTCGCTCGGTCGAAGAGGCGCTCTCCGATCGACCGCGCCTCGATGCGTTCGTCGCGGCACACGTCGGCAACACGCCGCTTCGCGAGGTCCAAGGCGAGGTGCGGCGCGTGATGATCGAGCAGGCGCTCGCGAAGGCGCGCAACAGCCGCAGCGGCGCCGCGCGCCTTCTAGATCTGACCCGCCAAGCCGTCCAGCAGATCGTGCGCGAGCTCGACGCAGGCGAGCGGCGCCGCGGCGAGCGCGACCCAGACTGATCCGGAGCGACGCGCGCATGCGCGGCGCCGCACTCTTCGCACTCGGCGTTCTGCTCGGGGCGCTTCCGATGCTCGTCGTGTGCGCGCGCTTGGCCGCGTTGTCCCGCCGGCGGCGCGAGCGCGAGCGCGCGCTGCGCGTGGCGCTCGAAGCTCGTCTGTGGGAGGACCGCATCGAGCACGCCGATCCGCAGGAGAGCGACCCGGAGGAGCTCCGCCGCAGGCGCCACGAGGCGAACAATGCGCTTTCGAC
The DNA here is from genome assembly GCA_041498295.1 of bacterium. Classification (GTDB taxonomy): domain Bacteria; phylum Myxococcota_A; class UBA9160; order SZUA-336; family SZUA-336; genus VGRW01. The sequence goes on along the minus strand of JBGQIB010000143.1, from coordinate 10,502 downwards.
CGCGCTGCTCTCGGGACAGTTCCTGCTCGCCGCGAGCCGCGCCGAGGCTGCCCACTCCAAGCCGAGCGCCGATCAACACCTGGCTGCAGAGGAGCTTGTCGACGCGCTGCAGCGGCTGAAGGGGATGATCGGCCAGGGCCGCGCGGCGGCGACGACGACCGGTCCACGCGCCCCGCTGGTCTCGGCGACCGAGCTGCTCGACGGCGTTGTTGCGAGCGCGGCGCGCGCGCGTGCACTGCACCCGCGCGTCGCCGTCGAAGTCACCCTCGCGAGTGCGGCGGTCGAGCGCGCGCGCGTCGCGGTCTGCGCCGGCGCCGACGGGCTCGCACGCGTGCTGGATGCTCTGCTCGAGAACGCCTGCGAGGGGGACGGGGAGCGCGCCGCGTCGCGCGTCGCCGTGCGCGTCGGTGCGGAGGGCGAAGTCGACGTGGTTTCGCTCGAGATCGCCGACGACGGGCCCGGCTTCGCAAAGGAGAAGCTCGCGACTCCGTCGCCCGCGTTCGCGACCACGAAGGACGGGCGCCTCGGCCTCGGGCTATACACCGCGGAGCGTATCCTGTTCGCGAGCGGTGGATCGCTGCGGCGCGAGAACTCGCCGGGCGGCGGCGCGCGACTCACGGTCTTCCTGCTCGCCGCGACCGATCCGCCGCCCGCTCAGTAGACGATGCCGGCGATCGCCGCCGTGAGAAAGCTGGCGAGCGAGCCCGCGAGCAGCGCGCGCAGGGCGTCGTGCGCGACGTCGCTGCGCCGCTCGGGCGCGATGCCGCCGAGGCCGCCGATCTGGATCGCGAGCGAGCCGAAGTTCGCGAAGCCACAGAGCGCGTAGCTCGCGATCACGACTGAGCGCGGATCGAGCGTGGCTTTCGCCTCGGCCAGCATGCCGAAGGCGATGAACTCGTTGAGCACCGTCTTCACGCCGAGCAACTCGCCGATGCGCGCGGCGTCGTGCCACGGCACGCCCAGCAGGAACGCGAGCGGCGCGAGCGCGGTGCCCAGGATCGACTCGAACGACAGGCCCTGAACGCCGAACCAGCTCGCCCCCCAGGCGAGCAGGGCGTCGCCCATGTGAATCAGCGCGACGAACGCGACCAGCATGCCGCCGATGTTGAGCGCGAGCCGCACGCCGTCGATCGCGCCCGCGGCCGCGGCGTCGATCGCGTTCACCGTCGTACGCGGAATCTCGACCCGCACATCGCCCGAGGTCAGCGGCACGCCCTCTTCGGGGACCATGAGCTTCGCCATCGCGATCGCGGCCGGCGCGGCCATGAAGCTCGCCGCGACCAGATGCCCCGCGTACTGCGGCCCGAGCATGCCCATGTACGCGACCAACACGGAGCCGGCGACGGTCGCGAGGCCCGCGGTCATCACGCAGAAGAGCTCGCTGCGCGTGAGCGTGGGCACGTACGTGCGGATCATCAGCGGCGCTTCGGCCATGCCGAGGAAGATCTCGGCGATCGCGGCGAGTGACTCGGCGCCGCTCGTGCGCAGGCTGCGCCGGAGGCCGAGCGCCAGCCATTCGACCAAGCGCTGCAACACACCGAAGTGTTGCAGCACCGCGAACACGCTGCTCATGAACACGATGATCGGCAACACGCGAATCGCGAAGACGTAGGGCAGGCGCACCGGCTGGCCCTGGGGGCCCATCACCTCCGTCGGCCAGCGCCCGAACACGAACTCGATGCCCGCGCCCGCGGCCGCGACGAACGCTTCCGCGGCGTCGTTCACGGCCCCGAAGAGCCACGCACCCCAAGGCGTGCGCAGTACCAAGAGCGCGATCGCGAGCTGCAGGACCAGCGCGACCGCGATCGTCCGCCACCGGATCGCGCGGCGGTTGGTCGAAACCGCGTACGCGACGCCGAGCAGCACGAACACACCCACGACGCTGATGCCGCGTTCCAAGCGCTAGCGACTCCCGGGGGGGGACTCGGCGAAGCGGGCCTGAAGGTAACGCGTTGCCTCGGCCGGGTCCGCCGCGTCTGCGACCGCCGCGATCAGCGCGGCCGCGGCGGCGCCCGTGCCGCGCACCGCCGCGACGTTCGCGGCGCCGATCCCGCCGATCGCCACGAGCGGCCGCCCCGCGCGCGCCACCGCCGCGCGCAGCGCCTCGAGGCCGCGCGGATCGTATTCCGAGCGCTTCGAGCCGGTCGCGAACACGGGCCCGAACGCGACGTAGTCGACGGGCCGAGCGACGCTCGCGTCCAGCTGCTGCTGGGTGTGCGTCGAGAGGCCGACGAGCAGCCGAGCGCGCGCGTCCGCGGGCACGCGCTCGGGTGCGAGATCGTCCTGGCCGAGGTGCACGCCGTCCGCGCCAGCGAGCAGCGCCAGGTCGAAGCGGTCGTTCACGAACAAGAGCGCGCCCGCCGCGCGCGCGCGCGCCGCCGCCCAGCGCAAAAGCTCGAGCGCTGCGCCGTCCGCCGCGTGCTTGAGCCGCAGCTGCACGGCGCTCGCCCCGCCCGCGAGCGCGCCCTCGAGCTGTTCCCGCACGCCGTTCTTCCAGCGCGGATCGTCGTCACAGAGCACGTAGACGCCGCGCAGGCGCTCGAGCCCCGCGCGCGTCACCGTTCGGTGTCGTCGGCGTCGGCCGGGCCCAGCCCGAGCTCCGCGATCTTCTTGCGCAGAGTGTTGCGGTTGATGCCGAGCAGGCGCGCGGCCTGGATCTGATTGCCGCGCGAGCGAGCGAGTCCCTCGCGAATCACTGCGCGCTCGAGCCGCGATACGAAGCTCCAGTAGGGACCCGTTCCGTCCTCCTCGCCAACGGCCTCGCCGCTCTCGAGATGCTCCGCGAGCTCGCGGCGCGCGAGCTCCGCCCAGTCCGCCGCCGCTGACGGCGCCGCGCTGGTCGCGTGCGCGATGTCGTCGGCGGTGATCACGTCGCCGGACGCGAGCACGAGCGCGCGCTTCACCGCGTTCTCCAGCTCGCGCACGTTTCCCGGCCAGGCGTGGCGGGACAGCCGCTCGAGCGCCGCCTCGCTCGGCCAACGCCGCGGCACGCCGAGCTCCTGCGAGAACCGCTCGACGAAGTGAGACACGAGCAGCGGCACGTCGGCGCGCCGCTCGCGCAGCGGCGCGATGCGCACGGGCACGACGTTCAGGCGGAAATACAGGTCCTCGCGGAAATTCCTCTCGGCGACCAGCGCGGGCAGGTCGCGGTGCGTCGACGCGACGATGCGCACGTCGATCGGGATCGCCTGGCGCCCGCCGAGCGGAACCACGACGCGCTCCTGCAGTACGCGCAGCAGCTTGGCTTGCAGGCCGAGCGGCAGATCGCCGATCTCGTCGAGCAGCAGGGTTCCGCCGTCCGCTTCGCGGAAGCGGCCGGTGCGCGCTTCGGTCGCGCCGGTGAAGGCGCCGCGCTCGTGACCGAACAGCTCCGCCTCGATCAGCTCCGAGGGCAGCGCGGTCATGTTCACCGCGATGAACGGCCCCTCGCGGCGACGGCTGTGGTAGTGAATCGCGCGCGCGACCAGCTCTTTCCCGGTCCCGCTCTCGCCGAGGATCAGCACGGCCGCGTCGCTCGCCGCCACACGCCCGATCGTTTTGAACAACTCGAGGATCACCGGCGTGCGGCCGACCAGCGCCTCGCCGGTCCGGAACGAGTCACCCACTTGGCGCCGCAGCTCGGCGACTTCGCCGCGCAGCCCGCGCAGCACGCGCGCCTTCTCGACCAGCGCCTCCACCTGCGGCAGGTCGAAGGGCTTGGTGAGATAGTCGAACGCGCCGCGCTTCATCGCCTCGACCGCGTTCTCGAAGGTGTTCTGCGCCGTGAGGATCACGACCAGCGGCGCATCGGCGCCACGCGCAGCGACTTCGTCGAGCAGCTCGAGACCCGACGGCCCGGGCATGCGGATGTCGAGCAACGCCAGGTCGAAGCGCTGCGTGGTCAGGCGCTCGCGCGCCTCGTTTCCGTCCACGGCCTCGACCACGTCGTGGCCGGCGGCGACCAGCGCCTCGCGCAGCACGAAGCGGATCGAGGCCTCGTCGTCGGCGACCAGGATGCGAGTCATGCCGGCTTCCGGATGGGCAGCTCTACACGCATTCGTGTACCCATGCCGACCCGGCTCGTGACTTGGATCCGGCCGCCCTGGCGCACGGTCCAGTGCTGCGCGACCGCGAGCCCGAGACCCGTGCCTTGCGCGCGGCGCGTGAAGAACGGCGTGAACAGGAGCGGCAGGTCCTCGTCGGGAATGCCGGGGCCGGTGTCCTCGACGTCGACGCGCACGATGCGAGAGCGCTCCGGGCCGACGTGCTCGAGGTGGTAGCCGGCCTCGATGCGCGTGCGCAGCGTGAGCGTGCCCTTGCCGGCCATCGCCTGCACGGCGTTCCGCACCAGGTTCAAGAGTACCTGCGTCGTGCGGTCCGGATCGAACTCGAATTCGGGAATGCTCGGGTCGTACTCGCGCAGCACGCGGATGCCGCGCCAGCTCTCGGAGTGGCTGTGGAGCTCGACCAGATCGTCGATCACGCGGTGCAGGTTCGCGTGTCTCGGGCGCAGGTCGGCGCCGCGCGTCAGCTCGGCGAGGTCGTCGAGCAGCCGGCGCATGCGCTCGGTCTCGGCGCGAATGAGCTCCGCGTAGTGTTGCTGCGCCGGGTCGGCGACCTTGCCGAGCAGGAGCTCCGCCGCGCCGCGAATTCCGCCGAGCGGGTTCCGCAGCTCGTGCGCGATTCCCGCGGCGAGCTGCGCGAACAGCTCGGAGCGCGCGCGCTGCCCGAGCAGGTCTTCGAGCTCGAGGCCGATCGTGCGGTCGGCGAGCGACAGAACCGCGCCGCGAGTTTCCCGGCCTACACCAATCGGTGACGCCGTCAGGTCGACGACGAGCGCGCGCCCGCCCATTCGGTCGCGCAGGCGGCGGCCGTGCTCCGCGACTTCGCGTCGATCGTGGAGCGCCGTCTCGAGCACCGTCACCGCCGGGTGTTGCGGGCCGAGGCTCTCCGCGAGCGGCCGGCCGAGGGTCGCGACGCCCGAAAGCCCGAGGATCCGGCTCGCCTCCGGGTTCTGCAGCTCGACTCGGCCGTCGCTATCGACCGCCAGCACGCCTACGCGCAGCGAGCCGAAAATCGCGTCGAGACGCTCGAGGGTCTCGCTCATCAGGGGGTTTTCCGCTGCATATACTTGGCCTTCGGGTCGCGAGGCGATCTGCCTAGGATTTGGGCAGACTACCCCAAAGGAGGCGCCATGCGCGAGGTCAAGGTCGAAGCGGAGCGCACATTGGTCAGCGTGGGGGAGGCGCGCGCCCTGATCCTGGATTCGATCGCGCCGCTCGGCATCGAGACCGTGGGCCTGGCCGAGGCCTCCGGCCGGGTGCTAGCCGAAGAGGTGCGCGCGGCGGTTTGGATCCCGCCCGCCGACAACTCCGCGATGGACGGCTATGCGCTGCGCGCGGCCGACTGCGAAGGCGCGCCGGTCGTGCTGCGCGTGGGCGAGGACCTGCCGGCCGGGAAGCGCAGCGAGCGCAAGCTCGTTGCAGGCGAGGCGGCGCGCATCATGACCGGCGCGGCCATGCCCGAGGGCGCCGACTCGGTGGTCATGATCGAAGACACCGAGACCGAGGGCGAGCGGGTCCGAATACGGCGAGTGGTGTCACTCGGCCAACACGTGCGCCGCGCGGGCGAGGACGTGCGGCCCGGAGTCGTCATCGCGCAGCCGGGCGCGGTGTTGCGCGCGCCGCTGGTCGGCATGCTCGCGGCGCTCGGGCGCAGCGTGATCGCGGTGCGGGCGCGCGCGCGCGTGGCGGTGCTCGCGACCGGCGACGAGCTGGTCGAGCCCGATCGCCTGCGCGACGACGGGCGCATCGCGAGCTCGAACTCGTACGCGCTGTGCGCGGCGCTCCGCGAGATCGGCGCGCAGCCCGTGTATCTCGGCATCGCGCCGGACGAGCCCGCGGAGATCGAGGCGCGCTTCCGCGCGGCGCTCACGTGCGACGCGGTCATCTCGAGTGGCGGTGTCTCGGTCGGCGATCGCGACTGGATCAAGCAGGTGCTCGTCGGCCTCGGCGGGAAGATGCGGCTATGGCGCATCGCGATGAGGCCCGGTGCGCCGCTCGCGTTCGTGCGCGTCGGCGAGCGCCCGGTCTTCGGCCTGCCGGGAAATCCCGTGTCCAGCTTCGTCACGTTCGAGCAGTTCGTGCGCCCGTCGCTCCTGCGCATGATGGGACACACAAAAGTGTTCCGCCCCGTGGAGTCGGCGCGTCTCGACGCGGACTACGCGAAGCCCGCGGGCCGCGCGCACTTCGTGCGCGTCGCGCTCGAGCGCCGCGGCGACGAGCTCTGGGCGCGCGAGAGCGGCGAGCAAGGCTCGAACATCCTGCTCTCGCTCGTGCGCGCGGACGGGCTCGCGTTCGTTCCGGCGGAGACGACGCGCATCGCGCGCGGCGAGCGCGTGCCGGTGCAGCTCTTGTACAGCGACACGCTCTCGGCCGAGCCGGGAATTTGAAGCTCACGCACGTCGAGGGCGCGGTGTTGTGCGGCGGCGCGTCGACGCGCATGGGGCGCGACAAGGCGACGTTCGAATACGACGGCGTTCCGCTCGCGCGCCGCGTCGCGGGTGCGCTCGGCGCGTGCGTCGCGCGCGTGCGGCTCGTCGGAAAAGAGGGCGAGCTGCCCGCGCTCGGCTTCGACACCATCGTGGATCGACACCCCGCGCGCGCGCCGCTGGTGGGCGTCGCGGCCGCGCTCGCCGCGTGTGAAGCATCGGCGGTGCTCGTCGCCGCGTGCGACCTCGTGCATCTCGATCCGCGCGTCGTGCTCGCGCTGCTCGCGCTCGCGCCCGTCGACGGAAGCGCCGACGTGATTGCGCCGCTCGGCCCACGCGGGCCCGAGCCGCTGCTCGCGATTTACCGACCGCGTCTTCTCCCCGAGCTCGAGCGCCGCATCGCGCGCGACGCGCTCGGCTTGCAAGCGCTGCTGCGCGACGTATCGACCTTGTTCATCCCCGAAGCCGATCTGCGCGCGCTCGATCCGACGCTGAAGTCTCTCACCAACGCAAATTCTCCCGACGATCTGCGTTAGCGGGAGAGCGCGGCGAGGGCCGTCCCGAGCCGCGCATCGCAAGCGCCGTACGGCGCGCGCAGCGAGGCGCAGCCGAGCGTAGATGAAGCCGACGCGTGATAGGCTGCCCGCATGACAAGCGATCTGACGTGGATGGATGCGGTTGGGCAGGCGGAGCTCGTGGCGAAGGGGACGGTCACGCCGATGGAGCTGGTCGAGGGCGCGATCGCGCGCATCGAGAAGCTGAACCCGACATTGAACGCCGTAGTCACGCCGCTCTTCGAGAAGGGGCGCGCTCAGGCGGCGTCGAATTTGCCGAACGGCCCGTTCCGCGGCGTGCCGTTCCTGCTCAAGGACTTGATCTGCGCCACGCAGGGCGACCCGCTGTACAACGGCTGCCGTCTGATGAAGTCACTCGCCATGGTGTCGCCGATCGACACGAATCTGGCCGCGCGCTACCGCGCGGCGGGCCTGGTGTTTCTCGGCAAGACCGCGACCCCCGAGTTCGGACTCACCGCGACGAGCGAAGCGCTGGCGTACGGGCCGACCAAGAATCCCTGGGACGTGACTCGCTCGCCGGGCGGCTCGAGCGGCGGCTCGGCCGCGGCGGTCGCGTCGGGAATGGTTCCGGCGGCGCACGCGAACGACGGCGGCGGCTCGATCCGAATTCCCGCGAGCGCCTGCGGCATCGTCGGTCTGAAGACGTCGCGCGGTCGTATCTCGCTGGGGCCGCTCGCGGGCGAGGGCTGGAACGGGCTCGCGGGCGAGCACGTCGTCTCGCGCAGCGTCCGTGACTCGGCGGCGCTACTCGACGCGACGCAGGGCTACATGCCCGGCGATCCGTACGCCGCGCCGCCGCCGGAGCGGCCGTTCTCGTCCGAGGTGACTCGTGCGCCGGGCAAGCTGCGCATCGGCTTCATGGAGCGCTCGCCGAGCTGGGTGAGGACGCCGTTGCACGCCGACTGCGTCGCGGCCGTGCGCGATGCGGCCAAGCTGCTCGAGTCACTCGGTCACTCGCTCGAGACGAAGCACCCGGCGGCGATCGACGATCCGTCGGCGGAAAGGACGCTCTTCAACATCATCATCGCGCAGACCGCCGGCCTGCTCGCGATGGTCGAGGGCACGATCGGCCGCGCGATCCGCCCCGACGAGGTGGAGATCTGGACCTGGGCGCTGTGTCAGGAGGGCAGGCGCGCGCCGATGCTCGACTTCCTGAACGCGATCGAGTGGCGCAACGTGCTCTCGCGCTCGTTCGGCGAGTTCTACTCGTCGGGTTTCGATCTCCTGCTGACGCCGACCCTGGGCGCACCACCGTTGCCGCTGGGCGCGCTCACGCCGACGGCGGACGCGCCGCTCGGCGCTTGGGAGAAGCTGACCACCTTCATCCCGTTCACGCCGATTCAGAACATGACCGGCGAGCCGGCGATTTCACTGCCTCTACACTGGAATGCGTCGGGTCTGCCGATCGGCGTGCAGCTGGTCGCGCCGTGGGGCCGCGAGGACTTGTTGCTGCGCGTTGCCGGACAGCTCGAGACGGCGCGGCCGTGGGCGTCGCGGCGCCCGCCCGTGCGCGCGTGAGTCGGCCATGAAGTTCGGCGCGATGGTCGCGACCAAGGTCGACGACTGGAAGCTGCTCGCCGAATGCGAATCACTCGGTTACGACCACGGCTGGGTGCCGGACTCGCAGATGATCTGGTCGGATTGCTATGCGACGCTCGCGCTCGCGGCGGCGAACACCTCGCGCATCAAGCTCGGCACCGGCGTCGCGATTGCGCCGACCCGGCTAGCGCCCGTGACCGCGCACTCGATCGCATCGATCGCGCGGCTCGCGCCGGGCCGCGTCTTCCTCGGCATCGGCACCGGTCACACGGCGATGCGCGTGATGGGCATGAAGCCGATGGTGCCGCGCGAGTTTCGCGAGTATCTCCGCGTCGTGCGCGGACTGCTCGCCGGCGAGGAGGTCGAGTACACGCACGGCACCGAGACGCGCGCAATCCGCTTCCTCAACGTCGACCGGAAGTTCGTCGAGCTCGCGCACCCGATTCCGATCTGGGTCGCCGCGAACGGACCCGGCGCGCTACGCGCCGCGGGCGCCTACGGCGACGGCCGCATCTCGGCGCTCCACGAGCCGCCCGAGATGACGCGCCGCAGCCTTGCGGCGATCGCGAACGGCGCGCGCGAGATCGGCCGCAGTCTGCCGGCCGATTTCCACACCGCCGCGCTCACGACCGCGGTCGTGCTGCACCCCGGTGAGTCACTTGCGAGCGAGCGAGTCATCGACGCCTGCGGCTCGCAGGTCGCCGCCGCCTGGCACTACGCCTGGGAAGGCTGGCGCATGAATCCCGACACCGGTCCGCCCGTTCCGCCCGCGCTCGTCGCTATGTTCGAGGAGTACTGCGCGTACGTCGAGAAGATGGAGACGCCGCCCGAGAAGCGATATCTCCAAGTCCACGAAGGCCACTGCGCGTTCCTCGTTCCCGCGGAGCGCCGCTTCGTCACGCCCGACGCGATTCGTACTTGGATCCTCGCCGGCACGCCGGAGGAGATCACCGCCCAACTGCAGAGCGCCGAGCGGGCGGGTCTGCGCGAGATCACGCTGCTCCCGCCGATCGACTTCGCGCGCGACCTGTTCCGCGACTTCGCGAAGCAGGTCATCGAGCGCTACTGAGCGCGAGTGTGAGCGTCTCGATCCGCGCCGCCGCACTCGCCGACCGCGACGCGATTCTCGAAGTGAACCGCGAAGGCCAGCCGGGCGTGACGGCGCTCGCGCCCGCGGAGGTCGAGGCCTGCGTCGCCCGCGCTACGCTTTTTCGTGTCGCCGAAGTCGACGGCGAGCTCGGCGGCTATCTGCTCGTCTTCGGCGCAGGCCTCGAGAGCGTCAGCGAGGAGTACGCGTGGTTCTCGGCGCGCTACGCGTCGTTCCTGTACGTCGATCAGATCGCCATCGCTGCCCGTGTCTGGCGCCGCGGGGTCGGGTCGGCGTTGTACGCGGACCTCGGGCGCGAAGCCGTGCGACGCGGCATTCCGCGCATGGTCTGCGAGGTGAACCTGCGCCCACCGAACCCGCGCTCGCTCGCCTTCCACGCGAGTCGGGGCTTCGTCGAGGCCGGGCGGCTGCAAGTGACTGACGGCCGCTTCGTCTCGCTGCTCGAGCGCGAGCTCGCTCAGAGCTTCAAGTAGGCGCGTGTTCGCTCGAGCAAGGCGTCTTCGTCGGCGCTGCGGCGCGCGAAGCGCGCGCGCTCGAGCGCTTCGAGTAAGTCGACCGCCTCGCGCTCGGCGCCCTGCGCTCCGATCTCGGCGGGAGTCAGCGGCAGCGCGTCGAAGTGGTGCCGCGCGCCGACGCCGGCGCGCACCGCGCGCGCCAGGAGTGAGTGGAATTCGCTCGCGCCGCGCGCCGCGCGCGCCGCGTCGAACGCGATGCGCGGCGACGGCGCGGACGGGCCGAGCGCGCGCGCGAGCTCGGCGCGCTGCCAGCGCCGCAAGTACCAGAGACTCGCGCCGAACAGCGCCGCCGCGCC
>JBGQIB010000142.1:0-12215 GCA_041498295.1 bacterium | reverse complement strand
GCGAGCCCTGCTTGAAGCAGGATCTCGCGCAGCTCGTCGACTCGAACCGATCCCGTTCGCACGAGGCGATTTTCGCCTTATTTTCGCTCTCGCGTCAAGTACTCCGGATCCTCCTAGAATCCGCACTTTCCAAAGGAGAACGCGCATGGAAGCGACGGGCCCGAACGCAGAGCAGATCGAGTACTGGAATAAACAGGCCGGCCCGAAGTGGGTCGCCGAAGGCGCGCAGATGGACACGCTGCTCGCGCCGCTCGGCTTGGCCGCGTTGGAGCGCGCGGCGCCGCGCGCCGGCGAGCGTGTGATCGACGTCGGCTGCGGGCTCGGGCAGACCTCGCTGCAGCTCGCCGCGCGCGTCGGTCCGACGGGCGCGGTGCTCGGCATCGACATCTCGACCCCGATGCTCGAGCGCGCGCGCGAACGCGCACGCGCGGAGAACGCGGCGCACGCGCGCTTCGAGAATGCGGACGCGCAGACTCACGCGTTCGCGCCCGCGAGCTTCGACCTCGTCTTCTCGCGCTTCGGCGTGATGTTCTTCGCCGATCCCGTCGCCGCGTTCGCGAACCTGGCGCGCGCGCTGCGACCCGGCGGCCGCGTCACATTCGTGTGTTGGCAGGCGCTCGCGCAGAATCCGTGGATGCGCGATCCGCTCGCGGCGCTCGCGAAACATGTGACTCTGCCGCCGCCCGCGGCGCCCGACGCGCCCGGTCCGTTCGCGTTCGCCGACGCGGCGCGCGTGCGCGGGATCCTCGAGCGCGCGGGCTTCGCGAACGTCGGCTTCGAGGCGCGCACGGGCGAGCTCTCGCTAGGCAAGACCGTCGACGAAGCGCTGCACTTCGCGACCGAGATCGGTCCCGCGGGCGCCGTGCTGCGCGAAGCGCCCGAGAGCGCCCGCGCCGCGGCCGTCGCCGCGATCCGCGAGTTGCTCGCGGCCCGCGCCACACCGAACGGTGTCGCGATGCCGTACGCAATCTGGATCGCGACGGGGACGCGCTAGCGTGCGGATCCGCGCATCCGTCGGCGTCATGCTGGCGCTGGCCCTGACGTCCGGCCCGGGCTGCATGACGCTCGACACGCAGAACGACGAAGGCTACGAGGGCCCGCGGACCTACAGCGGCGTGCGCAAGGATCTGACGATCCTGCCCGACGCGTTCTTGAACCTCTCGTTTCCGTGGATGGGGATCGCGCTCGTCGACTTCCCCTTCTCGTTCGTCGCAGACACCGTGATTCTGCCCATCACGATCCCGCGCGAGGCGGAGCGTGCGAGCAAGCTCGCGGAAGAAGCGCGCGTCGACACCGAGCGGCCGAGCGTGGTGAAGCCGGCCGACGGCGAAGCGCCGGTCGACACCGCGCATCGGCTCTTCACGGAGTGCGCGAAGCTACTCCACGCGCAGGATCCGCATCTCGCCGACTGCTACAGCGTCGACGCGAAGATCGAGATCACCGGGGGCGAGCCGATGACCGGCGCCGACTACAAGCCGGAGCTGCGCGCCGGCCTCGCGCGCGACGCCTCCGACGGGGCGCTCGTCGATTGGCGCGAGCCGTCGTTCGCCTCCGAGGGCGAGCGCGTGCGCATCGGGGCGAAGCGCGCGAGCTCGACGAGCCCGACCCGGCTGCCGGTCATGCTGCTCGTGGGTCCGTGCAGCGACGGCGCCTGGCGCATCGTCGAGGAGATCAGCCCCGGACTGACGCGGCAGTGACTCCGCTGGAGGAGCTCGCGCGCCTGCTGCGCAAGCACGGGCACACGGCGCACGCGGTCGCGATGGCGTCGCTCGCGGCGCGCGAAGAGGCGCGCGTCGAGGGCGCGGCGTTCTGGGCGGACCTCGCCGCGCCGGAGGTCTTCGGCGCCGAGGACTCGATCGCGAGCGTGACACTGGGCGGTGTCAGCGCGAAGACGACCCCCGAGCTCGAGCTCGACCGCGCCGCGTTTCGCCGCGCGCTCTTCGAGGTCGCGCAGGAGCTGCGCCTGCGCTCCTTCGAGTCCGCGAATTCCGAGCGGTGGCGTCTGCGCCTGAAGTTGGGGTAGGCGCGGCGAGGGCCGCCCCGAGCCGTGCCTGCAAGCGGCGAAGCCGCGCGCAGTGAGCCGCAGGCGAACGAAGTCGATCAGACTTGGCCGCCCCGAGCCGCGGCCGCAAGCGGCGAAGCCGCGCAGTGAGCCGCAGGCGAACGAAGTCGATCAGACCTGAGACTTGGCCCAGCGATAGTCTGCTTTGCCCGAGGGCGAGCGCACGATCTCGTCCCGGAACAGGAACGCCTTGGGCAGCTTGTAGCGCGCGATGTGTTTCTCGCACTCGGCGAGCAGCTCGCGCTCGCCGACCGCGGCGCCCTCGCGCAGGCGCACGATCGCGACCACTTCATTGCCCCAGCGCTCGCTCGGCCGGCCGCAGACCACGGCGTCGAGCACGGCCGCGTGTGACTTCAGCGCGTGCTCGACTTCCTCGGCGAAGATTTTCTCGCCGCCGGAGTTGATCGTGACCGAGTCGCGCCCGAGCAGCTCGAGGACGCCGTCGGCGCGCAGCCGCGCGCGGTCGCCCGGCACCGAGTAGCGTACGCCGCCGATCACCGGGAACGTGCGCTCCGTCTTGGCGCGGTCGCCGAGATAGCCCAGAGGCACGCGGCCCGTCTGCGCGAACCAACCCAGTTCTGTGTCACCCGGCGAAGCCGCGCGCGAGAGATCCTCCGAGAGCACGCACGCGCCCGGGCCGAGCGTGAACGTCCCGGTCGTCGCGCCCGACGCCTGCGTGCTGACGTTCGACGCCTGCGAGCCGGTCTCCGACGAGCCGACGGCGTCGATGATCGTGAGCTTCGGCAGCAGCTCGAGCAGCTCCTTCTTCAGCGACGCGTTCAGCGCGGCGCCGCCGCTCACGAGTGCGAACAGCGCGCCGAGGTCGTAGCTTTGTTTGCGCAGCTGGTCGATGATCGGGCGCGCGAACGCGTCGCCCACGATCAGGATCGCGTTCGTGCGCTCGCGCTCCGCGACCTGAAGCACGTCGTGCGGATCGAGGCGGTCGGTCACGCTCTGAAACACGACGGTGTTGCCCGAGTGGAAACCGTTGAACGACGCCCAATGCGCGGCGCCATGCATGAGCGGCGGCGTCGGCATCGTCTTCGTGCCGCCTCCGCGCACGCGCGCGATGAGCTCGTCCTGTGACTCGACCTCGACCCCGCCCGGGCCGCGGCCGCCGAGCGCGGCAACGAAGATATCGGCCTGGCGCCAGAGCACGCCCTTCGGCATTCCCGTCGTCCCGCCCGTGTAGAGGATGTAGAGATCGTCGGGCGAGCATTGGACGTCGGGGCGCGCGGCCGATGCGCTCGCCAGCGCGGCCTCGTACTCGATCGCGCCGGGCAGTAGAGCTTCCTCCGACGAGTCACTCACCTGCACGAGTACCTCGAGCTCGGGTAGCTGCGCCCGGATCCGCGCCAAGGTCGGGGCGAAGCACGCGTGGTAGACGATCGCGCGCGCCTGCGCGTCACGCAGCAGATACACGAGCTCCTCGTCGACGTAGCGGTAGTTCACGTTGAACGGCGCGCTGCGCGACTTCCACGCGCCGAGCATGCCCTCGATGTACTCGGGGCAGTTGTACAGGTAGAGCGCGACGTGATCCTGGCCCGACTCCCAGCCCGACAGATCCGCGCGCTCGCGCCGCACGCCGAGGCCGCGCCCGTGCAAGTAGTTCGCGAGCCGGCGCGAGCGCAGAGCCACCTGGCCGTAGGTCAGCCGCCGATCGCGCCAGACCATCATCTCGCGCTCGGGAATCGCCGCCGCGATGCTCTCCGAAAGCTCCGCCAGGTTGAATTCCATCGCGCTCCCTCCGCGTTTGCAGCGGGCCGCATCGTGCACGAGCAGCCGCCCGCTTGTCACGCATCCCGGCCGTGCGGGGCGCGGGCGCACTGGATAGAGTCGGATTCATGGCCGAGGTCGAGCTGCTTTCCGGACGCGCGACTCCCGAGGGGACCCAGCGCTTCGCGCAGCGCTTCCCGGCGCTGCCGGGGCACTTCCGTCGCCCGGATCGGCTCTGGCTCTCGTCGCTCGGACTCGGCACGAAGCCCGGGGCGCCGGGCGGCGTCGACGACCTGTGCTACCGCTCGGTCGCGCCGCGCGCGCTCGAGCTGGGTGTGAACGTCTTCGACACGTCGATCTCCTACCGGCAGCAGACGAGCGAGCGCTCGCTCGGCCGCGCGCTGCGCCGCGCGTTCCGCGAAGGCGGCGCCCGGCGCGACGAAGTCTTCGTGATCAGCAAGTGCGGTTATCTCGCGCCCGACGCGGAGAGCGTGATGGACGGTCGCCGCTATCTCGTGCGCACGTATCTCGACACGGGCCTCGTCGAGCTCGACGAAGTGGTGAACGGCGTGCACGTGCTCTCGCCGCGTTTCATCGCCGACCAGATCGAGCGCAGCCGCGCGAACCTCGGGCTCGAGACGATCGACCTGTATCTGCTCGAGGACCCCGAGCTGCAGCTCGCCGCGCGCGGGCCGACCGGCTTCAGAGACGCGCTCGCGACGTGGTTCGAGGCGCTCGAGGAAGCGGTCGCGCGCGGGGCGATCGCGAGCTACGGGCTCTCGACCTGGCACGGCCTGCTCGTGCCATACGGCGAGCGCGGTCATGTCTCGATGTTCGAGTTACTCGAGACTGCGATCCAGGTCGGCGGGCCGGAGCACCATCTGCGCGGCGTCGCGCTGCCGTACAGCGTCGCGTTCGGCGAAGCGAAGGGACTCGCATCGCAGTTTGGCCCCGAGGCGCGCGCTGCCAACCTCTTCGACACTCTGCGCGACACGGGCACGGCCGTGTTCACCGCCGCGCCCCTCGTGCACGGCCGCGCGGCCCGCGGGCTGCCGCTGTTCTTCCGCCAGGCGTTTCCGGGACTCTCGACCGACGCACAACGGTGTCTGCAGTTCGCGCGCAGCACGCCGGGCGTGACGACCGCGCTCGTGGCGATGCGCAGCCTCGAGCACGTCGACGAGAACCTCGCGCTCGCGAGCCACGAGCCCGCGAAGCCGGATGCGATCGACGCGTTGTTCGAGCGCGCGCGAAGGCGCGCGTCGCGATGATTGCGGACTAGCAGCCGCTCCCGGCGTGGACGTTGAGCTGCCAGTTGTCGCAGCTTGCGCCGGAGGAGTATCGGACTTCCGCCGTGGCGCTGAAGGTCTGGTCGACCCCGTCGCCGATCCCCAGGAAGCAGTTCTCAGTGTTCACGAGGCGGATCCGTTCGACCAGCCCTGTGCCGTTCATGCCACTGCAGCCCGCGGCGTAGGCGCTGCCGTTCCAGTGCATGCAGGTGACGGCTACGGGGGCAGTCACGACGAAGTCGTAGTTGACGCTCGGCGGGACCACGAGCTCGATCATCCCGGAGGTCGGCGCGCAGGCGGTGCTGCTGGCCTCGCGGAGAGTCATGCTGAAGGAGGCCGGGCCAAAGCCGAAGTGCGTCGCGACAACAGCGCAGCTGGAGCCGTCGCCGCCGAAGCTCCCCAGGGCCAAGGTCGTGCACCCGTTGCCCGAGCAGGGGATGAGGTGGGTCTCGCAGCCGTTGTTGCTGTTGCCGTCGCAGCTCGCGAAGCCGTAGCTGCAGCTCGGCGCGCACCCGCCGGACACGCACGTGTTGGTGCCGTGCTGGTTCGTGCAAGTGGCGGCGCACGAGCCGCAGTTCGCGGGGTCGCTCGCGAGTGTCGTACACGTGTGTCCGCAGCAGCCGTCGCCGAGACACTGACTGTTCTGCACGCACGCCTGGCCGTCGTTGTTCTCGCAGCGCTGCGCGGCGAGATCGCAGGAGACGCCAGCGGGACAGTCGGCGCTCGCGGTGCACGCGCCGGCGGCGGCGCAGATGTTGGCCGGCGCGGGCGCTCCGAGCGCGAGCGCGTTGCGCAGCGGCCCCACGTCGGCCGCGTCGCAGGTCGCCGCGCCAGCGCCGAGACACTTCTGCGGTGCGGCGAGCGGCGGCGGCTGACTCGTGACTGCCCTCCGGTACAGCACCGAGTCGAGCACGTTCGCGCGCCCGTCATTGCTGACGTCGAGACACTGACAGGCGTCGCCGATGCCGTCGGGAAGATCCGGGGTACCGACTCTTCCCACGTCGAGCTGGTCCGGGTTCGCGGTCCACGGACAGTTGTCGTCGCAGTTCTCGGCGCAGCTCGCGGGCGAGCCGGCCTGACAGGAGCAGGGCGCGTCGCCGACGACGCCGGAGCCGTTCCCGTCATCGCAAATCCCGTCGCCGTCGGCGTCGCCGCCGAGCAAGTCACATGGAGCGGCGTGCGCCGATACCGCGCCCGAGAGGGCCGCGAGCAGCCCGCAAAGCAGAGTGCGCCTCCATGCTACGCTCGTCCACATGGACTTCCACTATACGCCGGAAGAAGATGCGTTCCGCGCGAAGGTACGCGGCTGGCTCGAGAAGAACGCGCCGCAGCAAAAGGGCCCGCTGTCACTCCCCGAGGGCAAGGCATGGCAGCGAAAGCTGAAGGACGGGGGCTTCCTCGGCGCCGCCTGGCCGAAGGAGTACGGCGGCGCGGGTCTCTCCGACATGGAGCAAGCGATCTTGAACGAGGAGCTCACGCGCGGGAAGGCTCCCGGCGTTCCCGGTCAGATGGGCATCTGGTGGGTCGGCCCAGCGATCATGAAGTTCGGAACCGAGGCGCAGAAACAGCGCTTCGTCGCGCGCATCCTGTCCGGCGACGACATCTGGGCGACGGGTTACTCCGAGCCTGGCGCCGGCTCCGACATGTTCAACACGCAG
This sequence comes from bacterium, assembly GCA_041498295.1. Lineage (GTDB taxonomy): Bacteria > Myxococcota_A > UBA9160 > SZUA-336 > SZUA-336 > VGRW01. The sequence continues at coordinate 5,493 of JBGQIB010000142.1, read as the reverse complement.
ACGCGCGCGGAGAAGAGCGGCGACCACTATCTCGTCAACGGCCAGAAGATCTGGACGACGATCGCGCATCTCTCGAATTGGTACTTCTGTCTCGTGCGGGTGCCAGGCCTGGGTGACTCGAAATACGACGGGCTCACGGTGCTCCTCATGGAGATGAACGCGCCTGGCATGGAAGTGAAGCCGATCACGCAGATCACCGGTGACTCGGAATTCAACGAAGTGTTCATGACCGACGCGCACGTGCCGGTCGAGAACCGGCTCGGCGCCGAAGGCGAGGGCTGGAAGATCATCTCGAACGCGCTCGTGAACGAGCGCAACGGCATCGCGAGCGGCATGCGCCAGGACGAGGCGCTCCAGCGGCTGATCGCTGCGGCCCGAAGGCGCGGCAAGACCGCGGACCCGATGGTGCGGCAGAAGCTCGCGGAGCTCGCGATCGCGTGCGCGGTCTCGAAGTACTCCGGCTATCGCGCGATGACCGACGGACTGCAGGGACGCCTGAACCCGCACCTCTCGGCCGCGATGAAGCTCGCCGGCACGTCGCTCGCGCAGGCGATGTCGACGGCGCACCTCTCGCTGCTCGGCGCCTACGGGCAGCTCTACGAGAACCACGCAGGCGCGAGCGACGCGCGCGCCGCCGCGACGCGCTTCCTCGGCGATCGCGCGCAAACCATCGCCGGCGGCACCAGCGAGATTCAGAAGAACATCATCGCGGAGCGAATTCTCGGACTGCCTCGCTCGTGACTGGCTGACTACGTTCGGCTGCGCGGCTTGCCGGCGCGGCTCGGGATGGCCCTCGCCGCGCCGCTCTCGTTTGCTGCGCTAAGCTGCGGTCGCATGCTCACGCCCCGCGAGTTCGTCGAGCACATGACGCTGCCCGTCTGGCAGGCGACGGCCGCCGTGCGCTGGCTCGAGGGGCGCGTGCGCAATCGCCCGAAGTCGGACGAGCCGACGGCCGAGAAGGCGGCGCTGACCGACGGCGACTGCGTCTCGCAGGAGATCCTGCTCGTCGCGCTGCGCGCGCACTTTCCGTGGGTGTCGGTGTTCGTCGAAGAAGACACGCCGAGCGCCGAAGCATTCGCCGCGAACCGTTCCGCCGAGACGGTGGTGATCGACCCGATCGACGGCACGGCGCGCTATCTGCGCGGCGACGGTCCGTACGCGATCTTGGTCGGACTGGAGCGCGATGGCCGCGTCGAGGCGGCGCTCGTCGCGGTGCCACAGTTTGGTGTCATGGTGCGCGCAACGCGCGGCGGCGGCGCGGAGATCGCGCGCATGGGCGGGGCGTTCGAGCCGGCGCGCGCCGAGCGCCGCGGCCCGCAACTCCTGGTCTCGCACGGGCTTCCTCAAGAGGTGCGGGCGCGCGCGAATGCGGCGCTCTTGAAGCCGATCGTCGCGGCCGGCGCGGCGATCGGGATCGCGCCGCTGCTCGACGGCGTCGGTGGCGGCGTGCGCATCGCGGCGGAGTCGCAGGGACTCTCGCGGCGCGCGTGGATCGCGGGGCTCGCGGCACGCGAAGCGGGCGCATGCGTCGAGACCCTCGAGGGCCCGCTGCCCGAGCGCTTCGCGCCCGGGGTGCGCGGCGCGCTCGTCGCCGCGAGCGCGCGCGACGTCGAGAAGCTGCGCGAGCTCGTGGCTTAGCGCGACGTGGTGGCGTCCGGCGAATCCGATCTCGGGCGCGAGATCCTCGCGCAGCCGGAGTTACTCGCGCGTTTCTGCGAACGCGAGGGCGCGCGCGTGCTCGACCTCGGCGCGCAGCTCGGCGCGCGCCGGCCCGCGGGCCTGATGATCGCCGCGCGCGGCAGCTCGGATCACGCGGCGGTGTACGCGAAGTATCTGTTCGGCGCTCGCGTGGGCGTGCCGGTCGCGCTCGCGGCGCCGTCGCTCATCACCTTGTACGAGCACGCGCCGCGGCTCGACCGCTGGGTCGCCGTCGGTATCTCTCAGTCCGGCGCCTCGCCGGACGTGGTGCGCGTGATCGAAGAGGCGCGCGCGCAGGGCTGCGTGACCTTGGCGGTCACGGATCGATTGGAGTCACCGCTCGCGCGCGCCGCGGAGCACGTGGTCGCGCTCGGCCTGGGCGGTGAGCGCGCGGTCGCCGCGACCGGCTCGTTCACCACCACGCTGCTCGCGCTCGCGCACCTCGCCGCGGGTTGGCGCGGCGAGGAGGACCCCGAGCTGAACCGCGCGCCGCAGCTCGCGGCGGGCGCCCTCGAGGCGCAAGACGCGGCGCGCGAGCTCGCGGAAGCGATCGCCCAGCACCCCGCGTGCGCCGTCGTCGGCCGCGGCTTCGGCTATCCGGTCGCCTTGGAGTGGGCGCTCAAGCTGAAGGAGCTCGCGGGACTCTTCGCCGAGCCGTTCTCCGCCGCCGACTATCGCCACGGCCCGATCGCGCTCGCGACGAGCGGCGCGCCGGTGTTCGCGATCGAGCTCCACGGACCCGCCGCGGCCGACGTGCGCCGCCTGGGCGACGAGCTGCGCGAGCGCGGCGCGCGCGTCGTGCGCGTGTCCGAGGAAGGCGACGCAGATCTGTGTCTCCCCGAGGCGCCAGAGTGGCTCGCGCCGATCCCGGCGGCGATCGCCGGTCAGCTGCTCGCGTACGCGCTCGCGCGGGCGCGCGGCCGCGACCCGGATCGGCCCCCAGGCCTGCGCAAGATCACGCGTACGCTCTGACCGATTGAAGCTTCGCTCGGCTGCGCCTCGCCGCGCGCGCCTGCGGCTCTTGCGGTCTTCGCCTGGGGGCGGCCCTCGCTCGGGTCCCCTCAGCCGAACGCGAGCGCGAGACCTCTGTTTGGCCACGGCGTCGACACGAGCTTCCCGGTCGCCGAAAGCGTGATGTACGCGGTCGCCAGATCCTTGCCGCCGAAACAGATGTTGGTCGTCAGCGGGTCCGGCATCGGCACGTGTTCCTGCTTCGCGCCGTCGGGAGAAATGATCGTGATCCCGCCGTTGACGAGCGTCGCGACGCAGACGTTGCCTTGCGCGTCGACCGCGAGTGAGTCGAGCAGCTGCATGCCCGGCAAGCCCGCGAGCAGATGTCCGCCGTTCGGCGACGCGTGGGGCGCGATCTCGCCCGGGCCCGACAGATTCCAGTAGAACACCCGCCCGGTGTGGGTCTCGGCGACGTACACGCGCCGCCCGTCGGGCGACAAACCGATGCCGTTCGGCGCATCGAGGGGGTACACGACTTCGCGTAGGGTCAGGCCGTCCGGCCGCGCGTAGTAGAGACCGCCGCGATCGCGATCGCGCGGCCGCGTCTTCCCGTGATCGGTGAACCAGAACCCGCCGGTGGCGTCGAAGACCAGATCATTCGGCCCGCGCAGCGGATTGCCGCCGCACTCGCGATAGAGCGTCTCGACCGCGCCGGTCGCGAGATCCACGCGCTGAATGCTGCCGCCCAGATAGTCCGCGGGCTGATTGCCGGGCAACAAGAACGGCCCGACTTCGTGCCACTCGAAGCCGCCGTTGTTGCACACGTAGACTTTGCCATCGGGCCCGAGCGCAGCGCCGTTCGGGCCGCCGCCCGTCTTCGCGACGACGGAAGTCCGCCCGTCGGGGGACACGCGCGTCAGGGTGCCGCGCTTGATCTCGACCAAGAGGACGCTGCCGTCCGGCAGAGCGATGGGGCCTTCGGGAAACAGGAGGCCGCTCGCGAGCTCACGCAATTCCGCCATTGCGCCAGCCTGTCACAGCGCGCAACCGGCCGGCAACAGGTGCGCGGGTTCGGAGCCGAAGAATGGGCGAGACAGCACGCGCCGGATAGGGCATGCTAAGGCACGTGGGGAGGGGGTCGGCGAGAAGCCGCGCCTCACTCTTCGAAGCTCGTTGCCTCCGACTGCCGCAGAGGTGGAGCTTCCAACCGGTTGCACGCGACCGGGACCGCGACGCGGCCGATTGGGCCGCTTCTGAGGGAGCGCACAGGCGTGAGTGATCACGACAAGATTTCCTCCAACGGCGACCGCAAAAGAAACGGCTCGAACGGCGGCGATCAGGGACTGACCGCGCGCCAGCAGCGCGCCCGCCACCAAGCGGCTCGCTACCGACGCAAAGTCGAAGAGCGGCTCTTCGGGAAGAAGGCCGACCGCGGCCGACTTCGCCTCGAAGAGCGACTCCGCGAGGCCGACGGGCAAGACAATCTGTTGCGCAGTTTCCGCGAGTACGTGAAGGCGTTCGGCATGCCCGCGGACGTGGGCCTCTTGCTCCGCTTGCTCGATCTCGAGACGGAGCGCGACGTGCTGCAAGTCACCGACGAGCTCGAGCGCGTCGCCGACGCGCTCGCCCCGGAGCAGAAGTCGCTGCTGCGCAGCCGCCTGCGCAATCTCGAGATGTCGACTTCGTCCGACTCCGTCGCGGACGCTGCGGCCACCCTCATCGAACGGCTCTGACCGTGCCCGAGCGCCCGTCCTGGATGACGGCGCTCCTCGGCTTCTGCGCGTTCATGACGTTCGCGTACATGCCGTACGACTTCTTCTGGAAGCCCGTCGACCATGACCAGGAAGTCTGGCTCGGCTTCATGCTGACGGGCTGGGCCGCGAAGGCGACCGAGCCGCTGCACTGGGCGATCTACGGCGCGGGCACGTACGGCTTCTGGAAGATGCGCCCTTGGCTGCATCCGTGGGCCGCCTTGTACACGGCGTCGGTCGCGATCGGAATGCTCGTCTGGGCGGTGACCGCTCCGCACGGCCCGGGCGTGGTCGTGGGTCTCGCAGCACTCGCCCCGTTCGCTGCGCTGGCCTACGCGCTGTGGCGCGCGCGTGACCGCTTCAGGCCGCGCGCCGGGCCCGCGTCGGGATAGAATGTCGCGCCACGGGAGGAGTTAGCGATGGCGATCGACTTCAGTTTGCCGCCCGACATCATCGATCTGCGCACTCGGATCCGCGAGTTCATCGACAAGGAGGTCGAGCCCGTCGCGACTCGACTGGAGAAGGTCGAGGATCGCGCGCAGTGGGGCCCCGAGATCATTCGGCTGCGCAAGCTCGCGCGCGAGCGCGGCCTGTGGCTGCCGCACATGCCGAAGGAGTTTGGCGGCATGGACCTCGGCGCGCTCGGCATCGCGACGGTCTCCGCGGAGTGCGGGCGCGTGCCGCTCTCCGCGTTCATCATCAACTGCCAGGCGCCCGACGAGGGCAACATGCACACGCTGCTGCACTTCGCCTCGCCGATGCAGCGCGAGAAGTATCTCAGGCCGCTGTGCAACGGCTACGTGCGCTCGTGCTTCGCGATGACGGAGCCGGAGGTCGCGGGCAGTGACCCGACCGGAATCCAGACGTTCGCGGTGCGCCACGGCGACAACTGGCACATCAACGGGCACAAGTGGTTCATCTCGGGCGCGCGCGGGGCGAAGTTCGCGATCCTGATCGCCTGCACCGATCCCGACGCGAACCCGCCGCAGGCGCGGAACTCGGCGTTCATCGTCGACCTGCCGAACCCCGGCTTCGAGATCGTGCGCGACGTGCACACGATGGCCGGCGGTCACAATCACTGCGAGATCCGCAT
>JBGQIB010000141.1:0-12390 GCA_041498295.1 bacterium | reverse complement strand
TCGCGCCTGACGGCGCCGGCAGCCGAGGTCTGGTCGCACGCGACGAGCATGCGCGGCGTGAACCGCGAGCTCTTCCCGCTCGTGCGCATGACGCATCCGCGCGGACTCGAGTCACTCGATGACGTCTTCGCAAGCATCGCGCGCAGCGAGGCGGAGCCGAGCGAAGGCGGGTGGCCGCGGCCGCCCGCGGCCGGGCCCCGCAGGTACCGGAGCTGGATCTTGCTCCTCGGCTTCATTCCGATCGACTACGACGACCTCACGTTCATCGAGCTCGCGCCCGGTCGCTTCCTCGAGCGCTCGCCGATGCTCACGCAGCGCGAGTGGCAGCACGAGCGGCGCGTCGATCCGGTCGAGGGCGGCTGCGTGCTCAGCGATCGCGTGAGCTTCGTGCCGCGAATCGCCGCGCTCGGCCCGCTGTTCCTGCCCATGTTCCGAATGGCGTTCGCGCTGCGGCATCGCAACCTGCGTCGCCGCTTCGGCAGCGCGGTATGATCTCGCGAATGTGTGACTCGACCAGGGGGCCATCCACTTCTCGACTCGTCCCCTCCAGCGTGCTTGCACTCTGGATCGCCGTGGCATGCACCAGCGCACCACAACGGATGAGTGGCGTGTCGTTCGTGCGGGCGAGCGCCGATCTCTCTTCGCCGCTCGGCGAGTGTTTGCCGGACGCGCTCGCGACCGCGGATGGCTCGCGCGACGTGGGACGCGTGTCGGTCGACAGCGCGCGCCTCATAGGCGAGGCGACGTCGCTCCGTTCGAACGCCGTCCAGCGGTTCAAAGTGCGCCTGTTCCAGAGCCAGGCGGAGCCGGGGCCGCGCTTCTTCGATGCTCTTATAACCGAGTATTCGTGCGGCACCGATCGGCTGCAGCTCGAGATCGACGTTCCTCTCTTCACCGTCGAGAACGATCCCCGAGCCGAGGCGCTCGCGCGGCGCGTCGACTCACTGATGAATCACGTGCTCTCGGACTGCAAAACGAAGCCGCTCTCGGTCGTTGCCGCCGGGCGCACCGCCGGGGTTGCACCACCTTGCTGAGAGGTCGCATGTGACTCGCGTGCTCGCGGTCTGGTACGGGCTCTACCCGGCGGCGCTGAACTTCGCGCTCGCGGGTGGCATCGGTTGGTGGCTGTATCGCTTTGCGCCGTTCGTTCCGATCTCGGGATCCACGGGCGCGGTGAGTGACGCACTGATCTCGAGCTTCCTGATTCCGTTCGCCGCCTGGTTCCTGGTCTCGCCCAGGGTCGAGGGCCTGGTGAGGCGCGGAGTGTTCCCCGGGCGTGCGGCCGCGGCGTCGGGCGCGGCCGCGCGTTTTGCGCGCCTGCCGGACGCGCTGCGCGCGCTCGCGTTCGGGGCGCTGGGGCTCGCGCTGATCGGCGCGCCTGCGAGTCTCGCGCTGCGCTCGGTCGCGCCGGATCCACTCACTTTGCCCGCGTTCCTCGGCTGGAAGGCCAGCTTCGCGGCGGGGATCGCGGGGCTCCTGACTCCCGCGATCGCCTGGACCACACTCAGCGCGGGCCCGGGCATGGTGAAGGCCGTCCCGCGCTTCCCCGTACTCGACCTGGCGGCGGCGCTCGAGTTCTACGAGACACGCCTCGGCTTCCGGAAGCTCTTCGAGCTCGAGGGCTACGCGGGGGTCGGCCGCTCGGACTTCGAGCTGCACCTGTTCAAGATGGACCTGCCGGACCTGCCGAAGTGGACGAGCTGCCGCGTGAACGTGCGCGGCGTCGACGAGCTCTACGCCGAGTTCACGCGCTCCGGTGTCGTCCACCCGAACGGCGCGCTCGCGAACCAACCGTGGGGCTTCCGTGAGTTCACCGTGCTCGACCTGTGCGGCAACGCGATCGTGTTCGGGGAGTGGCTCGGCTGAGCGCCGCGGCCACAGGATCCGGTCTCGGCCCGGCCGGAAGTGGCGGGCCTTTGACGCGATAGCGCCGAGGCGGCCGAGCGCGCGAGTTTCTCACGCTGCACGCGCATTGCACACGAGCGCGCGTGCATGCGCGATCCGAGTCAGTCCGAGCTGGAGCCCGCGATCTTGGCCGAGGACGTCGAGATGGTGTACGGCGCCGGCGCGTCGGCGGTGAAGGCGTTGCGCGCGCTGACGATTGCGGTGCCGCGCGGACAGTTCGTGATCGTGCGCGGGAAGAGCGGCAGCGGGAAGACGACGCTCCTGCACGTGGTCGCGGGCCTGCGCCGGCCGACCGCGGGACGGGTCTCGGTCGGCGGCACGCAGCTGCAGGGTCTCTCCGAGGCTGAGTCGGCGCGCTTCCGCCGGCGCCACATCGGTCTCGTCTATCAGTTCTTCAATCTCGTGCCGACGCTCAGCGTGGAGCACAACATCGCCCTGCCGCTGCTCATGGACGGGAAACACATCGCGCAGCTGCGACCGCGGGTGACGAGCTTGATGGAGCGACTCGAGATCGGCGGCTTCGGCGCGCGCGACACGACGCAGCTCTCGGGCGGACAGATGCAGCGCGTGGCGATCGCGCGCGCGATCGTCGCCGAGCCGGAGATCGTGCTCGCGGACGAGCCGACCGGGAACCTCGACTCCGAGACCGGGCGCGCGGTTCTGCGCCTGTTCCGCGAGCTCTGCGACGAGCGCGGCATGACGCTCGTGATGATGACTCACGACGCGGAGGCGGCCGCGTACGCGGATCGCGTGATCGCACTGCGCGACGGCTCGATTCACGAAGACAGCGGCGCGGCGTCGCTCTCCGCCGCGAGCTGACGCGGTGATCGGCGGCGATTGGCGCCTTCCGCTGGGCGCGTTGCTCGGCCTGAACTCCGCGCTCGGGCGCAACGCCGTGTTCGCCGCGGTCACGATTGTCTCGATCGCGGCGAGCGTGGCCCTGTCGACGAGCCTCGAGATGAGCTCGCGCGCGGTGCAGCAGCTCGCGGATCGCACCGCGGAGGCGCTGGCGGGCGCGGCCCAGCTCGAGATCGTGGACGGCGCGCTGGGCATCCCCGAGCGCCTGGTCGAGGAAGTGCGCGCGGCGCCGGGCGTCGCGGCCGCCTCGCCCATGCTCACGGCGAATCTGCAGATCGACGCGGCGAAGCTGTCGATTCACGTGTTGGGCATCGACCTGCTCGAGGAGGGCGTCGGGCGCGAGCTCGACCTGCGCGCGCGCGGCGCGCAGGTGCCCGACGCGCTGAAGCTTCTCGCGCGCGCGGATGCTGTGGTGATCTCGGAGCTCGTCTCGGCGAAGACGGGGGTCGGCTTCGACGAGTCACTCCAGGTGCGCACGCCGCTCGGCCTGCGCGCGCTGCACGTCGAAGGGTTGCTCGCGGACCGCGGCGTGGCGCGCGCCTTCGGCGGACAGATCGCGGTGATGGACCTGTACGCGCTGCAGGCGCTCGTGGGACGCGCCGACTCGGTGGATCGGATCGACGTCGTGCCGGCGCCGGGCGCGGACCTCGGCGCGCTGCGCGCCGAGCTCGAGAAGCGCGTCGCGGGCGCGGCGACCGTGCGCCGCCCCGGCCTGCGCCAGTCGTCGCTCGATCAGACGATGGGCGCGCTGCGCGCCGCGGTCTGGATGATCGCCGCGATCGGGTCACTCGTCGCGGGCCTGCTGAGCTACGCCGCGATGTCGACCGCGGTCGAGCGGCGCCTCGACGAGTTCGCGGTGCTGCGCTCGACCGGGTTCTCGGCGCGCGGCATCGCGCGCTTCATCGCGTTCGACTCACTCGCGTTCGCAACGCTGGGCACGGCGCTCGGCTTCGCCGCGGGGCGCGTGCTCGCGCGGCTCTTCCTGCCGACCCTCTCGCAGGTCTCGGAATACTTCCAAGCGGGCTCCACGCGCGCAGCGGATGTCTCTGTGTCGGGCCCGACCGTCGGGCTGGCGCTCGCAGTGGGCGTGTTGGGTGCGCTCTGCGGCGCGCTCGGCCCCGCGCGGCTGGCGACGCGGCGCTACGTGCTGGATGCGACGCGGGAGTCGCGCGCGGACACGCGTGCGACGGGCGCGACACGCGCGTGTGTGCCGTGGCCGATCGTCTTGGCGCTGGGGCTGGCCGCGGCGACTGCCGTCCGCGGCGTGCCCCCGCGCGTGCGGCTCCTCTCGCTGCTGGCGCTCGGCACCTTGCTCACGGCGAGCCTCGTGACTCCGGCGCTGTCGGGGATCGGCTCTGCGCGCGAGCTCCTCGGTCGAGTGGCTCCCGGGGTCGGGCACCTGGCCGGTACGGGACTCGCGGTGCGAATGCGCGGCACGGCGCTGGCCGTCGCGGCGATCACCTGCCTCGTGGCGTTCGTCTCCGGCGCGATCCTCTTGTCGGCGAGCTTCGGCGAGACACTGCTGAACGTGATCCGCACGCGCTATCCCGAGGCGATCGACATCTCCGCGAGCGCCGCGTTCGACGACGGCGCCGAGGAGGTGCTCCTGCCCGCGGTCGTCGACGCCATTCGGCGAATCCCGGGGGTCGCCGACCTGTCCGAACAGTTCCAAGCGACGGTGCTCGTGCGCGGCGAGGAGGTGTTGCTCGGGGCGTTCGAGTCGAGGATCTCACTCCGGCGGCGCGCGGCCTCCGACAGACCGGACGAGCGCGCGGTGTTGACCGCGCTCGGGCGCGGCGAAGTCGCCGTCTCGGGCGCATTCGCGCGTCACTTTGGGCTCTCGGCCGGCGACGAGATCGAGCTCGCGACGCCGAAGGGCACACAGCGCTTCAAGATCGCCGGCGAGCTCTTCGGCATGGCCGGACCGAGCGGCATACTCTACATGGACCTTGGCACGTTCGACGCGCACTGGTCGCGCGCCGGCCCCGGGGCCCTCTTGCTCTTCACCTCCGGCGATCCCGCTCCGGTGATCGACGCGATCCGAAGCGCGACTTACGCGCAGCAGTCACTCTTCTTCACCTCGAACGACGAGCTGCTCGCGCGCGCGAAGACGTTCGCGGCGCGCTTCGACGGCCTCCTGTTCGGCGTCGCGACGCTCGCGCTCCTGCTCGGCGGCGTCTCGATCGCGAACCTCCTGCTCGGCATCGTCGCGGCGCGCCGCCGCGAGTTCGTCCTGCTGCGCACCGCCGGCGCCGCGCCGAACCAGCTCGCCGCCGTCGTCCTCGCCGACGCCGGGCTGATCGCCGGCTTCTCGGTCCTCGCTGGCGCGAGCCTCGGCCTCCTCCTGTTGCGCCCCATGCTCGAGATCATGGGGGACGAGTTCGGCCTCTACGTCGACGCCCACCTCGACCTGCGCCGTCTTGCGCTCCTGTTCGCGCTCGTCGTCGCATCGGTCTTGCTCTCTGCGCTCTACCCCGCCCTACTCGCCCGCCGCACGACCACGCTGGAAGTGTCTTCGTTCGGCTAGAGCCATGGTCAGGCGCACGACTCTACGGCGGGCGCTGGAACAGCCCGGGACACGCGCTGGTGTACACCGCCGAGAACGTCTCGCTGGCGGCGCTCGAGCTCCTGGTGCACCTGCAGGAGAGCGCGCGGCGCTGCCCGCAACCTGGAACACCTACCCCGCTCCCCTCCGACTCCGCGCGCTCGGCGACGCTTGGATCGCTTCCGGGAAGAGCGCGGTGCTCGAGGTCCCGAGCGCCGTCGTCCCCGCGGAGAAGAACTATCTGCTGAATCCAGTCCATCCGGGCTTCCGGAGGGTGACGCTGGGCGCACCAGAGCGGTTCAAATTCGATCGCCGCCTCGCGCACAGCTGAGCCGCGTTGAAGCCCGCACGCGGATGGAGTCCAATAGCCGCGAACCCGGAGGGCAGCCGATGGCGCGCAAGTTCCCGATTCGAACGCTCACCCCGACGATCGGCGCGGTGGTCGAGGATGTCGACCTCTCGAAGCCGCTCGCGCACGAGGAGATCGCCGAGATCCGCGCGGCGCTGCTCGCGCACAAGGTGATCTTCTTCGAGGACCAGCACATCACGCCGACGGAGCAGCGCGACTTCGCGGCGCGCTTCGGCGCGCTGCACACGCACCCGCTGTATCCCGGCGTGCCCGAGGCCTCGGAGCTGTTCATCCTCGACAACCACGCGTCGAACCCGACCGACAACGACGCGTGGCATACGGACGTAACTTTCATCGAGACACCGCCGCTCGGTGCGATTCTCTATGCGAAGCTGCTGCCGCCCGAGGGCGGTGACACGATTTGGTCGAACATGCAGGCGGCGTTCGAGGGGCTGTCGCGGCCGTTTGCCGACTTTCTCACCACCCTGGACGCCGTGCACGACTTCGCGCGCGGCTTCCCCGCGCGCGGCGTGGTTGCCAAGGGCGCGGGCGCGGAGAAGCACGCGAAGGCGGTCGAGGAGCATCCGCCGGTGGTGCACCCGGTCGTGCGCACGCACCCCGAGACGGGCGGGGACGGCCTGTTCGTGAACTTCGGCTTCACGTCGAAGATCGTCGGGCTGCGCCGCAAGGAGAGCGACGCGATCCTCGACATGCTCTTCGAGCACGTGACCAAGCCCGAGTATCTCGTGCGCTGGAAGTGGAAACCCGACTCGATCGCGTTCTGGGACAACCGAGTCACGCAGCACTACGCGGTCAACGACTACCTGCCGCAGCGGCGGATCATGCACCGCGCCACGATCCTCGGCGATCGGCCGGTTCAGCGCTCGCGCGTGTAACGCCGCGCTCCCGAGGGAGACTCCCTCTCTATGACCGGGCGCTGGGTCTCGATCGCGATCGCGTGCTTCGCCCTCGCGTGCAGCGGGGACGGCGCGCCGGATCTCGGCGGGCTCTACAACCGCGCGGCCGAATTCGACGACGCGACGCGCAACCCCGTGATCCTGATTCCGGGGGTGCTCGGCTCGAAGCTCCTCGACACGGAAAGCGGGCGCGACGTCTGGGGCGCCTTCGGCGGCGGCTCGGCGGACCCCGAGACCGCCGACGGCGCGCGCCTGCTGGCGCTGTATCAACTCCTGCCGCGCGCGCGACACCGCGCGCTCGTCGATGCCGACGGCAAGACACTCGATCCGCTGGACGTCGCGACCTGGGAGCGCTTCGGCTGGGGGCTCGCTTCGCCCAGCGTCGACGCGGCGCTCGTGGTTCAGCTTCCCGAGATCTCCGATCCCGTCGCCCGCCGGCGGATCGCGCGCGACCATCTGGCGAAGTCACTCGCGCGCGCGCGCCAGTTCCATGCAGCGCTCGATCTGCCCGTGACGCCGCCGCCGGGGCTCACGCTCCACTTGTTCGCCGGCGACGCGGAGCCGACACGCGCCGTGCTCTCGGCCGACCGCGCTGGCGCCCTCAAGGTCGCCGTCACGGCACCCGGCGACGGCACCGTGCTGCGCACGAGCGCGATCATGGACGAGCGCGAGACGGGCGAGTGGCGACCCGGCGTCGTGTCGCCGATCGCCTGGACCGACGTCACGTTCCTGTTCGCGGATCACCTCGCGCTGACGCGCGACCCCGCGTTCACCGACAACATCCTCTACCGCCTGCTCGAGTCACCGCGCGCGCAGCGTTCGACGCACGCGAGCAACGCGGCAACGTCGAGCGGCTTCGTGAGATAGTCGTCGCAGCCCGCCTCGAGGCAGCGCTCGCGATCACCCTGCATGGCGTGGGCGGTGAGCGCGACGATGAAGCCGCGGTAGCCGTGCTCGCGAAGCGTGCGCGTCGCGGCGTAGCCGTCCATGACGGGCATCTGGATGTCCATGAGGATGGCGTCGTACGGCTTGCCGCACGCCACGGTTTGGAGCGCGGCCGCCACGGCGAGGGCGCCGTTCTCGACCAGCGTCACCTCGACCCCAGCGCGCTTGAGATGCGCCGCGATCAAGCGCTGGTTGTCGGGTCCATCCTCGGCGACGAGGACACGAGTGACTCGGCCCGAGGCGCGCGGAGCGGTGGCTCGGAAGGCCGGCCTCCCGGGCTTCGCGCCGCGCGCGTCGTCCGCCGTCGGGTCGATGAGAGACCCGGCCGCAGGCGAGGCGACCGGCAGCGAGAGCCGGAACGTCGATCCGACACCGAGCTGTGACTCCACCTCGATCCGCGCGCCCAGCAGCGTCGCGAGCCGCCGGCAGATCGCGAGCCCGAGCCCGGTGCCTCCGTAGCGCCGCGACAGCGACGCGTCGACCTGCGTGAATGGGTCGAACGCGCGCCCGAGCGTTTCTGGGGCCATGCCGATGCCCGAGTCGCGCACGGCAATCTCGAGCCACGCGCCGACCTCCGCACGCTGCAAGACGGCCTCCACGACGACCGCCCCAGCGCTCGTGAACTTGATCGCATTCCCGATCAAGTTGATCAGGATCTGGCGCGCTCGCGCGACGTCGGTCTCGATCGCCACGGGCAGCGGGGACAGCCAGGCGACGCGCAAGTCGATCCCCTGGGCGTCCGCGCGCACGCGCATCAACGAGGCGACGTCCGAGATCAACTCGATCGGCGAGCAGACCCCGAAGCGCAGCTCCATGCGGCCCGCCTCGACTTTGGAGAGATCGAGGATGTCGTCGATGAGCTTCAAGAGATTCTCGCCGTTGCGCCGAATGATCTCGACGGCTTCGGAGCGATCTATTGTGGTGTCGCCATCCTCCGTGAGCAGGTCGACGAAGCCGAGGATCGCCGTCATGGGCGTGCGGATCTCGTGACTCATGTTGGCGAGGAACTCGCTCTTGGCGCCGCTCGCGGCGACGGCTTGGCTGCGCGCCTCCTCGAGGGCCGCGTTGCTCTGCGCGAGTGCCTCGAGCGCGGCGTCCTTCGCGACCTCGTATGCGAAGCTGAGCGAGAGGAGGGCGCTCAGGAGGCTCACCTGTGCGACCGCCACGATGTAGTCGTGCGTCTCCACCGGAAGCAGGTTGACGGCGCCGAAGCCTGCGAGGTCGGCTCCGGCGAGGGCCGCGAAGGCCGCGCCGCAGAGCAGCGCGACGGCGACTGCGTGACTCCGCTTGCCGATGGCGAGAATCACACCGGGAAAGATCATGAGCCACCAGACCGAGGGTGAGTCCGCACCGCCAGTGAGCACGATGATGCGGACGGTCGCGACCGCGAGGACAGCGATGAAACCGAGCCCCGAGAGATGCACGCGCCACCAGTGCCGGCCCAGCAGCAGCAGTACGGCGTTTGCGCAAATGGAGTACGAGAGCGTGCGCGCGAGCGGGGCGGAGGTCTCGATCGGAGTCAGCGCGTAGTACGTGAGAATGAAAAACGGGACCCAGCAGTCGAGCACGAGGTAAAAGAGTACCGTCGTGCGCGCGCGGCGTACCGCGTCCGCGCTCCCGGCGAGCACGCTCGCGGGCACGAACCAGTCGGTGACTCGCAGCAGGAGTCGCTTCTGCGCCTTCCGGCCGACGGGAGACGTCGACCCACCCACGGGCGCCTCGGACATTGCCTTCCCTCTCTCGCCTTGCCGCCGTTCGCTAGTCGCTTCTTCGGCGTCGGCGAGCGAGGCGTTGATCGAGCTCGGCGCGCCGGAGCCATCGCGGTGGTCGCAATGATCGGCGTGATGGCATTTCCGAACTGGAGGCGCGTGAGATAGAGTGGCGGGATGAAGGTCGCCGCCGTCGCGCTCGCCTTCGCCGCCTACGCAGCGCAGCTCTCGGACGCGACCACCGCGTCCGGGTTGAGTGAGGCACTGAAGCTCGCGACTCAGCGCGCCGTGCAAGAGGCTTCCAAGCCGGGTGGCTTTCTCGACGACCCGCAGATCCGCATCAAGCTGCCCGGCAAGCTCGAGACGATGGCGACCGCGCTGCGCGCCGTCGGCATGGGCGGGAAGGTCGACGAGCTCGAGGTCGCGATGAATCGCGCAGCCGAGAGCGCGGCGGGCCAAGCGACGCCGGTGTTCGTCGACGCGATCCAAAGGATGAGCTTCCAGGACGCGGGCGCGATCCTGCGCGGCAACGACACCGCGGCGACGAGTTACTTCAAGAAGAAGACCAGCGCGCCGCTGACCGCGAAATTCCGGCCGATCGTCGACGCCGCGATGAGGAACGTCGGCGTGACGAAGCAGTACGATGCGCTCGTAAGTGAGTACGCGTCCATGCCGTTCGCGTCGGTGCCGAGGTTCGACCTCACCGGCTACGTCACGGGAGAGGCGCTCGCCGGTCTCTTCACGGTCGTGGGCGACGAGGAAAAGCGCATCCGCAAGGACCCGGCCGCGCGCGCGACCTCTCTCCTCCAGCAGGTGTTCGGGCACTGAGCTCCGCGCGCGAGCGCAAGATCCTCCAAGTCGGACGCACCCCCCCGGTGCTACGCTCGCGCGATCATGACGGCAGCCGGCTTCGCGCTCTTCGATTCGCCGATCGGGCGCTGCGGCATCGTGTGGAGCGAGCGCGGAGTCGCGGCCGTGCAGCTTCCCGAGGCGCGCGACGCGGCCACGCGCGCCCGCATCCAGAGGCGCTTTCCCGACGTGCGCGAGGTTGCGCCGCCGCGCGCGGTGCAGAGCGCGATCGACGGCATCGAGGCGCTGTTGCGCGGCGAGAAGAGCGCGCTCGAGGAGATCGAGCTCGATCTGTCGCGAACCCCGCCGTTCCACAAACGTGTGTACGAGGCGGCGCGCTCGATCGCGCCGGGCGAGACACTGACCTACGGAGCGATCGCCGCGCGCCTCGGTGAGCCGGGCAACGCGCGCGCCGTCGGCTCGGCGCTGGGGCGCAATCCGTTTGCGATCGTCGTGCCCTGCCATCGCGTGCTCGCGGCGAACGGCAAGCTCGGCGGGTTCTCCGCGAACGGCGGCGCCGCGACGAAGCTCCGGCTCCTCTCGCTCGAGGGCGCGCACGCCGCAGGCCAAACTGCGCTGTTCGAGGGCGATGGCCGGCTCGGCTTCGATCCGAAGCGCGCGCTCGCGCACCTGCGCGCGGCCGACCCGACACTGGCGCGTGTCATCGAGCGCGTCGGGCCGTTCGCGCTCGAGCTCAAGAAGACGTCGAGCATGTTCGGCATGCTCTCCGAGGCGATCGTCTACCAACAGCTCAGCGGCAAGGCGGCCGCGACGATCTACGGGCGCGTCTGCGCGCTGTTCGCAAACGCGCACCAGGGGCCGGCGCCAAAGCAGATCCTGCGCGCGTCGGACGGGAAGCTGCGCGGCGCGGGTCTCTCGCGCGCGAAGCTGCTCGCGCTGCGCGATCTCGCGCGGCGCAGCGCCGAGGGCGAGATCCCGAGCCTCGCGGAAGCGCGCGACATGGACGACGCGCTGCTCGTCGAACGACTCACCCAGGTTCGTGGCATCGGCCGCTGGACCGTGGAGATGCTGCTCATCTTCCGACTCGCGCGCCCGGACGTCCTACCGGTCGACGACTTCGGCATCCGCAAGGGCTTCTCGATCGCGTACCGAAAGCGCGCCCTGCCCACGCCCAGAGAACTCGCGAAGTACGGCGCGAGGTGGGCGCCCTACCGAACCGTCGCCAGCTGGTATCTGTGGCAGGCCGCGGCGTTCTAGCCGAGCGCGCGAGCGAGCGCCTCGGTCATCGTCCTCCAGCCCGGCTCGGTTCGACTCAGAGACTCCGCCCCCTGCGCCTTGAGCTAGTGCACGAGCCGGAGCTCGCAGCCGCCCGCGAGTGACGCGATCTCGATCGTCACGACGCCCTCTCCGGAGAGTTCGGTCAAGCGCGCTAGAATCTCGGGCCATGGGCGCCACCCCGCTGCTCCGCTCGGGCATGGTCCGAGTCGATGACTTCCGTTGTGACGTCTCGTACGCGCAGGCGCCCTACGTGGAGCTGCACCACAGCTACTCGCTCTCGTACGTGCGCAAGGGCAGCTTCGGCTATCGCGCGCGAGGGAAGGCGTTCGAGCTGGTGACCGGATCGCTGCTCGTCGGATGTCCGGGCGACGAGTATGTCTGCACGCACGACCACGTGGTCGGCGACGAGTGTCTCTCGATCCACTTCACGCCCGAGGTGGTCGAGACGCTCGGCGCTCGGAGCGACGTCTGGCACGCGCGCGCGGTGCCGCCGTTGTCCGAGCTCATGGTGCTCGGCGAGCTGGCGCAAGCCGCGGCCGAGGGTCAGAGCGACGCCGGCCTCGACGAGCTGGGCTTGTGGCTGGCGGCGCGCTTCGTCGCGACCGTCACCGGCAGCGCGGGGCGCGCGACCGGCGCCGGCGAGCGAGACCGGCGGCGCGCCGTCGACGCGGCGGCCTGGATCGACGCGAACTCGCACGAGCAGGTCGACCTCGAGAGCGCCGCGCGCAACGCGGGCCTCAGCCCGTTTCACTTCCTGCGGCTGTTCGCCAAAGTTCTCGGAGTGACTCCGCACCAGTATCTCGTGCGCTCGCGCCTGCGCCGCGCGGCGCGCCTGCTCGCGGACGACGAGCGCTCGATCACCGACATCGCCTTCGCCGTCGGCTTCGGCGACCTCTCGAACTTCGTGCGCACGTTCCACCGCGCGGCCGGTGTCTCGCCGCGCGCGTTCCGGCGCGCCTCGCGGGGCGACCGCAAGATCCTCCAAGATCGCCTCGCGGCTTCGCCCTAGCCTGACCTCCATCAAAAGGAGGTCCCCAGGTACGACCACATCGGACTCAAGGTGAAGGACATCGA
>JBGQIB010000140.1:0-12505 GCA_041498295.1 bacterium | reverse complement strand
GCCTCGTGCAGCGCCGCGTGCAGCGACGTCGCCTGTTGGCGCGCGCGCGCCGAGAGGAACGCGTTGCGCGAGCTCATCGCCAAGCCGTCCGGCTCGCGCACGATCGCTCCGCCGACGACCTCGACGCCGAACGCCAGGTCGCGGGACATGCGGCGAATCACGGCGAGCTGCTGATAGTCCTTCTCGCCGAACACCGCGAGGTGCGGGCGCGCGCAGTTGAAGAGCCGCGCGACGACCGTTGTGACTCCGCGGAAGTGACCCGGGCGGCTGCGTCCGCACAGGCCCGAAGTGAGTCGCTCGACCTCGACCCAGGTCGCGTCGCCGCTCGGGAAGATCTCCTCGACGGGCGGCGCGAACACGACGTCGGCGCCGACCTTGCGCAGCAGCTCGACGTCGCGCGCCAGGTCGCGCGGGTAGCGCGCGAAGTCCTCCGCGGGCCCGAACTGAGTCGGGTTCACGAAGATCGAGACGACCACGCGATCCGCGTGCCGGTAGCCGACGCGGACGAGCGACAGATGCCCCTCGTGCAGCGCGCCCATCGTCGGCACCAGGGCGATGCGCCGGCCGAGCGAGCGCGCGGCGTCGGACCAGCGCTGCAGCTCCGCGACGCTCTTGATCAGCAGCGGCTCAATAGGATTCAGCATCGCCCGGGAACTTCTGGTTGCGCACGTCTTCGGCGTACATCTCCGCGGCGCGGCGCACGACGTCGCCGAGCGCCACGTACTGGCGCACGAAGCGCGGCGGCGCGACTTCGCCGAGACCCAGCAGGTCGTGCATCACGAGCACTTGGCCGTCGCAGCCCAGGCCCGCTCCGATACCGATCGTCGGGACCCTGAGCGCGCGCGTGATCTCGGCGCCGAGCGCGCGCGGCACGCACTCGAGCACGACCGCGAACGCGCCCGCGGCTTCGACCGCCTTGGCGTCGCGCAACACTTTTTCGTGTCCCTCGTCGCCACGACCCTGCACCCGATAGCCGCCGAACTGGTGGACTGACTGCGGCGTGAGGCCGACGTGGCCCATGACCGGGATCTCCATGCGCGCGAACGCGGCGATGCGGTCGGCCACGCGTTCGCCGCCCTCGAGCTTGACCGCCTGCGCCCCGCCCTCTTTCATCAGGCGCAGCGCGTTGCGCAGCGCGTCCTCGACGCTCACCTGGTAGCTGCCGAACGGCATGTCGCCGACGACCAGCGCGCGCCGCACCGCGCGACTCACCATGCGGCAGTGATAGATGACTTCGTCGAGAGTCACTGGCAGCGTCGTGTCGTGGCCCTGCACGACGTGGCCCATCGTGTCGCCGACCAAGAGCGCGTCGATGCCCGCCTGGTCGAAGATGCGCGCGAACGGATGGTCGTACGCGGTCAGCATCGCGATCTTCTCGCCGCGCGCCTTCTTGCGCTGGAACGCGGGCACGGTGATGCGTGCTTCGGGGGTGTTCATGTTTGCCTCCCGCGAGCCACAAACGAATCGAGCGCCCTGATCGTTTCGAGTTCGATCAGAAGGCGCTCTCGCGTGCGGACTGCGGACGGCGGAACTGCCGTCCGCATCGAACATCGCGCCTTCGGTCTCGGTCCCGTTCGAGATCCAAGCTTCCGGGCTCTATCGATGCGGACTCGCTGCGGGGAAAGCGTAAGCGCCCTCACGCTCGCGTGTCAACGGCCGCTCACGAACCGGCAAGTGCGAGCGCGTTCGCGAGCGCGGCGAACTCGGCTTCGTCGAGCGTCTCTCCGCGGCGCTTGGGATCGATGCCGAGTGAGGCGAGCGCATCGCCGGCGTGCGGGAACTCGCGCTCGAGCGCGCGCCGGAGCTGCTTGCGGCGCTGCCCGAACGCGGCGCGCACGAGCCGCCGCAGCACCGCGACATCGGTAACACTCGGCGGTGTCGCCCGCGGTGCGAGCGCGAGGAAGGTGGAGCGCACCTTTGGGCGCGGCGAGAATTCCTCGCGCGAGAGCTCGAGCAGTCGCTCGCCGTCGAACCAAAGGCGCGCGTAGACCGTGAGCGTTCCGTAGTCGGCGCTGCCGGGCTGCGCGAGAACTCGATCCGCGAGCTCGCGCTGCAGCATGCAGCCGATGCGCCGGAACGGCGTGCGCGGCTGCAGCACCTCGCCGAGCAGTCGGCCCGCGATCGAGTACGGCAGATTGCCGACCAGCACGACGGGCGGCCCGAGCTCGGCGGCGAGCGCGTTGAGATCGACCGCGAGCGCGTCAGCGAGGCGAACTTCGACGCTCGCGGGCAGGTCGCCCTCGCGCGCGAGTAGCGCGACCAGGCCGCGGTCGACTTCGAGCGCGAGCGTGCGGCGCGCGACCGCGGCGAGCGGGCGCGTGAGCTGGCCGAGGCCCGGGCCGATCTCGAGCGCCGCGTCACTCGCGGAGATCCCGAGCCGCTCGACGATGCGCGCCGCGAGCTCGGGTCGACGCAGGAAGTTCTGGCCGCGCGCACGCGAAGGCGCGAGCCCGTGAGCCGCGAGCTCGCGGCGCGCGTTGGCTATGTCGCGACCGCGCGCGCCGACTGCGGCGGCACGCGCGAAAACGCCTCGAGATCGAGCGGCGCGACGCGCCCCGCGCGGAGCATCCCGTCGGCAACCGCGCCGATCATCGCCGCGTTGTCGGTGCACAGCGCGAACGGCGGAAAGCGCGTCTCGATCGAGAGCTTCTGGGCGAGCTCCGCCATGCGCTCGCGCAGGCGCGTGTTCGCGGCGAGCCCGCCCACGAGCGCGAGTCTCGAAAGGCCGGTCACCGCCAGCGCGCGGCGCGCCTTCTCGACCAGCACGTCGAGCGCCGCTTCTTGAAACGACGCGCAGAGATCGTCGACGTCGCGCGTGGCCAGCGCGCCGCCCGCGGCGGCCTCGAGCTTCTCTGCCTCGAGCGCGACCGCGGTCTTCAGGCCCGAGAACGACAGCTCCAGGCCCGTGTCGCGCAGCATCGGGCGCGGGAAGCGGAAGCGGTCCGAGCGCCCGCGCCGCGCGGCGAGATCGACTTCGCGCCCACCGGGGTAACCGAGGCCGAGGCGCTTGGCGACCTTGTCGAACGCCTCGCCGGCCGAGTCGTCGCGCGTCTCCCCGAGCAGCTCTACGCAGGAAAGTGTCGTCACGCGATAGAGCTGCGTGTGTCCGCCCGAGACCACGAAGCCGAGGAACGGGAAGGCGAGCGGCTGCTCACCGAGCCGCGCCGACGCGAGGTGCCCCTCGATGTGGTGCACCGCGATGAGCGGCTTCCCGAGCCTGTACGCGAGCGCCTTCGCGAACGAGACACCCACGAGCAGCGAGCCGATCAGTCCGGGGCCGGCCGTACACGCAATTGCGTCGACCTGGTCGAGCCCGACGCCAGCGCGCTCGAGGGCCGCGCGAACCGTCGCGTGCAGGTGGCGCACGTGATCGCGACTCGCGAGCTCCGGAACCACGCCGCCGTAGGGCGCGTGGATCTGATCCTGGCTCTGCACGACCGAGGCGAGGACCTCCGATCCGTCGCGCACGAGCGCCGCGGCGAGGTCGTCGCACGAGGACTCCAGGGCGAGGATCAGCGCCATCGAGTACCACTGCTCGCGTCTTCGGCGCTCGGGCTCAGTGCTCGAGCTTCTCCTGCTGACTCTTGCAGTCGATGCAGAGACTCGCGACCGGGCGCGCCTCGAGGCGCTTCAGGCCGATATCCTCGCCGCACTGCACGCAGGTGCCGAAGGTGCCCGCTTCGATCTTCGCGAGCGACGCCTCGATCTTCTGCAGCAGCGCGCGTTCGCGCTCGCGCAGCCGACCCACGAACGCGAGGCCGCTCTCCGACGACGCGGAGTCGATCTCGTCCGAGAAATCGTCCGGGTCCAGATGGATGTCGCCGGTGACCGCCTTCTTGGCGTTCACAATCAGCCTCTCGCGCTGCTCCATGAGCATCTTCTGGAATTTCTTCTGATCGTTCTTCTTCACGACGGGCACTTCTCCAACTGTCGGCGAGCTTCGGCAACGCGCTCGGAACTCGGGAACTCGTCGGCAATGCGCTTGAAGATGGAGCACGCCGCCGGTGCGTAGGTGCTTTGCTGTCCGGTTCGGTTTCCGATTTCCTGAAGCGAGACGCCTTGTCGATAGAGCGCATCGGGAACCTTGTTCCCCTTTGGGAAGCGCTTCACTACCCGGTCGAATGCCACCGCGGCCTGCTCGAAGTCGTTGAGCTTGAAGTACGACTCGCCCATCCAGAAAAGCGCGTTGTCCGCGAACTCCGAGGACGGGTGAGTCTGGAGGAACGCCTGGAAGCGGTCAATGGCGTCGGCGTACTTGCCGGCGCGATAGAGCCCGAAGGCAGTCTCGTAGTCGCGGACCTCCTCGCTCGAGGCGGTCGTGCCGGCCGGCGCGGGCGCTTCGGTCGTTGGATTCGGCGCCGCGACGGCTGCCGTTGCTGCAGGAGCCACGCCAGCGGCGGGCGCGACTCCGGTGCCCTCTGTAGGTGCCGCGGCGGCTCCGGGGGTTCCGCCAGCGTGCTGAACCCGGTCTAGCTCCTTCTTGAGCGAGTCGATCTCGCCCTGCAGGCGCCCGACCTCATCGCGCAGCGAGCTGACCTCCGCGTCGAGATCCGCGAGCCGATTGCCGCTCGGGGCGGCGGCGCCGCTTGCAGCCGGCTTCCCGCTCCAGTCGTCCGCGGAACCGCCGTGACCGCCCTTCTCGAGCGAGTCGACCTTGCGGCGCAGCGCTTGGAACTCCGGCACGGTGACACAGCCGGCGAGCGCGAGCAGCGTGCCGGCCGCGACGACGAGACGGAACGCTCTCGCGCTCAACTCAGCGCGCTTTGAAGTCGTCGCGCCGATTCTTCGCCCAAGCGAGCTCGTTGTGTCCCTCGACCGCAGGCTTCTCTTCTCCGTAGCTGACCGTGGTCATGCGCGAAGATTCGACGCCCAGATCGACGAGGTATTTGTAGGCGGCCTCGGCGCGGCGCTTGCCGAGGGCGAGGTTGTACTCGTTGCTGCCGCGCTCGTCGCAGTTGCCTTCGATCGTGATCGCGACGCTCGAGTTGCCCTTCAGGTAGCTCGCGTTGGCCTGGAGCCCTTCGCGCGCGTCGGCACGGAGATCCGAGCGGTCGAAGTCGAAGTAGACGGTGCGGAACATGCTGCTGTCCGCGTTGCTGCTCATGCCGCTGCTCTTGGTCGGATTCTGCTCCGTACCGAAGCCAGTATCCGACGGCTTGCTGGGACCCTTCGACGACTCGCACGCCACCACGGCCGCGCACAGGATCGCCACTCCGAGAAAACGCTTCACCACCCTCGACCTCCTAGTCAGACATTCAGTGACCCAGCGCACGAAATCGGCGCTGAGCCACAACGGGAAAACCGGTGCATTCTCTAACCGGTAATGCGCGAACTTGCAAACAAATTCTGCCCCCGGGGCACTACTCGAGCCACCGGGACCACGCGGGGTTTGTGCAGTTCCCGGCGCCGTCGGTCAAGAGGGTCGTGTTCTCGCCGTTCAGGTCCACGCGGTAGATTTCCTTGCGTCCGCGGCGATTCGAGCTGAACGCGATCTTTCGTCCGTCCGGCGACCAGGCCGGGTCTTCGTCGCTGCGTCCGACGCTCACGAGCGGCTGCGTGAAGCTGCCGTCGGGGGTGATCAGGTAGATGTCGAAGTCGTTCCCGGCCTGCGCGGCGTACGCGATCCACTCCCCCGTCGGCGACCACGCGGGGCTCGCGTTGTAGTCGCCGTTGTAAGTGAGCCGGCGGACTTCGCCGCTGTCGAGGTCCTTCACGAAGATCTGCGGGTTGCCGGTGCGATCGGAGACGAACGCCATCTTGCGCCCGTCCGGCGACCAGGAAGGCGACGACTCGATCGAGCGGTCCTCGGTGATTCGCTTGGGATCCTTGCCGCTACTCGAAACTGTGTAGAGATCGGTGTTCCCCTGGCGACTCACGACGGCCGCAATCGTGCCGTCGTTCGGCGACCACACGCCGCGGAACTTCTCGTCGCGCGTCTGAATCAGCTTCGTTCCGGGACGCGTGCCGCGGAACAGCAGGTACAGCTCGGCGAGTCCGCCCTTGAACGAGGTGTAGACCAGTGTCTTCGCGTCGGGCGACCACGACGGGAACAAGTTGATCGACCCGTTGTTCGTGAGTCGCTTCTTGCTCGAGCCGTCGGCGTTCATCAGCCAGATCTCTTTGTTGCGCCGCCCGCTGTCGGAGACGTACGCGATCTCCGTCGACGAAACGCCGCGCCGACCGGTGAAGCGCTGCACGATGTCGTCCGCGACCAGGCGCGCGAGCATCGGGAGCTCCGCGCGATCGCGCTCGCGAAAGCCGACCTCGCCGAGCAGGCGACACCGAGTAGTGTCCCAGACGCGGTAGCGGACCTGCGCGCGCCCCTGCATGTCGCGCAGCTCGCCCTGCACCAGCCCTTCGGCGCCGATCGCCTTCCAGTTGTCGCACGGGACCGCGGGCGCCTCGAAGTCCTTCGTCTCGCGTGGCTCGACGAAGGCCTCGGGGTTCACGTGCACGACCACGCTCGAGTACTCGAGCCCCGAGACGAGCGAGCCGTAGAAGTCGTCGGCGAGCGCACCCGCGCCGCCCGCGAAGCGCTGCACGGCGACCGGAATCGGCTTCTGCGCGCCGTTCACGTCGATGTGGATGCGCTGGGCGCTCGCAGTCTGCGCGGCCAGACTGAGTGCCAGCGCCGCAATCAGGGCTCGAGTCACTGTGTGTCCTTCGGATTCAGGCTCAAGGTGAACGACAGCGCGCGGGGCGGCGGCGGCAGCGGGTTCGACTTGCGCAGCGCGCGCTCCGCCGTGTCGTCGCAATACGAGTCACCGGACGACTCCGCGAGCGCGATGTGCGTGAGCTGCCCGCCCGCGTCGATGTCGACGTCGAACTGCGGCGTGCCCTTGCACAGGCTCGCGCCCGACCAATTTCCGCGCACCAAGGTGCGCACGCGCGCGACCCAGGGCGAGAGCAGCGGATCGAAGGCGCCCGGGGCGCCCTCGATCGCGGTCGGCGCTTCTTTCGGTGCTTCCTGCGGCGCGTTCGCCGCCTCCTTGGCTTCGACCTGCTCCGTCATCTTCGCGAGCAGCTCCTCCGCGCTCGGTGGCGGTTTCTTCGCTTCCGCCGGCGCGGGCTTCGGCTTGGGCTTTTCCGGGAGCGCCTTCACGTCCTTCGGGATCACGACTTCCTTGACGACCGGCTTGGGCGGCGGCGGCGCGGGCTCGGGCGGCGCCGGCTTCTCCTTCGGCGGCGGAGCCGGCTTGGCAGGCGCGGGCTTCGGAGCGGCCGACTTGGGCGCGGAGACGACTTGGATCATCACCGGCGACGGCGAGATCAGCTGCCCGCGGTTCGACGGCCGCAACGCCAGCGCGAGAAACACGACCAGATGACCCACGAGCGAGAACGCCAGAAGTCGCCGGAAGGCGCGGCTCTGCAACAGGCTCTCTGTCGGCACGTAGAAGGAGCTCACGCCTCGGGCTCGGTCACCATGCCGATGCCCGTCGCACCGGCGCCGCGCAAGATCGCGAGTGTCTTTGCCACCGTTCCGTAGGCCACCTTCTCGTCGGCGCGGAGATACACCAAATGGTCTCCGCGTGTCTCGAAGATCGCCCGGAGCTTCGCGCCGAGCTGCTCGAGCGGTACCTGCGCGCTTTGGACGAAGATCTGGCCGTCGCGCTTCACGGTCACGACCAGCGGCTGCTGGTCGGAGCGCAGACCCTTCGACTGGGTTTTGGGCAGGTCGACGTCGATCCCCTGCTCCATCAGCGGCGCGGTGACCATGAAGATGATCAGCAGCACGAGCATCACGTCGACGAACGGAGTCACGTTGATCTCGGAGAGCTGGCGCCGCGGACCGCGGCCGTCGGCGACGTTCATGCCGCGCGCGCAGCCGTGCGCCGCAGCACGTCCGAGAACTCGAGCCCGAACGTCTCGAGCCTCGCGGCCAGGCGGTTCAGGCGCGCGCTCGTGTAGTTGTACCCGACCGCCGCGGGGATCGCGGCCGCCAGGCCGAACGCCGTGGCGACCAGCGCTTCCGCGATGCCGGGCGCGACCACCGCGAGACTCGCCGAGCCCGCGGCGCCGATCTGTTGGAACGAATTCATGATGCCGATGACGGTTCCGAACAGACCTACGAACGGTCCCGAGCTCGCGACTGTCGCGAGGAAGGAGAGACCGCGCTCGAGCCGATGCACCTCCTCGCCGCGGATCCAGCCGAGCCGGCTGATCACGCCCTCCACCTGGTCGCGCGTCACGCGTCCGCTGGCGCCTTGGATCTTCTCCAGCCGAGCCAGCTCGGTGTAGCCCGAGCGGAAGACCGTCGCGAGCGGGCTCGACGGGTGCTTGCGCGCGACCTCGTACGCGTTCTCGAGCGAGCTCTCGAGATACGCCTCGACGAAGTCCTCGGTGTCGCGCTCCGCGGCGCGCAGCTCGCGATACTTCATGATCATGATCGCCCACGACGAGACCGACGCGAGCATCAGCAGCAACAGTACGGCCGAGACGATGGGACTCGAGCCCAGGATGTAGTCGAGCATTCGGTGGGACCCCGGGGGGAGGAAATAGTGGAGCTCGGGGACGGAGCTCTCGGGGCGGACGGAAGCTAGAGAGAACGCGCTGGAGCGTCAACGGAATTCCGCGGACCGCGCGCTACGTTGTCGCGCTCGCGCAGGCGCATTTCACGGAGGGAAGCATGGAGATCGACGTTCAGCGCAAGGACCTCGTCGCCGCCTCGGGCGACGCGGTCGTGATTCCGCTCACCAAGGCCGACGCGCCGCCGCGCCAGCTGCGCGAGCTCGACGCAGCGCTCGGCGGCCTGTGCGCGCGCTTGTTTGCGGCCGGCGACTTCACAGGCAAGAGCGGCGAGGTCCTGTCTCTGCCGGTGACTGGCATCGCCGCGAAGCGGCTCGTGCTCGTGGGGCTCGGCGACGAGAAGAGCGCCAGTCGCGAGACGCTGCGCGCGGCGGGCGGGCGCGCCGCGAAGGCGCTCGCGCGCGCGAAGGCGACGAGGGCTGCACTCGCCGTCCCGAGCATTCGCCGCATCGCGCCCGAGGACGCGGCGCAAGCGCTCGCGGAAGGTCTCGTACTGGGCGCGTATCGCTTCGACAAGTACAAGAGCGGGAACGACAAGCCGACACCGCTCGAGCGCGCGAGCTTGCTCGCGCCCGACGCGCGTCAGGTCGCTGCACTGAAGCGCGGCGCCGCCTTCGGCCGCACCGTCGCCGAGGCCGCGAACTTCACCCGCGATCTGTCGAACGAGCCCGGCGGAGCCTGCACGCCCGAGCATCTCGCGAGCGAGGCGCGCAAGCTCGCGCGCGCGCACGGGCTGAAGCTCACGGTCTTCACCGAGAAGGAGCTCGCGCGCGAGAAGATGGCCGGGATCCTCGCGGTCGGGCGCGGCAGCGCGCACCCGCCGCGACTGATCGCGCTCGAGTACGGCGCCCCGGCAAAGAAGGCCGCGAAGTCGGCGCGCGCCAGCAAGCGACCCACTCTGGTGTTCGTCGGCAAGGGAATCACGTTCGATTCGGGCGGCATCTCGATCAAACCCGCCGCGAACATGGACGAGATGAAGCACGACATGTCGGGCGGAGCGGCGGTCTTCGGCGCGCTGCGCGCGATCGCGGATCTGCGCTTGCCCGTGTACGCGATCGGCATCGTCGCCGCCGCGCAGAACATGCCCGACGGAAACGCGTACGTGCCCGGCGACGTGATCACGAGCGCGCGCGGCAAGACCATCGAAGTCCTGAACACCGACGCCGAGGGGCGCATCGTCCTCTCCGACGCGCTGCACTACGCGACCACCTTCCAGCCCGATGCGATCATCGATCTCGCCACTCTGACCGGCGCTTGTGTGGTCGCGCTCGGCGACGCCTGCTGCGCGGTGCTGGGGAACGACGAGAAGCTGAGTGACAAGGTGCGCGCCGCCGGGGACACGACCTTCGAGCGCGCCTGGCCCTTGCCGCTCTGGGAAGAGCACAAGACGGCGATCAAGGGGAACGTCGCCGACATCGTGAACACGGGCGGGCGCAACGCGGGCACCTCGACGGCGGCCGCGTTTCTGTCGCACTTCGTCGGCGAGACTCCATGGGCGCACCTGGACATCGCCGGCACCGCGTGGACGACGAAGGAGATGCCCTACTACGTGAAGGGCGCAACCGGCTTCGGTGTACGCCTGCTCGTGGAGCTCGCGCGCAACTGGAAGTGACCGCGCCGGTTCCAGCTGGTGCCGCAGAACGCTGCTTTGACACGCGAAAAGCCGGCCTCTAAGCTCCGCGCCGCTTTTCAAATGGGAGGCCCTCGATGCGCGCTCGCTTCGCAATTCTTGTCGCACTCGCGTTCTTCGCGGTCGTCACGGCGGCTCGCGCCGAGGACGACGGCACCGCCGAGGTCAAAGCGGCCGACGTCGCCAAGGGCGCGCAGCTCTTCGGGACGTACTGCGTGACCTGCCACGGCCCGGCGGGCCTGGGCGACGGTCCGGTCGGCAAGACGCTGAACCCGCCGCCGCGCAACTTCCAGGAAGCGAAGTTCAAGTACGGGGACGCCCCGCGGGACCACTTCAACGTGATCACGAACGGCGCCGCGTCGAAGGGCGGCTCGCCCCTCATGGCGCCCTGGGGCGCGGTGATTCCCGAGGCGGACCGCTGGTCGCTCGTGAAGTTCGTGATGACGCTGAAGAAGAAATAGCGACTGAACCCGAAAACCACTTCACTCCGCCGTCGCCGACAGACCGGTGACGGCGGGGTATTTTTCTGCGCGTGACGAAGCCTCCCCGCCGCCGAGCGCCAAAGGGCTCGCCGAAAGCCGAGCCAACCGCTCCGCCCAAGGCCGAGCCCGCCGCCAAGCCCGCGGCCAAACCCTCGAAGAACCTTCCGGTGCCAGCCGGGCGCTCGAGCCTAGAGAGCGTTCCGCGCGACACACTCGCGCGTTACTTCTCGGAAGTCGGCAAATACCCATTGCTCACCCGCGAGGAGGAGCTCGAGCTCGCGCAGCGCGTGCACGGCTCGAAGGACCCCGAGGCCGCACAGAAGCTCGTCCTCTCGAACCTGCGCCTGGTCGTGAAGATCGCGCTCGAGTATCGGCGCGTTTGGACAAATCTCTTGGATCTCATCCAGGAGGGGAACGTCGGCCTGCTCCAAGGCGTGCGCCGCTTCGACCCGAACCGCGGCGTGAAGCTGTCGTCGTACGCGTCTTACTGGATCCGCGCATACATCTTGAAATACCTGATCGACAACATCCGCATGGTGCGCGTCGGCTCGAGCCGCGCCGAGCGGAAGCTGTTCTTTCAGCTCTCGCGCGCGAAGCGCGAGCTCGCGCGCGACGGCCTCGAGGCGACGCCGAAGTTGCTCGCGGAGAAGCTCGGCGTGAAGGAGCCGGAAGTCCTCGATCTGCAACACAGACTCTCGCAGGGCGACCTGTCGACGGACGCGCCGGCGCGCCGCGACGAGCCGACGGGCGGAACGTTCGGTGACTCGCTCGCGGGCGACGACGCGCGCGAGTCGGATCCGGTCGCAGACCTCGACATGCGGCGCACGTTCCGCGAACACGTGGAGCGCTTCTCGGTGGATCTGGATGCGCGCGAGCAAGCGATCCTGCGCAAGCGGATTCTCGCCGACGACCCGCGCACCCTGCAGGAGATCGGCGACGACTTCGGCCTGACACGGGAGCGGGTCAGGCAGATCGAGAAGAAGTTGGTGGACAACTTGCGCGTGTACTTGAAAGAGAATCTCGTCGACTTCGACTACTACGCGCCGGAGGGTTAGGACTCGCGGACTCACCTCGCCGCGCGCGGCGTCGCCGGCGCCCCCTCGGCGGACCTCGACCCTACTCGTCGGCGTCCGGCGACGCCACGCGCTACGCGGAGTCACTTCCCGAGAGACTTACGGGTTGCCGCCGAACCAGGACGAGTGGAAGAAGCGGATGGTGATTGCGGCTGCGAGTCCCACGACAACCGCGATGGGAGAGAGCTCGCGGAGGCCCTTCAGGGTGTCGGGGCCGGTGAACGGGAAGAAGGGAGTTTGCTTCACGAAGGCGGAGTAGCCCGGGGGGACGCCGGTTTGGATTTTGCGGTGGTCTTGGTGGGCGGCGGCGGCGAGCGCGAATGCGGCGAAGCCGCCGAAAAAGGCGACGTCGGTGGCCCAGCCGTTTGGAAGCAGGTGAACGAATGCGAAGACCACGAACGCCATGACGAGCGGATGGCGCGTGATCCGCTGTACACCGTGTGGTGTCAGGCTCGCGGGCGCCATCCCGGCGGGACTCGGCTGGAGGAAGCTCGACGCGAGCAGCACGAACGCGACGCCCATGCCGACGTACACGGTCCCCGTGAGCAGCGCTCCGCGCGGCAGCACCCAGAGCGCGGCTCCGGCGTGCTTGCTCGCGAAGTAGAAGCGGATCAACGGCACGAAGATCACGAGCGCGATCGCGGAGTAGAGGCCTAGAAAAGCCACGGAGCCGAGCGCCGCGACCAGGCGCGGCCGAACGCGCGCGCTCGAGAGGCCGACGTGCGTCGCGCTGAACGCGAGCCAGAGCAAGAGAATGCCGAGCACTGGGTCCATCGCGGGATCCTCCAGGGCCG
>JBGQIB010000139.1:0-12639 GCA_041498295.1 bacterium | reverse complement strand
CGCTGACCCCGGCGGATGCTGCGTGCGGCGCGCTCGACGACGAAGGCGATGCGCGCGGCCTCCTTGCGCGCGACCTCGGGATCACGCGCGAGCGAGCCGTAGACCACGGCGGCGAAGGGCTCCGCGTAGTGGAAGCGCACGCCGCGCTCGAGTCGGATCCGCTCGTGCTCCGACCAGTCACCCTGATCATCGAGCTTGGCGTCGAGCACCTCGGCATGAAAGCGATCGAAGAAATCGTCGACGAGCGCGGAGACGAGGCCCGACTTCGAGCCGAAGTAGCGGTGCACGAGGCTCGGCACGGCGCCGGCGGCCTCCGCGACCTTCGCGAGCTCGACGCCGCCCTTGCTGGAGAGCGCGAGTCGCCGCGCCACGTCGAGCAGCCGCTGTCGCGTCGCCCGGCCTTTCGGGGTCGCGGGAAGACTCTCGATTGACACGCCGCGGAGGCTCGCCGAAAATAGAAGTGAAGTCAATTCACAAATCGAAACTACTTCGGGAGTCGGCGCAATGACCCTCCTCGACGATCGCTCGATGGCGCAGCGTGTGTTCGACCACATCGAAGCCGGGACCACCGACACGGCCGAGACCTGCTGGCGCGAACCGGTCGCAAACTACCGATCGCAGGCGCGGCTCGACGCGGAGCTCGCGCTGCTGCGCCGCTTGCCGACGCCGTTCTGTCCGTCGACCGCGCTGCCCGAGCCCGGCTCGTATCTCGCGCGCGATGCCGCGGGCACGCCGCTCTTCGCGGTCCGGGGCGCGGACGGCGCGGTGCGCGCCTTCCGCAACGCGTGTCGCCATCGGGGCATGCAGGTCGTGGCGGGCAACGGTTGCGCCAAGGCGTTCGCCTGTCGCTACCATGGCTGGACCTACGGGCTCGATGGCGGGCTCCGGCACGTGCCCCACGAGCACGGCTTTCCCGGTTTGGAGCGCGAGCGGCACGGGCTGGTGCCGGTAGAGAGCGTCGAGCGACACGGAATGGTGTTCGTTGCGCAGGACCCGAAGGCCGGAGACCTGGCCGCGCTCGATCTCCTGCCCGAGCTGATCGGCGAGGGGCAGCGCCTGTTCGCGAGTCGCGAGTTCTCGATCCCCGCCAACTGGAAGATCTTCCTCGAGGGATTTCTCGAGGGCTACCACATCAAGACGACTCACCCGACGAGCTTCTATCCGTACGGCTTCGACAACCTGAATGTCGTCGAATACCTGGGACGGAACAGCCGGGTGACGTTCCCATTCCAGCGCATCCGCAAGCTCGCCGCGCTGCCCCCGGAGGAGCGTCGTGTCGAGGGCGCGCTCACCTACGTGTACCAGCTCTTTCCGAACGCGGTCGTGACCGTCCTCTCGCACCATACGATTCTCCTGATCCTCGAACCGGTGTCACTTGGCGAGACCCGCGTCGTCTCCTACCTGCTGTCGAATCGCTCGGCGATTGACCCTAGCTCGACGGCGGACGCGGAGCGCGACGCCGCGTTCGTCAATCAGACCGGCGGCGCCGAGGACGCGGCGATGGTGTGCGCGATCCAGAAGGGCATGGCCAGCGGCGCAAACGAGTATTTCCTGTACGGGCGCTTCGAGGGCGCGATTGCACACTTCCACCGCGAGCTCGACGCGCTCCTGTAGAATGCGGACTCCAGCCTGAAGGGAGTCACCATGGGCAAGCTCACGGGCAAGGTCGCGCTGGTCACGGGCGCGAGCCGCGGGATCGGCAAGGAAATCGCGCGGCTGTTCGCGCGAGAGGGCGCGCGCGTCGCGTGCACGGCGCGCACGGTCGAGGAAGGCGGGCATCGGCTCGAGGGGTCGCTCTCGACCACGATCGCCGAGATCGCCAAGCAAGGTGGCGAGGCGATCCCGATCGCCGGCGACGTGTCGACGTTCGAGGACTGCGAGCGCATCGTGCGCGAGGCGCGCATGGCGCTCGGCCCGATCGACGTGCTCGTGAACAACGCGGCGCTCACGTACTTCATCCCGATCGCCGAGTTTCCGCCCGCGAAGTGGCTGAAGTCCTTCGCAGTGAACATGCACGGACCGTTCTTCATGACTCGGCTGGTGCTCGACGACATGCTCGCGCGCAAGTCGGGCGCGATCGTGAACATCTCGAGCGGCGCGGCGATCGGCCCCGGCCGCGGGCCGTACAAGAACGCGCCCATGCGCGGCGGCACGCTCTACGGCGCCGAGAAGGCGGCGCTCGAGCGCTTCACCCAGGGTCTCGCCGCGGAAGTCTACGGAGACGGGATTAGCGTGACTTGTCTCTCGCCGTCGCAGGTGGTTGCGACGCCGGGCGTGATGTTCCACCGGCTGATCGATCGACCCGACTCACCTCGCGCCGAGCCGGTCGAGCTGATGGCCCGCGCCGCGCTGCTGCTCGCGACCGAGCCGCTCGAGAAGGTCTCTGGGCGAGTCACGTACAGCCAGCAGATCCTCGCCGAGTTCGCCTGGATCGAGAAGGGCCGGGGCATCGGCATCGACGTGCCGGGCTCGGGCTACTCGCAGATCTAGAAGGTTGCCGCGAGGGCCGACCCGAGCGGCGACCGTAGTCAATAGGCGAGCGCGAACTCCACGGCCAAAAAAGCGGAGATGCCGGCGAGACATACGAGGTGATCGCGGCAGATCGCGCGCGCGAGCGAGGTCTGCGTGGCGAGGTCGTCCTTGCGTGTGCCGAGCCGCACCGCGTTCGGGACCACGCGCGTGGCGGCCAGCGCGGCGGGTCCCGCGACGAGCGTGAGCGCCAGCAGCCGAAGCAAAAGCGCGCTGCGGCCGGCGACGAGCGCGAGCGCGCTGCCGAGCACGGCCAGGCCCATCACGGCGGCGATGAGTCGGCTCATCGGGTACGAGTCGGTAGTCGCGCGCCGGTAGTACGCGGCGATCGAGGCGAGGACTGACTCGGGCAGAGCGCCGTTCTCGCGGGGCTTTCCGAGCACCTGCGTGTCGAAGATCAGATCCATCCAGAGAATCGCGAGCAGGAACCCGCCGCAGGCGGCGAGCAGCGCGTTCATGACTTCGCCGGCAGCGTCGGCGGAGCACCCATACGCGCGGCCCACTCCTCGCGCGTGTTCGTGTGCGGATACGGCTCACTCGGCACCGGCACGCCGAGCGCCCGACACAGCGGCTCCCAACCGTCGCCGGGCTGATACTCGAGGAGGCGACTCTTCGGCACGCGCGCGCGCACGTCGGCGTTGTGTCTCTCGTACGCGGCGATCGACTCCGCGCGGTCGCGGATGTTCGCCGTGAAGCGCGAGGCAAACATCGCCTCGACCATGTCGCGAAAGGGGCCGGGCGGAGACTTCTCGATGCCGCCGAAGATCGTCGCGTTGGCGCTGTCCCACCAAGTCTCGGCCGAGTCACGCGTCGACAGGAGTACGATCGCGTCGGGGTACTTCGCCGAGATCTCCGGCCACCACGCGCACGCGGGCCAATCCACTGCCGCGACGTAGCCCTTGAAGAGCTCGTCCCAATCGGGCATCACGCCGCGGCCCGCGGAGAGCCACTGCGCCGCATGCTCCGGGTGCGAGAACACCTCCAGCATGTGGTAGCAAGGCGCGCCGAGCAGTCTCTCGAGCGCGACCTTCAGCGACATCGTTCCCGTGCGGCCCAGCCCCGCACCGACCACGCGCAGCGACATCCGACTCTCCTTCGGACGTCACCCTACCACTTGGCGGGTCAGAGCTTCAGTCCGCTCGGTCTCTCGAAGGAAGCCAGATCGAAGTAGTCGCGGAATGAGGCGATCTTGCCGCCGCGCAGCTCGAAGATGCCGTTCACCGGCAAGTCGAATTGCTTGCCGTTCATGTCGAAGCGGTCGATCCGCTCGGTGAAGACGAGGTTCCCGTTTGCCGCCGCATTGAGCACGATGAGCTCGATCGAGAACGCGCCGACGAAGCCCTCGAAGACTTTGCGGATCTCGTCTTTGCCCTTCACCGGCGCGACGGGGACGTTGTGGTACACGGCGTCGTCCGTGAAGTAACTCATGAGCTCTTCGACGTTCTTCCGGGGCCAGGCCGCGAGAAAGTCGCGCACGGTCTTTTCGGGGCTCGAAGGCATGGTGTCTCCTAGCTCGCCCGACGGATGAATCCGTAGGCGGCGTTGCTTCGGTCGGTGCCGCCGCTCTCGTACTCTCGCTTCGCGACGCCAAGTGAGTCGCCCGCGCTCGCCTCGGCCAGCTTCGCGAGATCGATTCCGTAGAGCTTCGCGGCGTTCCCGGCGAGGATCGCGCTCTTGGTCGCGCCGTCGGCGGCGCCGAGCGCCGCGAAGCCGTATTTCGCGCGCATATCCTCGGGGATCTCGATGCGGCGAAACGCCTCGATCTGCCACTGCGGCGAGCCGTACCACACCGAGTCCGTGCCCCAGAGCACGTGGTCCGCGCCCATGCCCCGGATCAAAGTGCCGAGCAGGGCCGCGGAGTGGCGCGGGTGAGTCACGGCCGCGGTCGCGAACGACGTGCCGAGCTCGGCGTAGACGTTCGTGACTCCGTACTTGGCGGGCACTTCGGCGAGATCCGTGACCCAGTCCATGCGTCCGGTCCTCTCGAACTGCGCGAGTGAGTCGTCGGGCGGCGTCAGAAACGGCTTCAGGCCCGAGTGATAGATCACGAAGGTGAGCTGCGGCCAGTCCTTCGCGGCCTTGCCGACGTCGTCGACCATCGCGTAGCGCCAGTGCTTCGTCGACGTCTCGTAATCGGCGGGCAAGAGACCCTTGTGTACGCAGACGATGCGCCGGTTCGACTTCGCGATTCTCTCGTAGCCAGGGTAAGTGACTTTCTCGTCGTCCATGCGCCACGGATACTGCGATGGCGCGAGCGGGTCCCCGACGGTGTAGCCCTTCCAGCTGTCCGGTTTCCACTCGGCGAGCGCGCGGTCGATCTCCTCGACCCAGCCGGCCTGACCCGGCCGGAGGATCGAGTGCGAGAGCATTCGCCTCGAGCCGGCGACCGCGTTCAAGGTGTCGCGCGCGCTCGCGAGCTCCGCGCTGCCGATCACTCCGTGCGAGGGGTCGTCCGACGGGGCGCCGCTGATCAGCCCGATCCGCGTCTCGCTGTCGAGGAACACCTCTTTCACGAAGTTCTCGAACTTGTAGCGGCGCAGAGTGACTCCCTCCTTCTCGAGCACCGGGTTCCAGCGCTTCGCCCACTCGCCGAGCACGAGAATGCCGTCCCAGTTGAAGTCTTCGCGCAGGAAGTGGAGCTGCACGTCGATCACGGGCTGCTTCGAGAGCGCGGCGAGCCGCGCGGCCGCGGCCGCGGGCTCGGCCGCTTCGGCGCTGCCGACGGAGAAGAGGTTGCCGTACACCTGGTTCATCGCGACGAAGGCCGCGGCCATGCCGCAGGTCGTCTTCAGAAACTGGCGCCGATCGAGGCCAAGCTTGCGGCCGTGCGCGTCCGCGAGCTCGCCGATCAACTGCTCGACCTGCTTCTGCTGCGCGCTTTGCGGGCTCGGGACGTACTCGCCGTTCGAGACCACCTGCGTCGGGATCGGCGCGCGCAGCGCCGCGCTCTCGGCCGGCGCGGTCTTTCGCAGCTGTTCTTCATTCAGCCAATGCGACATGATTGATCTCCGAGTGACTCATAGGGATGTGATCGCGCGAACGGCCACGCGCGGGTGGAAAAGGGCGCTCGGCCGGCGCACGAGATGCATGACCTCGAGGAAGCGCTTGGCCGCGAATGGATCGCGCCAGGTGAGCTCGTGAACCCGCGCCGTGTACCAGCCGAGGAGCGGCATGAACGCGGGCCGCGGTCCCTCCGCCTTCGGGCTGCGGAAGTCCTCGCCCGTGGCGAGCAGCCACGGCGAATCGGTGACTCGCGCGAGCCGCGCCTGGAAGCGGCGCGAGAAGCCCGGGCGCGCGCCGCCGTTCTCTTCTTCGAGCAGCGCGTCGAGTGCCGTCGCGCCGAGCGCGCCCGTCGCCATGCCCTGGGCGTACACGGGATTGAAGCTGCACGCGGCGTCGCCGAGCACCACCACGCCGTCGGGCAGCGCGGGCAGGCGTTCGAAGTGGCGGCGGCGATTCGACGGAAATCGGTGTAGGGCCACGTCCGAGACGGGCTCCGCGTCCTTCACCGCTTCATAGAGGTCAGTCACTGCCAAGCTCTTGGCCCACGCGAGAAACGGCCCCTCGGCCGCGGGCGGATGGTCGCCGAACCAGCCGACCAAGGTGAGCATCCAGCGCCCGTCCTCGATCGGGAGCAGCACGCCGCAGCGCGTGTCGGGATGGCGCGGGTGACACAGGAGCGCCGTCCAGTCGCGTGGCGCGTCGGTGCGAAGGTAGAAGCGGCTCGCGTAGCCGACGTCGACCTTCACCTCCGACTCGGGCGGCGCGCCGCAGCCGAGCTCCTCGAGCCAGTGCGGCATGCGCGACCCGCGGCCGCTCGCGTCGACGACCAGATCCGCTTCGAGCGCCTCCGCCGCCTCGTCCCGTCGCCGGACGCGCACGCCGCGTACACGCCCTGGTGTCGGCGCGTCCAGGCCCTGCACGTCGCCCGCGACGAACTCCGTGTTCGGGAGCGCCACCACGCGGCGCCGGAGGGACCACTCGAGCAGCGCGCGGCTCTGACTCACCATCTCGATGCCGCTCTTGAAGCGCGCCTTCCAACCGCCGAAGTAGAACCAGCGCGCATCGCCGGCCGTGTCGACGCGCTGTCCTCCTCGCGCGACGAGATCGGCGAAGAAGCCCGGGAAGAGGCGCTCGATCGCCACCTCGCCCTGCTTCAGCAACACATGGACGTGTCGCGCCTGCGGCGTGCCTTTCCGCGGGGCGGGCGTCTCGGGATAGGCGTCGCGCTCGATGAGAGTCACGCGTTCGAAGTGGCGCGCCAGCGCGCCCGCGGCGGCGAGCCCCGCAATGCTGCCGCCGATCACGACTGCGCGCTTCCCCTGCATCGCGCTCACAGTACGCGCTCGCCGGGGGCGCGGGCAATCGGTCAAACGAGGGAGCGCGCCATCCCCCGAACAGGGGATGGGCACGGACTCAGTGGATCATCTGTTGGCGCAGTGCGATCGCGACGGCTTGCGCGCGGTCGGAGACGCCGAGCTTCTCGTAGAGATGGCGCAGGTGCGTCTTCACCGTCTCGTCCGAGATGCTGAGCGCGGTCGCGATCTCCTTGTTGCTCTTGCCTTCGCCGACGAGCTCGAGCACTTGCAGCTCGCGCGCGCTCGGCGCGCTGCGCCCGGCGCCGGCCTTCGACTCGAGCGCGAGCCTCTGCAGGAGCGGTTTGGTGACTTCCGCCTGCAAGAATCCGGAGCCCGCGTGCACCGCGCGCACGGCCTGCAGTAACTCCTCTTTGCTCGCGCTCTTCAGCACGTAGGCGCTCGCGCCGCCGTGCATCGCCTCGTACACGTAGGCAGGGTTGGCGTACATGGTGAAGGCGATGACCGCGGTCTTCGGCGACGCCGCCAGAACTTTCGGGATCGCGACCAGGCCCGGACTGCCCGGCAGCTTCAAGTCGACGATCGCGACGTCCGGCTGCAGCCGCGCGATCTCCTTCACCCCGGTCTCCGCGTCGCCCGCCTCGCCGATGACCGAGAGCTCGGGCTCGGCTTCGAGCATCAGCCGCACCGCCTGCCGCAGAACGGTGTGGTCGTCGATCAGATAGATGCGAATGCTCACGCGCTCGCTCCCGCCGGAACCAGCGCGCGCAAGTGAGTGCCGCGGCCCGGTGCGCTGTCGAGCTCGAGCTTGCCCCCGCACGCTTCGGCGCGCTCGCGCATCGTGAGCAGGCCGAATCGGCCGCGCGTCGGAGCGCGCGCGTCGAAGCCGCAGCCGTCGTCGCGCACCGAAAGGACGATGCGATTCTCGAGTGGGTCGCGCGTCAGCGCGATGTCGAGCTCGCGCGCCTCCGCGTGTTTGCGCGCGTTCAGCACCGCTTCCTGCGCGATGCGGAACAGGGCGAGGTTCACGTCGGAGCGCGCGGCGTTCGCGTCCGGATCGATCTCGAGCCGCACGCGCAGCTCCCCCTGCGCCTGCAATTGGACGCCATACTCGCGCAGCGCCTCCGAGACACCGAAGTCGTCGAGCACCGTCGGCCGCAGCTCGTTCATCAGCTCTCGGATCTCATCGCCGCAGGCGCGCGCGTCGGCGCCGAGGCGCGCGAGATGCTTCGCGGCTTCGGGCTGCTCGTCGCCGATCGCCGTGCGCGCGCGATCGATTCCGTAGTGGAGCTCGAAGAAGCGCGTGCCCATGCGGTCGTGCAGCTCGCCCGCGATGCGCTTCCGCTCCTCTTCCTCCGCGTGGATCGAGCGGCGCAGCAGCTCTCGCGCCCGATCGCGCGCGCTGCGCGCGGCGTCGAGATTCTCGCGCGCGTCGCGCGAGAGCGCCGAGCCGAGCAGCGCCGCAAAGAGCAAGTAGAAGACGCGGAGCGCGAGCGCCTCGAGCGTGTCCGCGTCGGCCAAAGGCGGCGCCAACGCGAACAAGCCGACCGACAGGAGCGCGTTCACCGCGAACATCGCGAACGCCGGGCCCGCGCCGAAGCGGATCGAGGTCGCGATGCTGGTCAGATAGAAGTACGGATAGAAGTCACTCGCGATCCCGCCGGTCCAGACACAGATCGCGGCGACCAAGAGCGCGTCGCAAACCGTCGTCGCGATCGCGCCCGCGCGCACCGCCTGCCCGCGGCGCACGTGCAGATAGGTGAGCGCGGTGTACACGACGCCCGCCGCGAGCACCGCGTAGGCGCGCGGCGCCGGCGCGGTGAGCGACGCATGCTGCAGGATCGCGAGCCACGACGCCATGCCGAACGCGCGCAGCTTCACTAACAGAAGCTCCGCTCGGTGCAGGTGTGCGAGGTCGCTCATGCGGCTCAGCATACGCTGAGCCGCAACGTCTTAGCGGGGCCCGGCGCGTGGGCGGCCACGCGCGACTCGCACTTCGCTCGGCTGCGCCTCGCTGCGCGTTCCTTGCGCCGCTACTTGCGCGCGTTGCGTCTGAGCTCTGCGAGCTGCCGGCGAATCGCTTCGGTGTAGGGGCCCATGGGATGGTGCGCGAGCAAGTCTTCGACGAGCTCGATCAGCGCTGCCGGCGGCTTGCCGGCGCGCACGGACGCGAGCGCGAGGAACGCGCGGAGCGGCGCGTGCTCGGGGAAGCGCCGGCTTCCGCCCGAAAGGACTTCGAGCGCTTCCGCGTGGCGGCCGACGGTTGCGAGCGAGCTGCCGAGCCCGAGATACGCGCGCGCGAGCAGCTCGCCCGTGGGGCGGAGTCGGATCGTCTCGGCGTACACCGGAATCGCGTCGGCCTCGCGCTCCGCGCCGTCGAGCGTCGTGGCGAGCGCGAAGTGCGTGCGCGGGTCGCGCGGCAACTTCGTGACCAGCGCGCGAAAGTGCGCGATCGCCTGCTCGCTGAGCCCCGCGTCGACCAGCATGTGGCCCGCAGCAATCTCCGTCTCGATGGGATCGTCTTCTACTGCCAACGGTTTCTCTACAGCAGCCCGTGACTCGCGAGGAACTCCTTGAGCTTCGGCCATGCACGCGGACAGTCATTGTGTCCGCAGTCACTGAAAATGACGAGCTCCGATCGCGGCGCCGCCGCGTGCAGCGCGCGCGCCTCCTCGACCGGGACGATCGTGTCCTGCGCACCGTGGATCAGGAGCGTAGGCCCACGGAAAGCCGCGAGACGCGCCTGGTTGTCGAAGGGATCGCGAACCAGGAACCCGGGCACACCCACCCGCCGCGCGAGCGCCCGCACGCTCGTGAACGTGGACTCGAGCACGAGCGCCGCGACCTCCCGTTCGCTCGCGAGTTTGCATGCGGCGCCGCCACCGAGCGAGCGGCCGTACGCGATGATGCGGGCGCGGTCGACCTCGGGTCGCGCGCTCGCCCAGTCGTAAGCGGCGAGGATCGCGTTCGAGATCGAGGCTTCCGAAGCTGCGCCGCCCGAGCGGCCGTAGCCCGGGTACTCGACCAGGAGGGCAGCAACGCCCCAGCCGCGCGGCTCGTCGAACTCACCCGCCCAGTCGTCGATCAGCTCGCCGTTTCCGTGCGCGAAGACGATCAAGGGCGCGGAGCCGGACGCGCCGCCGCGCGCGGGCAGAAACCACGCCTCGGTGCGCACCCCCGCGCGTTCGAGCCACACGGGCTCGCCGTCGACCGAGCGCAACAGCGCCGTGGCGTCCGGCGCGCGTCGCGCGGGAAAGAGCAGCTTGCGCTCCTGAGTCACGACCACGACGGCGGCGAAACTGAGGAGCATCGCGACCAGAGCAAGGCCGAGCAGCATGCTGCGCACTCACTCGACCTCGATGGCGCGCGCCATGCGCACGATCGGAAGTACTCCCCCGTCGGGCAGCGGCGCGTCGAGACGCTCGAGCTCGCGGAAGCCGAACGTCCGGTACAGCGGCTCACCGGGCAAGGTGGCCGCGAGCTCCAAGGTGCGGAAGCCCGCGGCGCGCGCCGCGTCGACGCAGGCGTTCATGAGGCGCGAGGCGATGCCGCGCCGCGACCAGTCGGGGTCGACGAAGAACGCGCGGATGCGCGCGGGCTCACTCGCGGGGTCGACCAGCGGATCGACCTCGCCCTTCATCTGATCGCCGCCGTACAAGGTGCGTCGCCGGCTCCAACCGCCGCAGGCCACGACCTCCTCGCGCGAGGTCGCGACGAAGTATGTGCCGTCGGCGATCAGCTGCGTGTCAGGACCGAAGACGTGCCGGATCGCGCCCTCGATCTGCGCGTCGCTGTAGTAGCCACGCGAGAGCGCGCGCACGGAGCGCGGGATCAGGTGATGCAGCGCGGGCAGGTCCGCCTCCGTTGCGAGTCGCACGCGCAGTTCGTCGGCGGTCATCACCCGCGGAGAGTACTGGACGCGCGGGGCGGGGCGCCGCAGGGCGGGTTCCTGCCGTCGATCTGCTTTTGTGAGCGTCGAGATCGAGTCAGGTCTCGCCCTGCGGCGTCTTTTGAGCAGCTTGTCGGTCCAACATCACGCTGAACTTGCGAAGCTGCGACGATGCAGCGGCGATTGCGTGTGAAGCCGCGAATTGGAAAGCAAGCGTCGGATAGAATCGGATCGGGTCAGAGCCGATCCTCGCCGCACCACGAACGAGGAGAAGACCCGTGTTCGATCTCGCTCTCGAAAAGTGCTGGCAAGCCGTCGCGACTCGCGATCGCGAGGCAGACGGAACGTTCTACTACGCGGTGCGCACCACCGGCGTCTACTGCCTGCCGAGTTGCGCCTCGCGCCTGCCGCGGCGCGAAAATGTGTCGTTTCACGCGAGCTGCGCGGATGCGGAGGCCGCCGGCTTCCGCGCGTGCAAACGCTGTCGTCCGACGGAGCGCACGCCGGTCGAAGCCCAGCTCGCGGCGGTAGCGAAGGCGTGCGCGATCCTCGCCGAGCGCGAGACCCCGCCGACGCTCGCGGAGCTGGCAGCCGCGGTGGGGGTGAGCCCGTTTCACTTCCACCGCCTGTTCAAACAGGTGGTCGGCGCGACGCCGCGCGAGTACGCGCGCGCGCAGCGCGTGGCTCGCTTCGGCCAGGCGCTCGACCGCGGGCAGCGAGTCACCGAGGCGGCGTACGCGTCGGGCTTCGGCTCGAGCTCGCGCGCGTACGAGGCCGCGCTCTCGGGGATGGGCATGACTCCCGGCGCGCGCCGCCGGGCGGGGCGCGGCGAAGTGATTCGCTTCGCGACGGCGAAGACGGCGCTCGGCTGGGTACTGGTCGCGGCGACCGAGAAGGGGATCTGCGCCGCGGAGCTCGGCGACCGGCGTGAGTCACTCGTTGCCGCCCTGCGCGCGCGCTTCGCGGCGGCGACCACGCGCGAGGATCGCGCGGGCCTGCGCGATTGGCTCGAGCGCGTCGCGGCGTTCATCGCTTCGCCCGATCACGCGCTCGAGCTGCCGCTGGACGTGCGCGGCACCGCGTTCCAGGCGCAGGTCTGGCGCGCGCTGCAGCGGATTCCGCCGGGAAGCACGGCGAGCTACGCGGAGATCGCGGCGGCGCTCGGCCGGCCGCGCGCAGTGCGTGCCGTCGCGCAGGCCTGCGCGCGGAATCCGGTGGCGCTCCTCGTTCCTTGTCATCGCGCCGTGCGATCCGATGGCGAGCTCTCCGGCTATCGCTGGGGAGTCGAGCGCAAGCGCGCGCTCCTGGCGCGCGAGAGCGCGGCGGCGAGGCGAGTCACGCGGCGTGTGCGGTCGGCGGGGTGACCACTCTCGGCGAGTCACTCGACGAGCTCGGATACGCGACCCTGCCCGGGCTCGTCGACGTCGCGGACTGCGCCGCGCTCGCCGCGCGCTGGGACGAGGACGGCGTTTTCCGGAAGCGGGTCGTGATGCAGAAGCACGGCTTCGGCCGCGGCGAGTACCGCTACCTCGACTACCCGCTGCCGCCGCTGGTGCAAACCCTGCGCCGGTCGCTCTACGCCGAGCTCGCGCCGATCGCGAACCGCTGGCGCGCGCAGCTCGGCCTGCCGAGCGAGTTTCCCGCGACGCTCGAGGCTTACCTCGAGAAGTGTCATGCCGCAGGACAGACTCGGCCGACGCCGCTCGTGCTGCGCTACGAGGCCGACGACTTCAACTGCCTACACTAGGATCTGTACGGCGAGCAGGTGTTTCCGCTGCAGGCGACGGTGCTTCTCTCCGACCCTGCGCGCGACTTCGTCGGCGGCGAGTTTCTCCTGGTCGAGCAGCGCCCTCGGGCGCAGTCGCGCGGCGAAGTCGTTCCGCTCGCGCGCGGCGACGCCGTCGT
>JBGQIB010000138.1:0-12821 GCA_041498295.1 bacterium | reverse complement strand
CCTCTCCTTCGAGGAGATCGAGCGGCTCGCGCGCATCTTCGTCGAGCTCGGCGTGGGGAAGCTGCGCATCACCGGCGGTGAGCCCCTGCTGCGCGCTCAGCTTTCCGGCCTGATCGCGCGACTCGCGGCGCTGCCGGGCGCGCCCGACCTCGCGCTCACCACCAACGGCTACCTGCTCGCCGAGCAGGCCGAGGGTCTCGCCGGCGCGGGCCTGCGCAGGATCACGGTGAGTCTCGACTCGCTCGACCCCGAGGTCTTCGGTCGCATGAACGGCAAGAATTTCCCGGTCGCGCGCGTGCTCGACGGAATCAAGGAAGCGGACCGCGCGCGGCTCGCGCCGAT
Source organism: bacterium (assembly GCA_041498295.1). Taxonomy (GTDB): domain Bacteria; phylum Myxococcota_A; class UBA9160; order SZUA-336; family SZUA-336; genus VGRW01. Next base: position 12,479 of record JBGQIB010000138.1, on the reverse strand, counting down.
CAAGCTGAACTGCGTCGTGCAGCGCGGCGTGAACGATCATACGATCGTCGCTCTGGCCGCGCGCTTTCGCGGCACGGCCATGATCGTGCGCTTCATCGAGTTCATGGACGTAGGCACGTTGAATCACTGGAATCAGGGCGACGTGCTCTCGGCGCGCGAGATTCGCGACCGGATCCACGACGCGTTTCCGCTGGAGCCACTCGCACCCGGCTACCGCGGCGAGGTCGCGAACCGCTACCGCTACGCGGACGGCGCGGGCGAGATCGGCATCATCGCCTCGGTGACTCAGCCCTTCTGCGGCGACTGCACGCGCGCGCGGCTCTCCGCGGACGGACACCTCTTCACGTGTCTCTTCGCGACCTCGGGGGTCGACTTGAAGGCGCCGCTGCGTTCTGGTGTAGGGGACGACGCGCTGCGCGCGCAGATCGCAGATTTGTGGCGCGCGCGCACGGATCGCTACTCGGAGGCGCGCGCGGAGCTGGCGTCGGGGCGCGAGAAGATCGAGATGTTCCGGATCGGAGGCTAACCTCGCGCGCCGCGAGGGAAGTCCATGGATTCGAAGCTCGTCGAGATCGCTCGGGCCGTCGCCGCGGCCGGCGGGCGCGCGCTCGTCGTCGGCGGCTACGTGCGCGACAAGCTGCGCGGCGAGGAGTCGAAGGACCTCGACGTCGAGGTGTTCGGGCTGGACCTCCGCACCCTGGAACAGACGTTGGCTCGCTTCGGCGAGGTCATCTCGATCGGGCGCGCCTTCGGCGTCCTGCAGGTCAAAGGACTCTCGATCGACTTCTCACTGCCGCGCCGCGACAGCAAGGTGGCGAGCGGTCACAAGGGCTTCGAGATCGCCTTCGATCCCGGTCTCGACTTCGCAGCGGCCGCGCGTCGCCGCGATCTGACCGTCAACAGCATCGGCCTCGACCCACTCAGCGGCGAGCTTCTCGATCCGCACGGCGGCCGCGCCGACCTCGAGCGGCGCGTTCTCCGCGCGACCGACCCCGCACACTTCTCCGAGGACCCGCTGCGCGGCCTGCGCGTCGCGCAGTTCGCGGCGCGCTTCGAGATGGCGATCGACCCCGAGCTCGACCGGCTTTGCCGCGCGCTCGACCTCTCCGAGCTCTCCGCGGAGCGCGTGCTCGAGGAGTGGCGGAAGCTCCTGCTGAAGGGCGTGCGCCCGTCGCGCGGCCTCGAGTTCCTGCGCGCGACCGACCTGCTCCGCTTCACCCCCGAGCTCGCGGCACTGATCGGTGTACCCCAGGATCCCGAGTGGCACCCGGAGGGGGACTGCTGGCTGCACAACCAGCTGGTGATCGACGAGGCCGCGCGCCTGCGCGACGGCGGCTCGGACGACGCGGCGCTCATGTTCGGCGCCCTGCTCCACGACGTCGGCAAGCCACCGACGACCGTGACCGAGAACGGACGCGTCCGCTCGCCGAGTCACGACGTGCGCGGCGTCGAGCTCGCCGCCGCGTTCCTCAGCCGCATGCGCGCGCCCCTCGACTTCGTGACCTGCGTCAGCGCCCTCGTCGAGCACCACCTCGCGCCCGCGCTGTTCGTGAAGCAGAACACGACCGCGAAGGGCTACCGCCGGCTCGCGCGCAAGCTCGGCGCCGCCGGCGCCTCCGCCGAGTTACTCGTGCGCGTCGCCCGCGCCGACCACCTCGGCCGCACCACCGACGAAGCCGTCCGCCGAGTCTTCCCCGCCGGCGACGAGTTTCTCGCCCGCGCGCGAGAGCTCGCGATCGAGCATCGGCCGCCGCGAGACGCGGTCCTCGGCCGGCATCTGATCGCGCGGGGGATGAAGCCCGGCGTCGAGTTCGGAGCCATTCTCGAGCGCTGCCGTGAAGTCCAGGACGAGACAGGATGGATGGACCCGGACCAGATACTCCGACGAGTGCTGGGCTGAGCGGCCGGCGGCACGCCGGGCACCTCCTCGCGGGTGCCCTTCTCGCTCGGGGACTCGCTGCGAAACCCACTCGTCGGCATCCCGGCGAGCCACCGGCCTGTCGCCGACTCGAGCAGTGAGTCGATCTTCCACCAATTAGTTGGTGTAAGAGCATCTTGCTGGTGCACGCAATGCCGCACGCGCGCCTCACAGCTCTTGCCGATGCTCGCACCAGCTTGCGCGAGCGCCCGGTGCGGCCGGTGCCGTCCGAGGAGGGTACCGGTACTCCGGGGGGAGGACCCCCGAGGCGGCGCCGGACGCACCGGGCGCGGCGACACGGGATCCGAGAAACGGAGCCCGAGCCGGGGCGGGACGCCGACGAGTCGGGTCGAGGTCCGCCGAGGGGACCCACGAGGAGGCGCCCGCCACCACTCGGGCGGCGAGTCACCGGGTCAGATCCGGCCGCGCTGCTCCAGCAGGCGGACGACGCGATCCACGCACGCATCGACGTCGAGCTCGTGCGTAGGCAGGACTAGGTCGGGCGTGGCAGGGACATCGTAAGGGGCGGAGACGCCGGGAAAGCGCTGGATCTCGCCCGCGTCCGCGCGGGTGTACATGCCGCCCGTGTCGCGCGCACGCGCGATGTCGAGCGGCGCGGAGAGATAGATCTCGAGATAGCGGTCCGAGCCGATCATCTCGCGCACGCGTTCGCGCACCTCCGCGTTCGGCGCGACGAAGGAACAAATGCAGATCAGGCCGGCCTCGTTCGCGAGACGCGCGACTTCGGCCGCGCGGCGCAGGTTTTCGGAGCGCTCGACCTCGCTGAAGCCCAGGTCGCGGCTGATGCCCAGGCGCAGGTTCTCGCCGTCGAGCGCGATCGCCTGGTGGCCCGAGTCGAACAGCCGCCGCTCCAGCGCGGACGCCAATGTCGACTTACCGGCGCCGGTGAGTCCCGTCAGCAGGAGCGTGGTAGGCTTCTGGCCCAGCCGCTCCGCGCGCTCGTCGGTCGAGACCGGGCTCGTCTTGCGGCGCAGCAAGTCACTCGCCGGCTCCGCTTCCCAGAAGGAGCGGCCGCGCTCCGGACCCGACTGCCGCTGCAGGATCATGCCCGCGCCGACGGTGCCATTGGTGACTCGATCGATCACGATGAACGCGCCCGTGTTGCGGTTGCGCGCGTAGGCGTCGAACGGGATCGCGCGAGCGAGCGACACCTGCACGCGCCCGACCTCGTTCAACGCGAGCCCCGCCGCGGGCTTCTGCTCGAGCGTATTCACATCGACGGCGTAGCGCAGCTGCGCGACCTGACCCGCGACCAGATTGTGCGTGTGCTTCACGAAGTACTGGCGGCCGACGGCGAGCGGCTCCTCCGACATCCAGACGAGCATCGCCTCGAAGTCGCGCTCGATGCGCGGCAGGCTGCCGGGAGTCACGAGCATGTCGCCGCGCGAGACGTCGATCTCGTCCGCCAAGGTCAGGGTCACGGGCATCGGCGCGCTGGCCTCGGAAAGATCGCCGCCGAAGGTCGAGATGTGAGTCACTCGGCTCGTCTTGCCCGCGGGCACCACCCGTACTTCGTCGCCGGGGCGAATGCGCCCCGCAGCGATCGTGCCCGCGAAACCGCGGAAGTCGAGATTCGGTCGACTCACCCACTGCACGGGAAAGCGCAGGTCGTTGAGCCCGCGATCCGAGCCGACGTGCACGTTCTCCAGGTGATCGAGCAGCGGCCCGCCGTGATACCAGGGGAGCTTCTCGCTGCGCTCCACCACATTGTCGCCCGTGAGCGCCGACAGCGGCAGAAAGTGAATGTCCGGCAGGTCGAGTCGGCTCGCGAACACCTCGTAGTCGGCGCGGATTTTGTCGAAGACCTCCTGCGACCAGTTCACGAGGTCCATCTTGTTCACCGCGACCACGACGTGGCGCAGGCCGAGCAGCGCGACGATGAAGCTGTGGCGGCGTGTCTGCGGTAGCACGCCCTTGCGCGCGTCGATCAGGATCACCGCGAGGTCACAAGTCGACGCACCGGTGGCCATGTTGCGTGTGTACTGCTCGTGACCCGGACAGTCGGCGATGATGAACTTGCGCTTCTCCGTCGAGAAATAGCGGTACGCGACATCGATCGTGATGCCCTGCTCGCGCTCGGCCTTGAGACCGTCCAATAGCAGCGCGAGGTCGATGTCGCCGCCGGTCGTCCCCTCTTTCTTGCTGTCCCGCGCGACCGCCGCGAGCTGGTCCTCGTAGATCAGCTTCGAGTCATGCAGGAGCCGCCCGATCAGCGTGCTCTTGCCGTCGTCGACGGAGCCGCAGGTCAGGAGGCGCAGCAGCTCCTTCCGCTCGTGGCGGGCGAGATACGCCTCGACGTCGCCCAGCGCCAGCTCTTCCAGCATCGCTAGAAGTACCCCTCGCGCTTCTTCTTCTCCATCGAGGCTTCTTCGTCATAGTCGATGACTCGGCCCTGCCGCTCCGAGACGCGCGCGAGCAGCATTTCGCGAATCACTCCGGGGAGGTCCGTCGCGTCCGACTCGATCGCTCCGGAGAGCGGATAGCAGCCGAGCGTGCGGAAGCGCACCCGACGCGGCTCGGGCTGCTCGCCCGCGCGCAGCCGGAAGCGCTCGTCGTCGACCATGATCCAGTTGCCGTCGCGGTTCACGATCGGGCGCTCCGCCGCGAAGTAGAGCGGCACGACGGGGATGCCCTCGCGGTGGATGTAGAGCCAGGTGTCGAGCTCGGTCCAGTTGGAGAGCGGAAACACCCGGATCGACTCACCTTTGTGCACGCGCGCGTTGTACAGGTTCCAGAGCTCGGGCCGCTGGTTCTTCGGATCCCACTGATGGTTGCGGTCGCGGAACGAGTACACGCGCTCCTTCGCGCGCGACTTCTCCTCGTCGCGGCGCGCGCCGCCAAACGCCGCGTCGAAGCCGTACTTCTCGAGCGCCTGCAGCAGCGCCTGCGTCTTCATGATGTTCGTGTACACGCTCGAGCTGTAGTCGAACGGATTCACGTTCTTCGCCAGCCCCTCTGGGTTGGTCCACTTGAGCAGCTCGAAGCCGTTCTCGCGCGCGAAGCGGTCGCGGAACTCGTACATCGCGCGGAACTTCCAGGTCGTGTCGACGTGCAAGAGCGGGAACGGCGGCTTGCCCGGGTGGAAGGCTTTGCGCGCGAGATGCGCGAGCACGCCCGAGTCCTTCCCGATCGAGTACAGCATGACCGGGTTGCGGAACTCGGCCACGACTTCCCGCAGGATGAAGATGGCTTCCGCTTCCAGCGCCTCGAGGTTCGTCACGGCCGGAGCATTCTAGACAAATTGACTTCGCCCGCACCCGATTGACTTCGCTCTCCTGCAGCTCGCTGCGCGCGCCTTCGGCGCCCGCGGGCTCGGCTCGGGGCGGCCCTCCCCTCGCCTGTCAACCCGCCGAGATCGGGGCGGGCGAGAGGGACGCGACGAGCATTGCGCACGAGACGACGATCGGAACGCCCGCGGTCGACGTGAGTCGCCGCGCCTCGCTGGCGGCGGCGAGGAGAACGGCGTCGCGTCCCCGTACGCGCTCTCGGTTGCGGACGGAGCCGAGGGCTTCGACGATCGCGCGGTGGCCGACGCCGGTGAGGACGAGCATCGCCACTTCGTCACTCGGGGTCACCGCGCTGCCGCTGCGCCCCTGCTCGAGAACCCCGAAGCCACAGCGCTCGAGCACCGTCGCGATCCAGTCACGCGCGAAGCGATCGAGCCCGCTCGCGCGCAGCTCTTCGATGCGCAGGCAGCGAGCCGGGCCTGTGCGTTGTACGACGGGAACGGAGGCGATCCGCTCCGCAAGCAGCTCGCGCAGTCTGCGCAGGCAGCGCACGAGGTCCGCGCGCGAGCAACGGCCCGCTTCGCGCTCGGCAAAGAGGTGCGCGAGCAGCGGCAGCACGAGCGCGTCGGAGAGCTCGACGAGATCGCCGTCCTTGGCCGCGTGACGCAGGAGCGCAGCCGCCTCGTCGTCGTCGCGGGTGGCGAGTCGCTCGTAGAGTCTGGCCGCCGGCGTGGCCACCGAGTCGTGCCCGAGCAGCGCAGGAAGAAACGCGAGCTGCGGCACATAGCGGCCGACGACCGTCAGGCACGCCGTCAGCGGGATCGCGAGAAACAACCCTGGAGCGCCCCAGAGCCAGGCCCAGAAGCTGGCCGAGAGAATGACACCGAAGGGTGTCAGCCCCGCGCCGCGGCCGAGCACGCGCGGGTCGAGCACGTTGCTCGTGAACAGCTCGAGGCCGACGAAGAAGCCGACCGTCCAGAGAGTCATCTTGAAGCCGTGGAACGCGGCCAGACAGAACGCGATCGGCAGCGCGGCCGCCGTCGCCGGGCCGAAATACGGGATCGAGCGCAGGATCGCGGAGATGAACCCGAACACGAACGAGCCCGGCACGCCGATGATCCAGAGTCCGATCCAGACGACGACGCCCTGGAACAGACAAGCGAGCGCCTGCCGTCCGAGGAAGCGACTGACGAGCTCGCCCGCTTCGTCGAGGGCGCGCGGCGACAGACGCGAGTCGCGCAGCGCGAGCAGCGCGATGATGCGCTTGGGCAAGTCACTCTGCACCAGCATGAAGATCGCCAGCACCGCGACCACGCCGGCGGTCCCGAGCACCGGGAGCAGCGGCGATACGAAGCGCGACAGCGCGGAGAAAGCGCTCGGCTTCTCGACGATCTGGACCTGCGGCGCCTGACCCTGGCCCGCAGCCGGATCGATCTCCTTGCTTAGCCGATCGATCCAGCCCAGCGCATCCGCGAGGGAGCGCACCGGTCCGCGCAGCGTGCGCAGCTTCTCGAGGAACGTGGCCTTGAAATCGGGCAGGCTCCCGACGAGCTCGGTCACTTCGCCCGAAATGAACCACAACGCGAGCGCGACCGCCGACAGGATCGCCAGCGCGACCGCTGCCACGCCCGCGACGCGCGGCACACCGATCCGCTCGAGGCGCTTCACGACCGGACTCAGGAGAAAGACGAGCAGCGCGGCGAGCGCGACGGGAATCAGGAAGTCCCGTGCGAAATAGAGAAGCGCGCCGACCGCCGCGATCGCTGCGATCGTCGCGAAATCGGAGCGAGCGTCCGCCTCCCTCGCCATTCGCGTGTATCTGGTGCAGGCCGCGTGCCCGCACGCGCGCCGAGCTACGGCAATGCGACGCGCGAGACGGGTAGATCTCGCCGCGCACTTGTAGAAATGTCGGCGCGCGTTCGAGCTCGCGCCGTCTCGTTTTCGAGCGAGCGCGTGGCACGTCGCTTGCTCACTTGCAGCGCGGAAGCGCGGGGAGCGTCGGTGCAGATTGCGCTCCCTCCCCCGCGCGCAGACAAAGGAACGTGCGATGGCCGGAGAAATCGACAAAGCGAAGGGCCAAGCCAAGAAGGCGATCGGCAAAGTGATCCGCAATCCGCGGCTGGAACGCGAAGGCAAACGCGACCAGGCCGTCGGCACGGTCAAGGACAAGGTCTCGAAGCTCAAGCGCGCGGTCGAAGCTGAGCTCCAGGAGCTCAAGGACGATCTCAAAGGCGCCCCCGCGAAGGGCGGAGGAGAGCGGCCATGATGAACCTGGAACGAATCACTCCGAGCGCAGCGACGCTGCGCGACGTCGAGCGTTGGATTCGCTCGTTCAGTCCGCGGCCCGTACCGCGCCCATCGCCGCTGCCGCGCGTGCTCGCCGGCTTGGGGCTCGCGCTCGCGGGTGCCGCGGCGGCGCTCCTCTTGTCGCCGAAGACCGGGCGCGAGATGCGAGCGATCACGCGCAAGCGGGTGGGCGCGCTGCAGCGCGTCGCTCTCACTCTTCGGAATCGAGGAGCGCGCCCCATGAAAGACGGTCGCGCAGCGAGCGCTCGCGCCGAGCGAGACTGAGCTGCCCGGGGGCACAGGTGACTAGCTCTGCGCTCCGCGTCTCGCCCACCAGTGACTCGTGCGCTGCGAGCGCTTGCGCTGCTCGCGGCGCACGATCAGATACGCGGCCACGCCCAGCGCGCCGATCGCCCAGGGCAGCGGCCGGCGGCGAATGCGCCGCGGTAGGTCCAAGGCGAAGAACAGCGCCACGCCGAGGTCGCGCAGCGCATGGCGCAGCTCGGTCCGGTCATCCGCGATGTTGCGCTCGAGCCGCTCCCGTTCGACTTCACGTTGCATCGCTCGCGCCTCCCTTCGCGCGCCGCGCGGCGACAAGGAGCGCGCTCCCGATCAGAAGCTGTGCGAGCGTCGCGGCGGCGATGCGCCACACGAGCGACACGTCGTCGAATGCGACGATCGCGGTGGCGAGCAGTCCGAGCCACGCGCTGAACAAGAACACGAGCCCCGCCACGACCAGACCGAAGCGCGTCGCGACGGCCGCGATCTGCTCGCGGGACTCGATGCGCACGAGCTCCGTGTGACTGACGAGCAAGCGCTCCCCCGCCTCGAAGACGCGATACACGCCCGTCAGGAACGAGCCGTTCGCGGCGCCGTCCGCCACGTCGACCTCAGCCCTTCTCGGCTCGATCGTGACCGTTGGCCGCAAACTCGTGCGCGCTGCGCCAGTACTCCTCGATGCGCGTGCCGAGCTGGCCGCGCAGCTCGCTGCCGCGCGCGGGTGCGAACAACAGAGCGAGACCCGCCCCGACCAGCGCGCCCACGACTCCATACATCACGAGCTCGGCTCGCGCGGGCCGGCGCAGCGAGCCGATGTAGCGCGCGAAGCGGACCAGGTCCTCGCGCGGCGGCAGGCGGTCGACGATCTCTTGGATGCCCATCGGAGTGACTCCTTTTGGTGTAGGCCGCGGGTCGGCGCGAGCGCGCTTGCGCACGCGCAAGCGCCGGAAGCACCGCCAGCGCGTCATGCAGGAGCAATCCGTATGCCGCAGCGTGCGAAGAGGCGCGCGACGAGGCGCGGCCTTTCAGCCGGTTCGCTCTTCCTGCGCCGACCCTCGATCTACAAAGCTCCGCGTCGGCAGAGGAGGGATCTGGAGCACGAGACCGGGCTCGAACCGGCGACTTCCACGTTGGCAACGTGGTGCTCTACCAACTGAGCTACTCGTGCGTCAGCCGGGCGAGTTTATGGGGCGCGCGCGCAGGCGCGTCAAGGGTCGCGGCTACGAGGAGCTCGGCGGTCCGCTCGCGCGGAAGTACGCGCGCACGTAGCTGTAGCCGGAGATCAGCGTGAGCGCGGTCGCGATCACGAGCAGCGCGAGGCCGAGCTCGTGCGCGGGCAGGCCGAGGAACGGCCAGTGAACCAGGAGCGCGGTGAGCGCCGCGATCTGAAAGCCCATCTTCCACTTGCCGAGCGGCGAGGCGGGAATCACCACGCCCTCGCTGCCGGCGACGCCGCGCAGGCCGCTCACCGCGAACTCGCGGGCGAGAATCGCGATCACGAGCGGCAGCCCCCACTGCGGGATGCGCCCGACCGCGATCAGCATCACGAACGCGGTCATCACGAGCACCTTGTCCGCGAGCGGATCGAGGAGCTTCCCGATCCGACTCTCGAGCCCGTGCAGACGCGCGAGATAGCCGTCGAGGATGTCGGTGAGAGACACGGCGAGAAACGCGAAGCCGATGATCGCGCTCCACGTGCGCCCGTGAAACCAGGGCAGCGCGATGAGCAACGGCGACAACCCGATGCGCACGAGCGTGATCCCGTTCGGCAGGTTCCAGAGAGTTTCCGCCACGTCGCCGGCTAGGGTCGCGGTTTTCTCAGCGGAAATCTGCATGGTATTTCTCGTACAGCTTGAGGACGCGCTTGACGTAGCCGCGTGTCTCCGCGTACGGGGGCACTCCCTGGTACTGGCGCACCGATTCCGGACCCGCGTTGTATGCAGCCAGCGCGAGCTCGAGCTCGCCCGGAAAGCGATCGATCATCTCGCACAAGTAGCGCGTTCCCCCGTCGATGTTCTGCCACGGGTCGTACGCATCGTCCACTCCGAGCTGGTCCGCGGTCGCGGGCATGAGCTGCATGAGGCCGCGCGCGCCGCGGCGCGACTCCGCGAGCGGATCGAAGCCGGACTCGGCCGCGATCACGGCCTTCACGAGCGCCGCCGACACACCGTGCTGGCGCGACGCGCGGCGAATCGCGAGGTCGTAGCTCTTGGCCTCGGGGGCCGTCGTCGCCTTGCGCACTGCGCTGAGCCGCGAGACCGCGCTCTTGGGCCGATACGCCGCGTAGCCGTCGTGCGGCGGAGCGTCGGTGAAGTAGGTTCGGCCGAACTGATCCTTGTAGACGTAGATCTGCGCATCGGCTGCGCGTGCGAGCGCGAACGCTGCAAACGCGGCCATCAGCCACGTCGCTGTGTATATGCGCTTGCTCGGGACGCCCATGTCCACTCCTGCCGCTCCGTGTCGGCGCGAGTTCCGCCAGACGTCCATCGGCGGGATGCAGGACGTAATTGAGGCCCCAGACTAGACTCTGTAGATGGCGCGCACCTGCGACGTCCTCGTGATCGGCAGCGGCATCGCGGGCCTCTCGTTCGCGCTTCGCGCCGCCGAGCACAGCTCGGTGATCGTGGTGACGAAAAAGGGCACTGCGGAGTCGGCCACGAACTACGCGCAAGGCGGCATTGCCGCGGTGCTGGGACCCGAGGACTCGTTTGAAGCGCACGTGCAGGACACCCTGATCGCGGGCGCGGGTCTTTGCGACGAGGCGGCAGTGCGCTTCGTGGTCGAGAACGGCCCGGACGCGGTGCGCAGCCTGATCGACCTCGGGGTGCGCTTCGATCCGAGCGAGCGCGCGCCCGGCTACGACCTCGGCCGCGAGGGCGGTCACTCGCAGCGCCGCGTGCTTCACGCCGCCGACTTCACGGGTCAGGAGATCGAGCGCGTCCTGGTCGAGCGCTGCGAGGCCCATCCGCGCATCGAGCTGTTCTCGAACCGCATCAGCGTCGACCTCGTGACGACACAGAAGCTCGGCCTGCCGGGCCGCTCGCGCGTCTGCGGCGCGTACGTGCTCGACCCGGAGACGGGAATCGTCGAGAGCTTCCGCGCGCGTGTCGTGCTGCTCGCGACGGGCGGCTGCGGCAAGACGTACCTGTACACGAGCAACCCCGACATTGCGTCTGGCGACGGCGTCGCGATGGCGTTCCGCGCGGGCGCGACGATCGCGAACATGGAGTTCATCCAGTTCCACCCGACGTGCCTGTATCACCCGGACGCGCGTTCGTTCCTGATCAGCGAGGCGGTGCGCGGCGAAGGCGCGGTGCTGCGCAATCGCGCGGGCGAGGCCTTCATGAGCCGCTACGACCCGCGCGCCGACCTCGCGCCGCGCGACGTGGTCGCGCGCTCGATCGACTTCGAGCTCAAGCGCTCCGGCGACGACTGCGTGTATCTCGACTGCACCGCGCTCGATCCCGGCTTCGCGCGCACGCGCTTCCCGAACATATTCGAACGCTGCCTGCGCTTTGGCTTCGATCTGACGAAGCAGCCGCTGCCGGTCGTGCCGGCCGCGCACTACTGCTGCGGGGGCGCACGTACCGACCTGCGCGCGGAGACGGACATCGAGAACTTGTTCGCCGCGGGCGAGGTCGCGTGCACGGGCCTGCACGGCGCGAATCGACTCGCGTCGAACTCATTGCTCGAGGGCGTGGTCTTCGCCCGAGCCGCGGCGGCGGCCGCGCGGGAGCGTATCGCCGCGGGCATCGCGGTGCCGCCGGAGTTCCCCGAGTGGGACCCCGGTAAGGCGCTCGATCCGACCGAGACCGTGCTCGTCAACGCGAACTGGGACGAGATCCGGCGCCTGATGTGGAACTACGTCGGCATCGTGCGCAGCGACAAGCGGCTCGACCGCGCGCGCCGGCGCATCGTGAACTTGGCGCGTGAGATCCGCGAGTACTACTGGAACTTCGTGCTGACTCCCGACCTGGTCGAGCTGCGCAATCTCGCGACGGTCGCGGAGCTGATCATCCGCTCGGCGTCCGCGCGCGGCGAGAGCCGCGGTCTGCACTACACGGTCGACCACCCGAACACAGACGCGGCCCCGCGCGACACACTTCTGCGTGCCCCGCTGCCGCCGCTCTGATTGACTTCGTTCGCCTGCGGCTCACTGCGCGCGGCTGCGCCGCCTGCGAACGCGGCTCGGGGCGGCCCTCGCCGCGTCCCGACTCACTCACGTCGCCGCTGACTCAGAGAGCTCCGCCGGTCATGACCGTGACGGCCTGTGATCCGCCGAGGCCGAGAATCGCCGTAAGCGGGTACGTGAAGCTCTGGATCGCGTACCCGATCCTCGCCGGCCAGGTCGGCGGCATGTAGATTATGTCCCCCGGCTGCAGCATGTAGTTGGTCTGGCCACGACCGTCGCGCGTGATGGAGGCGTAGTAGACCGGGTACGTGAGCTCGCCCTCCGGCGAGGGGCGGACCAGGGTCGCGCTGTTCTCGGACGCGAACTTCGTGCTGCCGCCCGCGATGCCAAGCGCGTACAGCGCGGTGACGTCGCCGACCAGCGGATACGCGCCCGGCCGACCGACCTCGCCGAAGATGTAGAACGTGCGGCTCTCGGACTTTGTGAGCGTGACGGTCACGTCCGGCTGCACGATGAACTCCTTGAGCCGGCGGGTCACCTCGTTGCGCACCTCGTCGACGGTGCGGCCGCGCACTTCGACGTCGCCGATCAAGTCCAGCGAGATGCGGCCGTCGGG
>JBGQIB010000137.1:0-12834 GCA_041498295.1 bacterium | reverse complement strand
GTGGATCGCGTCGACGTCGAGGCGCGCTCGCTCCGTCGAGATCACGAGGTCGCTCATAGCCACTCCCCGCGTGCGACCGGAATCACTCGCCCGCCGACCTCGATCCCACTCGCGCTCGCGCGCACGTGCAAGACGGAAGGGCGCGCGATCTCGTGACCCTGCTCGAGGCACACGTCGAGCGCGCCTTCGCCGTGCGCGCGGTGGCGCACGAGATAGGCGCCGAAGAAACCGGCGGCGCTGCCGGTCGCCGGGTCTTCGGGCACGCCTAGCGCGGGCGCGAACAGGCGCACCGAGAAGTGATTGCGCGGATCGCGCGCGCCGCGCGCGAACGCGTAGAGCGACGCAGGTCCTCCGGCTTCGATCAGTCGCTCATATCCTGCGGGCTCGACGCGCGCGCTGCGCAGCGCGGCCAGGTCGCGGAGCGGCACGAACAGTTGGTTCGAGCCGGTGCGCTGCACCTCGATCGGCAGCGCGGGATGGAGTGAGTCGAGACGAAGGCCGAGCGCCGCGGCGACCGACTCGGGCGGGCCGAACGCATCGAAACACGCGGTCGGTGACTCGAGCCAGGCGAGTCCGTCGGCGGCGAAGTGCACGCGCACCGGGCCGACGCCGAGCCGCAGCACGACTTCGTTTGCCGCGCCGTCGAGAAGGGCCGAGCGGATCGCCGTGGCCGTGCCCAACGTCGGATGGCCCGCGTAAGGCAGCTCCCTCGCCGGCGTGAAGATGCGCACGTCGAACGCGCCGTCGTGCGCCCGCTCGTGCAGCACGAACGTGGTCTCGGAGAGATTCGTCTCGCGCGCGATCGCCTGCATCTCCGCGCCCGACAAGCGCGCCGCGCCGAACACCACGGCAACCGGGTTTCCCGCGAGCGGCGCTTCCGCGAAGACGTCGAGCACGGCGTAAGTGAGTCCCCTCGCGCTAGACATGAACCGCCTCCGCGTCGCGCGTGCCGCGCGCCCTTCCTCGACTCCGGGGCAGCGCCGCGCGCACCACTTCGCCGAGCACGCGGATGCCGCGCTCGAGCTCGGACACCGGCGTGTGTGCCACAGAAATGCGCAGGCACGTCGAGCCGCGCCCGTCTGGGTGGAACAGCTCGCCCGGCGCGTACACCACGCCGGCGCGCTTCGCGTCGGCGAGCAGCGCCGCGGTATCGATGGGAGCGGGCAGAGTGACCCACAAGAGGAATCCGCCCTCGACGGGCGCGACGCTCGAGCCCTCGGGGAGCGCTCGGGCGAGCGCGAGCTCCGCCGCTTCGAGTCGGCGCGCGAGCTCCTTCACGACGCGCCTCAGGTGGCGTTCGTAGCGGCCTTCGCGCAGAAAGAGCGCGAGCCCGGCTTGGATCAGCGGGCTCGTGGTCAGATCGAGTGAGCGCTTCGCGAGCAGGGCCGAGCGGCCGAGGCTCGGCGGCAGGATCAGCCAACCGACACGCGCCGCGGGGAACAGGGTCTTCGAGAACGTGCCCATGTAGAGCACGAGCCCGCGGCGATCGAGCGCGCGCAGCGGCGGCGCGCCGCGTCCACGCACGCGCAGGTCCTTCTCGAAGTCGTCTTCGAGCACGGGCACGCCGTACTTGCCCGCGAGCTCGAGCAGGCGCCGCCGGTGCGCCAGTGACGTCGAGACACCGGTCGGATTGTGGAAGCTCGGCATCGTGTAGATGAGGCGCGCGCCACCGCGGCCGAGCGCGGCGTCGAGCCGGTCGAGGTCCATGCCGTCCGCGCCCAGCGGCACCGGCACCGAGCGCACGCCCATCGCGGTGAGCGTGCCGAACGCCCACGGATACGTGGGTGACTCGACGATCGCCGCGTCGCCCGCGTCGCAGAAGATGCGCGTCGCGATCGCGAAGCCCTGCGTCGCGCCCGCGGTGACGAGCACGTCGTCGGGGTCGGCTTCGATGCCCGCGCGCGCCATGCGCTCGACGAGCGCGCGGCGCAGGTTCAAGTCACCGCGCGGGTCGCCGTAGTCGTAGAGCCCGGCGCCGCCCTTGGCGAGCGCGCGCTGCAGCGTCTTGCGGAATTCCTCGTGCGGGAAGAGCGACGCGTCCGGGATCAGACGCTCGAAGTGCACGGCGCCATCGGGCGCGGAGTAGTCGATGCGCGCCGCCGCGGTCGCGCGCGCCGCCTCGCTCGCGCGCGCGAACACGGGCTCGAACGCGCGTTCCGCGGATCGGGTGCGGCTCTCGACACCGTTCGGTGTTGGTCCACGGTCCTGGACGAACGTGCCGCGCCCGACGGTCGACTCGGTGAGTCCCAGGTGCTCGAGCTCCCGGTAGGCGGTCGCGACCGTCTCGCGATTCAGGCCGAGTTCCTTCGCGAGCACGCGAATCGGTTCGAGCTTCGCGCCAGGCGCGAGCCGGCCGGCTTCGATCGCGCGCCGCAGGTAGGCGACGATCTGCGCGGACACGGGCTCGCGCGCGCGGCGCTCGATCGGAATCAGCATGGCGCGAAAGATACTCAGACGGGATTGGCTGGGTCAAATCCCATTCATTCCGGTCAATATCCAGACAATCCTACCAGGACAATCAGGCCAATTGGCTGAGCTCCGGTCGAACCGGCCCCCCGGCACACTGGAACGCGGCCCCGAACACGGGGGGTCGCTCCGCGCGACCGCCCCGTCTCGAGAATGGACTGAAGCAGGCGCTCGGTCAGCCCGCGGCGGCGGAAGAGATAGCTCTCTGGCCCACCCCGCGGCAGCTGCGAGCGATCGGCCGTGAGCGTCGCCCACGCGACGAACGGAATGTCCTCTGGCTTCGCTCTGCTGATCTCCACCGCCCCTCCAGGCCGTGGATTCGACCCTCAAGCGTCCGCCAACGCCTTCGCGAAGAACTCGGATCCGAGCGCCAGCTCCTCGACGTACCCGCGCACGTCGCTGCGCGCGGGCTCGGCCAGCTTCGCGAACGCGACGATGTGCTCGCGCGGCACGTAGCGGAAGGTGAAGTTCACGCGCCGCGTCTCGAAGTCGGCGACGCGCACGTCGAAGTGGAAGCCGCCCTGCTTCTCCACGCGCAGCACCCGGTGCAGCGCGCGCTTCTTCCACGCGTCGCCGCCGAAAAGCGAGAGCGACCCATCGGCGAGCCACTCCTGCGCGATCACCCGCGCGGGCGCGTGCTTGCCGCCGCGGCTCACGAACTGAAACAGCGCGCGCTCACCGAGCGAGAGCGACGCGACCGGACCCGGCTCGAAGTCGCGGTGCTCGCCAAGGCGCGCGCAGTCGATCCGCTTCCCGCTCTCGATGCGGCTCCCGTACAGGTTCACCAGGCACGTGTTCAATTGCCATGCGCTCGGCAGGTCCGCGTCGCGGAAGCTGCGCCGCGCGCGCCGCTCGATCTCCGCCACGAGTTTCGCGAGCACCGGCGGATAGGGCTCTGCGGCGACGCAGCGATCGCGCATGCCCTGCGGCGGGCGGTAGTAGTCGAGACACGCGAACTGCCAACCGCCGAGCCAGTACACCGGGCGGAGTAGCCTGCGCTGTCCGCCGGCCGTGGCCGCGCGCGCTTCCGTGAAGCGGCCTTCCCAAAGCGGAAGAATGGACGCGAGCCACGCCGCGATCTCTTCGCGGTCGAGCGCGGATGCGAAGCTCGCGTCGTAGTGCAGGCCCGAGTCACTCATCGGCCGGAGCGCGCGGCGAGACGACGCTCTAGCGCGCGGCCTCGAGCACTTCGACTCCTCGCGCAACGAGCCGGCCCCGATCGTCGTAGGCCGCGACTGAGTCGCCTTCGTTCCGCACCACCAGGTACAGATCTGGCTTCGACGGCGCGCGGATTGCCACGTCGACCGCGCCGTCGTCGCGCAGGCGCATGCTCACGTCTTCGCCGTCCTCGGTGTGGATGGTCCGCGTCGTACCCGCGTTCGCGGCCATCGGATTGTGCCCGGTCCAGAACTCGACGGTGTTCGTGAAGACCAGGTCGAAGATCGTCGCGCTCGGATAAACCGGGACGATGATCGTCGCCATGAAGATCCCCCAGCGGGCGAACTTGTTTTCTTCGACCGTCGTGTTCCAGTGGTAGAGGCGCTGCAGGGTCCAGAAGCTGCCGAAGCAGCCGGTCGTGCCGAGCAGCGTCGATGCACACACGAGCGTGACGGCGATCACATGACGAGTCGAGTGAGTGGTGCGGCGAATGTTCATGCCGGCAGGCTACCCCGCGAGCGGGAAGCGGTAAAGGCGCGCGGCGTTTTCGAACAAGATTTTTCGCTGATCGCTCGGTGCGATTCCATCGAGCTGCGGCCGCAGGATTTCGCGCGAGTCAGGCCAGGTGCCGTCGGGGTGCGGGAAGTCCGAGCCCCACATCACCGTTTCCACGCCGATGCGCGCGAGATTTTCGAGTCCCGTCCGATCGATCTGGAACGTCGCGTACATCTGGCGGCGCCAATACTCCGACGGCGGACGCGGGATCAGATCGCGGAACTGATCCTCCCACTCGTAGTCGAAGCGCTCGAGCGCGTACGGCAGCCAACCGATGCCCGCTTCGCCGATCACGACCTTCAGGTTCGGGTAGCGCTCGAGCGCGCCGCCGAAAATCACGGCGGCGCAGACCGCCAGCATCGGAATCTGGAACGCGGTCATGTGCGTCGCGAGCCACGGTCGGTAGTGCTTCGGGTCGCTCATGAAACGCGCGTCCGCGCGCGGGCCGATCGTGTGGATGTGCACCGGCAGGCCGGTGTCGTCGGACGCGCGCCAGATGGGCTCCCACGACGGATGCCAGAGCGGAAGCATGTCATGCGACATACCGAGCTCCGCGCCGCCGAGTCCGAGCTCCGCGCAGCGCCGCAGCTCGAGCGCCGCGCTCTCCGTCTGCGCCGACGACAGACAGCCGATGCCCGCGAAGCGGCCCGGCGCCTTGCGGCAGAACTCGGCGAGCCAGCCGTTGTATGTGTGAGTCACGCAGTCAGTCACTTCGGGATCGGCGAGCCGGCTAGCCGCGCCGAGTATTCCGTACACGACTTCGCCGGACACGCCGTCGAGCTCCTGGTCGCGCACGCGCAGCTCGGGAATCGCGGGCCGCATGACTCCGCGCGCCTGATCGCGATATAGCCCGTGCTCGGCCATGCGATCAGAGCGGTGGATCTCGCCCGGAACGTACGGCCGCCCGGCGGAGCCCATGCCACCGACGAGACCGAGCGGCGCGCCCTGATACGAAATCCAGGTGCGTCCGTGCGGCGAATCGACGACGCGCGGCATGCGTTCGCGCAGCGCGGCGGGCGCGCCATCACGCCACAGGTTGTCGGGCAGGAGAGGAAAGTCGATGTGACCGTCCGCGGAGATCATCGGACCCGAAGCGCTCGGCCCGTCCATCTCGCCATCATACTGCGCGCGCGGGAGCGCGGGGCGCGCGTGGTAAGCTCGCGCGATGTCGCCCCCCGATTTCGCCGCGCTCGCCGACCGTTTCGCCGCGGACCGCGAGCTCGCGCTGGCCGCGCGCTTCTGGCATGGCGCGCTGCACTTCGCCGCGGGCTCCGCGCGCGTCGCGCTCTGCTTCGAGCCGGGACGCGCGCCGCGCGTCGAGCCGAGTGGCGCGCCCGCCGGCGCGCGCGACGTCGAGATCGCGGCCGAGCCCGCCGAGTGGGAGAAGCTGCTCGCGCCGGTCCCGGCGCCGTTCTATCAGGACGTGTTCGGCGCCGCCCTCCACCATCCGGTGTCACTCGGTGGCGACTTCGAGACGCTGTACGCCTACTACCCGGCGATCCGGCGCGTCATCGAGCTCCTGCGCGAGGCGCAGCGATGAGCCCTCGCCTCGACGGAGTCACTGGGCGCTACCTGCACGTCGACGTGGAGGGCGCCGCGTACCGCGTGTACTTCGAGGAAGCGGGCCGGGGCGTTCCGCTCCTGCTGCAACACACCGCCGGCTCGGATGGCCGGCAGTGGCGCCACCTGCTCGAGGACCCGTGGCTCACGGAGCGCTTCCGCGTGATCGCGTGGGACCTTCCGTATCACGGCAAGTCACTCCCGCCCGACGCCGTGCGCTGGTGGGAGCAGCCGTATCGACTCACGCTCGCCTTCTTCCTCGAGTTCATCGAGCGCTTTGCGAGCGAGCTGGTGCTCGAGCGCCCGGTGTTCATGGGTTGCTCGATGGGCGGCCACATCGCCGTCGACCTCGCGCGCTTCCGCCCCGGCCTGTGCCGCGCGGTGATCGGCGTCGAAGCGGCGTCGCGCACGCCGGCGGTCGGGCTCGAGTGGCTCGATCACCCGCGCGTCTCGAACGAGATGAAGGCGGCGCTGATGGTCGGACTCACCAGTCCCACGAGCCCCGAAGTGCGGCGCCGCGAAGTTGGCTGGGGCTACGCCCAGGGGGCGCCCGGAGTCTTCCGCGGCGACCTCGCATTCTACGCGGAGGAGCACGACCTCACGAGCGAAGCGGCCGCCATCGACACGCAACGCACTTCGGTGTACGTGCTCTCGGGCGAGTACGACTGGAGCGCGACGCCGGCGCTGTCGCGCGCGCTCGCCGACCAGATTCCCGGGGCGGAGTTCGTTCTGATGCGCGGCCTCGGTCACTTCCCGATGGCGGAGAACCCCGAAGCCTTCCGCGGCCATCTGCTGCCGGTGCTCGAGAAGATCCTTGCGCGCGGCTAGTCCGGCGGCGTCACGAAGAGCTCGAGCGCGCCCACGTCGCAGAACGGCGGCGATTTGGTCTCGCTGCCCTGCGCGTTGTCGGCGCGCGGCCAATCGCCGCGCTCCACGTCGCGCGCGTCGAGTGGCTCGCACGTCACGAGGCCCGTGCCGCCTTGATCGATCGCCGGGCTGCCGATCCTCAGCCCCAGCGTGGGCGGCCCGTTGGCGTTCGTCGCAAGCTTGTCGAGCTTCGGGTCGACGCCGTGTTGGTCGCCGTGCGTCGTGGCGAGGATGCAAGTCTCGCCGCGGTCGACGTTGCCGCCCATCGAGTCAACCAGCTCGGGCGAGTTCGGGTCGCAGGCGAGCTTCGCGTCGCCGAGGATCGAGTTGGAGATCGTCGCCTGCCCGTCGTCCGTCGTAGAGAGCGTGCTGCCGGCCTTCGCGCCGTTGTTGGCGAAGGTGCAGTTGTTGATCGCGGCGGTCGCGCCCGCGCCGAGGTCCAGCGCGCCGCCCGCGAGCTTGGCTTTGTTCTGACTCATCGTGACGTTCGTGAGCACGACGTCGTTCGGGTCCGCGCTCCCGAGCGCCGAGATTGCGCCGCCGCGGCGCCCCGCCGAGTTCAGCGCCAGAGTCGAGTTGCGCAAGGTGAGCTGTGCCTCGTCGACCGCGATCGCGCCGCCGTCCTTCTTGGACTGACTGCGCGCGACGATCGAGCAGGTCATGTTCGCCGTCGTGTTCGCGTCCTCGAGCAGTACCGCGCCGCCCGAGCCATCGGACTTGCAGCCCAGGAACGCCACGCTGTTGGTGCGCAGGTCGCCTTGAACGCGCAGGCAACCGCCGCCTTCCGTGTCGTTCGGATCGGCGGGCTTGGGCGTGCGCCCGTTCTCGACCGTCAGGTGCAGGAGCTGCAGATGTACCTCGTTGGGATCTCCAAGTTTGGGATGCACGTCGAACACGCGGTCGCCGAGCTTGCTCCCGTCGATGATCGCGGTGTCACGACCGTTGCCGACGATGCGCAGGTTCTCGGTGACGTCGAGGTCGCCGGTCACGGCCGCGTCCTCGCCCGCGCCCTGGTGCCGCAGCACGATCACCCCGTTGTTGTTCAAGAGGATTTGGTCGTCGCCCAGGTGGTGATTCGCGGTCTGGATCGCCGCGCGCAGCGTGCACTTTTGCCTGGGTGGAGTGAACGGGGGGTGGTTGGGATCGGCGGGATCCGGCCGCAAGTCCGTGCGTACGTCGCACACGTCGTCGTTGAGATCCGCGTCCGGAAGATCGTCGTTGCGATCGACGGAGTAAGTCGTAAACGTGGTGCTGCTGATCGGGAAGTTCGGGTCCTGACACACGATCGTGCGCGTGATTTGGAACTCCTTCGAACCGACGTTCCCCGCGCGGTCGGTCGTCTTGAGAAGAATCGTGTTCGCGCCGGACGCGAGCTGGATGCGCTGATTGAACGCGTCCGCGCTCGGAGTGAGCGCTCGCAGAGATCCGCGCACGCGAAGCACCGGCGCCGCATTCGGATCGTTGTCGGTCATCCCGCCTACGATCCGCAGCGATGCGAAGCCCGTCGTCGCGTTTGGATCGGCGAGGGGCGGTGACGTGATCTCGGCGATCACGTCGGGGACATGATCGTCGAAGGTGAATGTGACCGACGCAGAGCCGCTCCCCACGTCGTCCGTCGCGGCGACTATGACCGTACTGTTGCTCGAGATGAGAGGATCTTGAGTCGCGAGCGGCACGAGCGCAGAGAAGCTGTCCGGGTGATTGGGGTCGTCCACCGTTGCCGTCACGCCGTTCATCGTCACCGTGAGGCCTACCCCGCCGGTGACCGTCGCCCGCACGAGATTGCTGTTCGTGAAGGCGCCGCTCGCAGGCGAGGTGATCGTGACCGACGGATCAGCGACGGCGATCGCCGGGCAGACCAACAGCAGAAGGGCGCAAAGACTCCAGCGCATGCTTGGGGGGCTCCTCGTGAGCGCACGATCCTAGCCGTTCTCGCGCCGGGAGAGAAATGCGAGAGACTTGCGTTGCGCTTGCGCGCTAGCTGCGCGCGCGCAGCAGGTCGCGAATCTCGGTCAGCAGGACTTCCTGCGCTGGCGGCGCTGGCGGCGCGGCCGCGGGCGTCGGCTTTCGCATCGCGTTCACGGCGCGCACCAGCATGAACACGCAGAACGCGACGATCAGGAAATCGAGCACGGTCTGGAGGAAGTTCCCGTACTTCAGGAGCACCGGCGCCTCCGCGGTTCCGCCGATCTGCAGCGCAAGGGTCGAGAAGTTGAGCCCGCCCATCACGACCCCGATCCCCGGCATGAGCACGTCGCCCACGATCGACGTGACGATCTTTCCGAACGCGGCGCCGATGATCACTCCGACGGCCAGGTCCATCACGTTTCCCCGGTTGATGAAATCGCGAAACTCCCTGAACACGCTCATCGCTTCTTCCCCTCTACGAAGTCACTCACGTCGCGCCCATGATCTCACTTCACGCGCTCGAGCGCGGCTTTGATTTTCGCGAGCTCGCGGCGGCGCGCGGGATCGGGCGTCGGATAGTCGACACCGAGACCGCGCAGCGTCTCGACCAACGCGGCGGCGACCACCAGGCGCGCGAACCACTTGTGGTCCGC
The DNA here is from genome assembly GCA_041498295.1 of bacterium. GTDB lineage: Bacteria > Myxococcota_A > UBA9160 > SZUA-336 > SZUA-336 > VGRW01. The sequence goes on along the minus strand of JBGQIB010000137.1, from coordinate 3,667 downwards.
GGGCACGACGTACCACGGCGCGTGCTCGGTCGAGGTACGGCGCACCATGTCGTCGAAGGCGTTCTGATACTCGCGCCAGTGCGCGCGCTCCGCGACGTCGCCCGCCTCGAACTTCCAGCTCTTGTCGCGTTCCTCGAGGCGCGCGAGGAAGCGGCGCCGCTGCTCCTGCTTCGAGACGTGGAGCAGGAACTTCACCACGCAGACGCCGTTTCGAGTCAGATAGCGCTCGTGCGCGACGATGTCCTCGAAACGCTCGCGCCAGATCCGTTTGGCGACGAGCGGCTGCGGCAGATGCTCTGCCTCGAGCAACTCGGGGTGCACGCGCACGACGAGCACTTCCTCGTAGTACGAACGATTCCAGATGCCGATCCGGCCGCGCTCCGGCAGACAGCGCGAGGAGCGCCACAGGAAGTCGTGATCGAGTTCTTCGTGCGACGGCTGCTTGAACGACCAGACCTGACAGCCTTGCGGGTTCACGCCGGACATCACGTGCGCGATCGTGCTGTCCTTTCCCGCGGCGTCGATGCCCTGGAACATCGCGAGCAGCGCCCAGCAATCCTGCGCGTAGAGCTTCTGCTGCAGATCGCGCAGAGCGTCGAGGCCTTCGGCGAGCCCCTTCGCCGCCTCCTCGGCCGACTCGATGTGTGCGGTGTCGCCAGGGTCCACCTGGCGCAGGTGGAAGCGCGCGCCGTCGTCGATCCGATAGCGCTCCGCGAGCGCGCGCAGGTTCGTCTGCTTGGGCATCTTTCCCGCGCCGAGTCTATCGCGCGCCGGCGCCTCGAGCGCGCCAGATCGCGACGACGTCCGCGTAGCGACCGCGCGTCTCGGACACGCGACGGCGCAAGCCCACGAGCGTGTCGAACGGCGACTCGCGCACGCTCTCGCGCAGGAGCGCGAGCGGCACTCGGCCGCCCGGGTCGGCGGCCACCGTGTAGGTGACACGCGTGTGTGTCGGACCGAGCGCCACGAGCTCGAACTCGCCGTCGAGGTGCGGCATGCGCACGAGCCCCGCGACCGGCGGGGCCGAAGCGTCTTCGCGACTCACGAAGCGCACGCTGAGTCGGTCCGGCGCGACGACGCGCGCTTCACTCCGAACTACGACGTCCCGGTCCGTGGCCGGCCAGTGCGCGTCGAGCACCTGATATACGAGCTCGGCCGACTCGCTCTCCCGCGCGAGCACGCGGCTCTCGCGGCACTGCCACATCCACTTCGTCTGCGCCGGCACGTCGAGGATCACCGCCAGGATCTCGTAGGCGTCGGCGGCGATCTCGACCTCGCCGCGGAAGTCCGGCAGAGCGTGACCGGCGACGTCGCGCTCACTTACTCCGACGCCGTCGTTGCGGTAGAGCGCGCGCCAGCTCTCGTCTGCGCGCGCGCCTCCCGCGACGAACGGGCCGGCGAACGCGACGACGAGCGCGAGCGCGGCGCTACGCAGGCTTTTCGAGCAGGAACGCGACGTAGCACGAAGCACGCCGCACCTCGCCGTGTGCGCGCATCAGCGCGACGAGCTCCGACCACTCGTCGGCGCGAATGCGCATGAGGCCCGGCCGAACCGCGCACCACAGCGCTCGACCCGCGCGCGTGTTGCCGGTGCGCGCGAGGAACGTCGCGATCTGCTGGAAGCGACCGATCACCGGGCCGGTCCAGTCGCGGAACGCGCGCTCGCGGAAGCCGAGCTCGCTCATGACGGCGCGGTAGCGCGCCAGCGGCTCGAACTCCGAGAAGCGCCACGTGTCGCGTACGAGTCGCTTGGGATCGAGCTCCTCGATGCGTTCGGGCCGCGCGTCGCGCCAGGCGAAGTCGACGAGCGCGAGTCGCCCGCCGGGCCGGAGCAGGCGCCAGCTCTCCTCGAGAAACGCGCGCCGGCCCTTGGCGCCGAAGTGAAACGCGGCCTCGAGACACAGGACTGCGTCGAACGAGCCGTCGCCGAGGTCGATGTCGGCGCTGCCCGCGGGCAGCCGAGTCACGTCCGCGACGGCGAAGCGAACGCGCGGGTTACTGCCGTTGCGAATCTGCGCCTCGGCGACGTTCTCGGGCAGGAGGTCGAGGCCGACGACGTCGGCGCCGCGCGCCGCGATGCGCGTGGTCGTGCCGCCGCGACCGCAGCCCGCGTCGAGCACGCGCTCTCCCGGCGCGGGCGCCAGTAAGTCGAGAGCGCGCGCGACCAAGCGGCGCTGGAACGGAGCCATGCCGAAGACGAGCCCGGGCAGCGCCGCGAGCGGGTAGTAGCCGAGGTTCACCAGCTCCCCCCAGCCCCACGCCTCGAGCGCGCGGAACGCGACGCTCGAGCCGTCGTAGGCACCCCGAATCGTCTGCTCGTCGCTCACCGGCGCAGCATACGCGAGTTGACTCTCGGCCCGTGCTTCCGCCATACATGGCGGCCAATGACAGCTCGCAGCCTCGCCCTCCTCGTCGCCGCGTTTGCATGTGCGTCGACGCTGCACGTCGCGCATGCGGCGCAGGCCGTGGCGCTGCCCGAGCAGGAGGAAATCGAGGACGCTCTGCCCGCGGGCGGCTCGCTGACCGGACGGCAAATTTTCGACCGCTTCCTCGACAACCGGCTGCACTCCGCGGTCCAGTACCAGACGGTGATCTCACGCGATCCCGGCGGGAACGAACAGCGCTCGCGCTTCTGGGTGCGCTGGAAGGACTACCGCGACAAGGACAAGAAGGCGGTCGACGGCGTGCTCGCGAAGACGCTCGTGAAGTTCGAGGATCCGCAGGACATGCGGCAGACCGGCTTTCTCATGGTGGTGAACGAAGACCGCTCCAACGATCAGTTCGTCTGGTCGCCGGCGACGGGCCGCGTGCGCCGCGTGCAGCTGCGCGGGGTCGGAGTCATGGGGACGGACTACACGTTCGACGACATCGCCTGGAAGAACGTCGAGGACGCCGACTACGTGCGCCTGCCCGACGAAGAGGTCGACGGTGTGCCCGTGTACGTGATCGAGGTGACGGCGAAGCCGTTCGTCGACTCGGCGTACAAGACCGCGCGCACCTGGCTCGACAAGCAGCACTACGTGCCGCTGCGCACGATCTACCGCGACTCGAACGGCGTCGCCCTGCGCGAGATGCGCGCGGTCGCATCGAGCGTGCACGACTTTTCGGGGACGTGGATCGCGACCGAGTCGACCATGTCTAACCTGAAGGAAAAGACCTCGACGACGATTCTCGTCGACAAGCTCGACGCGAACGTCGCCCTCTTCGATCGCCACTTCTCAACCCTGCAGCTCACGCTGCGCCGCTAGGAGACGACCATGCGACGGACCGCACTTGCCATCGCCATCGTGAGTCTCGCGCTCGGCACCACGGCTTGTCCCGACAAGGGCACCGCCCAGAAAGCGGGCGAGAAGATCGACGAGACCGTCGACAAGATGACTCACCCGGGCGAGGGTGCGGTGGAGAAGGCCGGCCGGAAGATGGGCGAGGCCGTCGACGACGCCAAGGACGCAGCGAAGGACGCGGTCGACAAGTAACTTACGCGGCGTCTCCGGACGCGCGCTCCGTGCGCTCCGCGAGCGCCTCCGCGATCTGCGATGCTCGTGGCTGCACGAGTTGCTGGAAGCGCACGACCAGCGCGGGCAGCATGAACACGTCCGTTGCCAGACACAGCACCATCGTGATCGCGGTCAGATAGCCGAACTGCTGCAGGGTCGCGAAGCTCGAG
>JBGQIB010000136.1:0-12858 GCA_041498295.1 bacterium | reverse complement strand
TGGTCGGCGCGAACGGCGCGAGCTCGCGGTTGTTGTTCGGCAGATACGAGAGCAGGCGGAGCGCGGTGCGCAGTGAGCCGACCTCGTCGGTGGTCGTGAGATCGCAGACGCCGTTCAAGCCGTGCACGCCGGGGCCGCCGAGCGCGTCGGCGGTGACGTCCTCGCCCATCGCCGACTTCACCACACCTGGGCCAGTGAGTCCGATGAACGTATCCGCGCACTGGATCATGAACGAGCCCTGGCGCGGCAGATACGCGCCGCCGCCCGCGTTGTAACCGAACATCAGGCTGATGCAGGGCACGAGGCCGGAAATGCGGCGCAGCGCGGTGAACGCCTCGCTGTAGCCGTCGAGCCCTCCGACGCCGGCGGGCACGAACGCGCCGGCCGAGTCATTCATGCCGACGAGCGGTATGCCGCGCTCCGCCGCCAGATAAATGAGCCGCGCGAGCTTCGCGCCGTTGGTCGCGTCCATCGAGCCCGCGCGCAAGGTGAAGTCGTGACCGTACACGGCGACGTCGCGGCCCGCGATCGACAGGATGCCAGTCACGATCGACGCGCCGTCGAGCCCCTTGCCCCAGTTCTGCCACATGAGGTTGGGCTCTTGCGAGGTGAGCACCTTCAGGCGCTCGAAGACCGTCATGCGGTTCTTCGCGTGCTGCACGCGCACGCGCGCGAGGCCGCCGCCGCGCTTGGGCCGCTCGAGCAGCTCGAGGCCGCGCTCGATCGACTCCTCGTAGAACGCGGCGGACGGATGCAGTGTCTCCGTCTGCTTGGCGGGCACTCGCTTCGCGAGCGGATTTCGGAGCACGAACTCCGGCGTCTCGTTCTCCATGCGCTGGTTCTCCGGCGGCGGTTGCACGGAGCCTGGCTACAGCGCCGCGATCTCCTCGAGCCGTGCCTCGAGTGAGCGCCGGTAGTCTTCCAAATTCACCGGCAGGCGCGCGACGCCGCTATCCATCGCCGCCTTGGCCACCGCCATCGACTCGTGGATCAGCACGCGCGGGTCGAACGGCTTGGGGATGATGTAGGTCGGACCGAAGTCGAAGCGCTCGGTCGGGTACGCGTGGCGCACCGCCTGGGGAAGGCCGACCTCTCCCAGGCGCGCCAGCTCCGCAAGCGCGTTCACCGCCGCGAGCTTCATCTCCATGTTGATCTTGCTCGCCCGCACGTCGAGCGCGCCGCGGAAGATGAACGGGAAGCCAAGCACGTTGTTGACCTGATTCGCGTAGTCCGAGCGGCCCGTCGCCATGATCGCGTCGCCGCGCACGGCCGCGACCTCGGCCGGCGTGATTTCCGGATCCGGGTTCGCCATCGCGAAGATGATCGGCTTGGGCGCCATCGCCGCGACCATCTCGGAAGTCACCGTGCCCGCCGACGAGACCCCGACGAAGACGTCCGCGCCGCGCAGCGCGTCCGCGAGCGTGCGCGCCTTGGTCTTGCGCGCGTAGCGCGCCTTGTACTTGTTCATGCCGTCGCTGCGCCCCTCGTAGAGGACGCCCTTCGAGTCACTCATCAGCACGTTCTCGGGCAACACACCGAGGTGTACGTACAGGTCCGCGCAGGCGATCCCGGCGGCGCCCGCGCCCCCGACGACGACGCGCACCTCGGAGATGCGCCGATTCGTGAGCAGAAGCGCGTTCAGGAACGCCGCGCCGCTGATGATCGCGGTGCCGTGCTGATCGTCGTGGAAGACGGGGATGTCCATCTCCCGAATCAGCCGCTCTTCGATCTCGAAACACTCCGGCGCGCGGATGTCCTCGAGGTTGATCCCGCCGAAGGTCGGCTCCAAGAGCTTCACCGTTTGGATCACGAGCTCGGGATCTTCGGTCGCGAGCTCGATGTCGAATACGTCGATGCCCGCGAAGCGCTTGAAGAGAACGCCTTTGCCCTCCATCACGGGCTTCCCCGCAAGCGCCCCGATGTTGCCCAAGCCGAGCACCGCGGTGCCGTTCGTGACCACGCCAACCAGGTTCCCGCGCGAGGTGTACGCGTACGCATCCTCAGGGTTCTTCTGGATCTCGAGGCAGGGCGCGGCGACCCCTGGGGTGTAGGCCAGCGACAGGTCGTGTGCGGTCTGAACGCTCTTGGTCGGGACGACCTGGATCTTGCCGGGGCGTCCGTTGCGGTGGTAGTCGAGCGCTTCTTGCTTGGTGGTCAAACGACGGTCCTATCCCAAGAGGGGCAGCGAGAATACCACGCCTAGCGGACCGCGCAGGCAGACGCAGTCGCGGAGCGCAAGCCGGTGCCCCGCTAAGACCGATTCTTGACCTTCTCCCAGTCCGCCAGGAACTGCGCGATGCCCTTGTCGGTGAGTGGGTGCTTGGCGAGCGAGAACAGCACGCTCGGCGGCATGGTCGCGATGTCCGCGCCGAGGCGCGCGGATTCGAGCACGTGAGTCAGGCTGCGCACGCTCGCGACCAGGACCTCGGTCGCGATGTCGTAGTTCTCGAAGATCTCGACGATCTGCGCGATCACCTGCATGCCCGAATCGGGTTGGATGTCGTCGAGCCGGCCGACGAACGGCGAGACTATCGTCGCGCCCGCCTTCGCGGCCATGAGTGCCTGGACCGGCGTGAACACGAGCGTGCAGTTGGTGGGGATCTCCTGACTCGAGAGGATGCGGATCGCCTTCAGGCCCTCGGTCGTCATGGGGATCTTCACGACGATGTTCGAGGCGACTTTGCGCCACTCCAAGCCCTCGCGAACCATGCCTTCCGAGTCGAGTGAGATGACCTCGGCGCTGATCGGCCCGTCGCAGATCTTGGTGATCTGGCGAACGACTTCGCGCGGGTCGCCCTTCTCTTTCGAGAGCAGCGTGGGATTGGTCGTGACTCCGTCGCAGAGCCCGAGCGCGACGCCCTCGCGGATGTCGTCGACGCTGGCGGTGTCGAGAAAGAACTTCATGGCACGGCCTCCGTTCTCGGGCCAAGGTTCTCGACTCGCAGGGGATCGTCAAGGTCCCGCAAGAGCTCGGCAACACTGCGCGTTTCTCCCGGGGGCACGAGTGCCGGCGCGAGCTCCGCGAGCGGCGCGAGCACGAAGCGCCGCTGGCCGAGGCCCGGGTGCGGCAGCGTGAGCTCCGCCGTCTGCACGACGGCGCGGCCGAAGAGCAAGAGGTCGAGGTCGAGCACGCGCGGCGCGTTGCGGGGCCGCAGATCCGGGCGTCCCGCCGCGCGCTCGAGCGCGCGCAGGCGCGCCAGACACGCGAACGGATCGCCTTCGAGCTCGAGCTCGACGACCGCATTCACGTACCACGGCTGCCCCGGGTCGCCGCCGAGCGGCTCGCTGCGCCACAGCGACGACGCGCGCAGGGGGCCCCATTTCTCGAGCTCGGCGATCGCGGCCCGCACCTGCGCCGCGGGCCGGCCGAGATTCGCGCCGATACCGACGTACGCGCGCGCAGCGCGCGGAGCGACGTACGCGACGACCCGCGCGCTCAGCCGTCGCGCTCCTTGGGCGCGCCCTTCGCCGCCGTGCTGCCCTCGGTTTCTTGAGTCACCACGTCGAGCAGGAGGAGCGCCACGCCGATCACGATCGCGCTGTCGGCGACGTTGAAGTCGGGGAAGATGAACAGCCCCAAGTTGAACTGCAGAAAGTCGATCACCTCGCCACGCGTGATACGGTCGAGCACGTTGCCGAGCGCGCCCGAGACGATCAGGCCCAGCGACACCGCGGAGAGTCGGTCCCCGGCCTCGATGCGGCGGAAGAACGACCCGATCAGACCGAGCGCCACCAAGGTGAGCGCGACGAAGAAGTAGACGTGCACGTTCTGCGCGAGGCCGAGCGCCGCGCCGGGATTGCGCGAGTGCGTGATGCGGAAGAAGCCCTCGAGCGCCGCGAACGGCACCATGTACCCGCCCTGCTCGACGTTCGAGACCACCAGGTACTTGGTGAGCTGGTCGAGCGGCACGATCACCGCGATCAGGATGACGAGGGTCCGGAGCTTCGGGCTCATGCGCGCCTCTCTAACACAGCCTAGCGCCTCAACCAACCGAACAGGCGCTGGAAGACGTTCGTACTCGGTTTCGACTCCGATTCCTCGTTGTCGGTTTTCGGGGGGCGCTTGGCGAAGTCGAAGATCCCGCAGCTCTCGACGGGCGCCGTGCCGCGCAGAAAGGCCTCGGGCGCGCCGGAGCAGCCGAAGCCCGCGCGCAGGCCCGACTCCGGATCCACGTCCACGAGCTCGACGCCGGTCGGCACGCTGAACTCCTCGGCCTCGGCCTTGCCGCGCGCGACCTCGAGCACGTCGGCAAAGATCGGCAGCGCCGCGGTCGCACCAGTGACTTTCACGCTGGCGCCGTCGTCGAAGCCGACCCAGACCGCGATCACGATCTCGGGCGTGTAGCCGATGAACCAGGCGTCGCGGTAGTCACTGCTGGTGCCGGTCTTGCCCGCGATGTCGCCGCGGAAGCCGAGGCGGCGCAGCGGCGCGCCGGTGCCGCGATCGACCACGCCCTGCAGCGCGGAAGTCACGAGATACACGTCGGCCGGATCGAAGGCGCGCGTCGAGTCGAGCGTGCGCTGCTCGAGCACACGCCCGTCGACCTGAACCACCTGTGTGTAGGAGCGCAGGTCGGTCCGCAGCCCGGCGGAAGCCAACACCGCATACGCGCGCGCCGCCTCGAGCACCGTGACTTCGAACGCGCCGAGCGCCACGCTCGGCACCGGCAAGAGCGGGCTCTGGATGCCCAGCGCGCGCGCGGTCGCGATGATTTTGTCCGGGCCGACGGCGATGCCGAGCCGCGCGACCGGCACGTTCAGTGACTGCTCGATCGCCTGACGCACGGTGACCACGCCGCGGTACTCGCCGTCGTAGTTCACCGGCTCCCAGACACCCGTCGGCTGCGAGTAAGAGAGCGGCTCGTCCTCGAGCTTCGACACCAAGGTGAACGCCGGTGTCCCCGCGCCGCGGCCCACGGCGGTGAGCAGCACGATCGGCTTGAACACGCTGCCCGGCTGGCGGTGCGCCTGCGTGGCGCGATTGAACTGACTCTTGCCGTAGTCTCGGCCGCCGACGAGCGCGAGGATCTCGCCGGTCTTCGGCGCGAGCGCAACCACCGCGGCCTGCAGCGGCGAGTCCTTGCGGCGCAGCACGGGGAAGTCCTTCTCGAGCTTGGCGAGCTGGCGAGTCACGGCGTCGTTCGCCGCGCGCTGCAGCTCGGCGTCCAAGGTCGAGTACACCGACATGCCGGCGCCCTGCAGGATCTCCTCGCCGTAGCGCTCCGAGAGCTCTTCGCGCAGCTCCTCGACGTAGTACGGGGCGAGGTTCTCGTCGGTGAGCACGTCGCGCACGCCGAGGTCCGCGACCAGCGCGCTCTCGTACGCGTCGCGCTCGATCTTGTCCTGATCGCGCAGCTCCTTCAGCACGAGATCGCGGCGCTTGCGCGCGAGCTCGGGGCTGCGATACGGCGAGTACAGGTTCGGTCCCTTGATCAGGCCCGCGAGCAGCGCGGCCTCGGACAAGGTCAGCTCGTTCACGGGCTTTCCGAAGTAGAGACTCGCCGCTTCGCCGACGCCGTGAATCGCGATCGAGCCGCGCTGCCCCATGTACACTTCGTTGAGATAGGCCTCGAGAATCTCCTGCTTGGTGTGATTGCGCTCGAGCAAGAGAGCCATGGCGACTTCGGTGAGCTTGCGCACGAACGTGCGCTCGCGCGTGAGATAGAAGTTCTTCACCAGCTGCTGAGTCAGCGTGCTGCCGCCCTGAACGACCTTCCCCGCGCGCAAATTCGCGACGAACGCACCCGCGATGCGCCACACCTGGATGCCGTGGTGCTCGTAGAACGACTGGTCTTCGATCGCGATGATCGCGTCGATCAAGAGCGGCGGAACGTCGCCGAGGGCGACCAGCTTGCGGTCCGCGCGCTCCACGCCGTGAAACTGCGCGATGACCTCTGGCTCTAGCTCGGCCGCGCTCGCGAGCTCGTCGTTGCCGTCGCGCACGGCCGTGATGCGCGAGCCGTCGAGGCGCAGGTGGATCAGCTGTTCCGGCGTGTAGCGGTTCGGCAGGCGCGACGGGCGCCGGAAGATGTCGAAGGTGCCGGGGCGCACGGCGAACTCACCCGGCCGCAGATGCGGCGCGGCGCCGACCGCCGCCACGTAGCCCATGCGCTCCAGCCGCGCGCGCAGGCGGATGCGTTGCACGTCGAGCCCGGCGCGAAGCGAGACCGGCCGCGCGTACACTCGCGACGGCACCGCGAAGAGCTGGCCGCGAAAGCGCGCCTCGACGCGCTCGTCCAGCTGCGAGACGGCGCGCGCCGCCCAGACTCCCGTGAGCCCGAGCAGGATCGCGACCAGCAGCGCGATTCTTGCCGTCGGATTGCGCAGCCAAGCGTTCAGCACCCGGGTAGGGTAGGTGTGACGGGTCCTTGCGGCACCCCCAGCCCACCGGCATTCTCGACCGCCCCGAGGTTCGCCATGACCGACGCCAAGAAGCCCAAATCCGGTTCGCGCTCCCCGGCCGAGAAGACCTGGGGCGGACGCTTCGCGAAGCCGACCGACGCGCGCATGGAGCGCTTCTCGTCGTCCGTGCACGTCGACGGCGTGCTGTTCCGCGAGGACGTGCGCGGCAGCATCGCGCACGCGCGCATGCTGGGTCGCCAGGGGATTCTCGCGGCGGGCGAGGCCGAGCAGCTGGTAAAGGGGCTCGAGCAAGTCGCGCACGAGCTCGAGAGCGGCAGCCTCGCGCTCGATCCCGCGCTCGAGGACGTGCACACGAACGTCGAGCGGCGCCTGTTCGAGATCGTCGGGCCGCTGGCCGGGAAGCTGCACACTGGGCGCAGCCGCAACGATCAGATCGCGACCGACTTCCTGCTCTGGCTGCGCGCGCACTCACTCGAGCTGCGCGCCGCGCTCGCCGAGCTGCGCGGCGCCCTGCTCGAGCGCGCTGCGCGCGAGGTCGACGTCGTGCTGCCTGGCTACACCCATCTGCAGCGCGCGCAGCCGATGCGGCTCGCCCACCACTGGCTCGCGCACCAAGAGGCGCTCGCGCGCGACGATGGACGCCTGGCCGACGCGCGCCGCCGCATGTCGCGTTCGCCGCTGGGCGCGGGCGCGCTCGCGGGCAGCACGCTGCCGATCGATCGCGAGAGCACGGCGCGCGAGCTCGGCTTCGATGGACCCGCGCGGAACAGCCTCGACGCCGTCTCGTCGCGCGACGCGGCGCTCGAAGTCATGAGCGCGCTCGCGATTCTGATGGTGCATCTCTCGCGGATCTGCGAGGAGCTCGTGCTGTGGAGCTCGTCGGAGTTTGGCTTCGTCGAGCTCGACGACGCGTTCGCCACCGGCTCGAGCCTGATGCCGCAGAAGAAGAACCCCGACGCCGCGGAGCTCGTGCGCGGGAAGACGGGGCGCGTGATCGGCGATCTAGTGAGTCTGCTGGTGACCCTGAAGGGCCTGCCGCTCTCGTACAACCGCGACATGCAAGAGGACAAAGAGCCCGTGATCGACGCGGTCGAGACCGCGCGCGACTGTCTCGGGGTGCTCGCCGGCGTAATCGCGAGTCTCTCCGTGAACGCGGCGGCGATGGCGCGCGCGGCGGCGGATCCGATGCTGATCGCGACCGATCTCGCCGATCACCTGGTGCTGCGCGGCGTCCCGTTTCGCGAGGCGCACGGCGTCGTCGGTCGCGTGGTGGCGCGCGCGCTCGCGGATGGCGTGACGCTCGCCGAGCTCTCGGCCGAGACGCTGCGCTCGTTCCATCCCGAGCTCGACGTCGTGCCGGCGGAGTTCTTTCGCGCCGAGCGCTCACTCGAAGCGCGCCGCGCGCCCGGCGCGCCGTCGCGCGCGCAGGTACACGCTGCGCTCGACGCCGCCCGCGCGGATCTTGCGCGCACGCGCGCCGAGCTCGCGAAAGGTGACTCGTGATGCGGCTCCTGGCTTGCGCGCTCGCCGCGGCGCTGGCGCTCGCGGCCTGCGGGAAATACGGGCCGCCCGTGCGCACGCCGCCGACCGCGGCGCCCGGCGCGCCGAAGGCGGCGCCAGCACCGGTCGGACCGGAGACCGCGCCCCCCGGCGGGCCGAAGGCGGCGCCGGGATCGCTGGGGACGGCGCCGGCGACGTCTGACACCGAGCAGTGTAATGATCCGAACGCGGTCCCGACCGAGGCGAAGCCGTGAGCGCGGCGCGCACGATTCCGTTCGCGAAGATGCACGGCGCGGGGAACGACCTCGTGGTCGTCGACTGCCTGGCGGGCGATCCGGTCTCCGACTGGGCCGCATTCGCGCGCTTCGCGCTCGACCGCCGCTTCGGGATCGGCGGCGATCAGCTCCTGCTCGTGCGCCCGTCGCGCGAGGCGGACTTCGCCATGGCGATCCGCAACGCGGACGGCAGCTCGGCCGAGATGTGCGCGAACGGCATCCGCGCGTTCGCGAAGTACTTGCGCGACAAAGGGCTCTCCACCGCGGACCGGATCCGCGTAGAGACACTGGCCGGTGTCGTCACGCCGCGCTTCGTCGGCGGCGACGAGATCGAGGTCGAGATGACTCGCCCCGTGCTCGAGCCGGAGAAGATCCCGACGCGACTCAGCGGCAAGACGCCGCTCGTCGACGTGCCGCTGGACGTCGACGGCGAGCGCCTCTCGGTCACGTCTCTGTCGATGGGCAACCCACACTGCGTGGTGTTCGTCGACGATCCCGAGGATTTCCCGGTGGCGCGCCTCGGGCCGCGTATCGAGCACCACCCAATGTTCCCGGAGCGCGTGAACGTGGAGTTCGTGGGCGTCGTCTCGGCGCACGAGCTCGTGCAGCGCACCTGGGAGCGCGGCTCGGGCGAGACACTCGCCTGCGGCAGCGGCGCGTGCGCGGCGGCGGTCGCCGGCGTGCTTTCGGGGCGCTCCGCGCGCGAGGTCGCGATTCGCCTGCGCGGAGGCATACTTCACATTCGCTGGCCGGCCGATGACGGACCGGTCTACATGACCGGTCCCGCGGCCCATGTCTTCGACGGAGAGCTCGCATGGCCCTGACCCTCGCCGGCACCTATACCGCCCTCGTGACTCCGTTCCGCTCGGACGGCTCACTCGATCTCGACTCACTCGCCAAGCTCTGCGAATGGCAGATCGCGAGCGGCGTCGACGGACTCGTGCCGTGCGGCAGCACTGGCGAAGCGGCGACGCTCTCGCACGAAGAGCACGTGCGCACGGTCCGGCACGTGGTCGAGGTCGCGAACAAGCGCGTGCCCGTGATCGCGGGCGCAGGCTCGAACTCGACGCGCGAGGCGATCGAGCTCACGGCCGCCGCGCGCTCCGCGGGCGCGGACGGCGCGCTCCTCATCTCGCCGTACTACAACAAGCCGACGCAGGAAGGGATCTTCCAGCACTACCGCGCGGTCGCGCTCGAGACGCGCCTGCCGATCGTGATCTACAACATCCCCGGTCGCACCGGCTCGCGCATCGAGTCAGAGACGAGCGCGCGGCTCTCGCGCGTCGCGGGCGTCGCGGGGCTGAAGGAGTGCGGCGGCGATTTCGTCGCGACTTCGGAGACGATCGCGCAAGCGGCGCCGAGCTTCGCGGTGCTCTCTGGCGACGACGCGGTCACTCTGCCGATGCTCGCGATCGGCGCGCGCGGGGCGATCTCGACGCTGGCGAACGTCGCGCCGGCGGCCGCCGCGGAGCTCACGCGCGCGTACGCGGCCGGGAATCACGCGCGCGCGCGCCAGCTTCACTACGAGCTCTTGCCGCTGACTCAGGCGCTCTTCATCGAGTCGAATCCGATTCCGGTGAAGACGGCGCTCGCCATCCTGGGGCGCATTCCGTCCCCGACCTTGCGGCTCCCGCTGACCGAGATCTCGAAGGCGAATCGCGACCGCCTCGAGGCGGCGCTCGCCGAGCTGCCGCGCGCATGACTCGCGTGCTCGTCGTCGGCGCGGCGGGGCGCATGGGCGAAAGCCTGCTGCGCGCCATCGCCGCGGCGCCGGATCTGCGCTTGGGCGCGGCGCTCGAGCACGCGGCGCACGCGCGTCAGGGCTCCGAGGTCGCGGCCGGCGTGAAGCTCGGCTCGGACCCCCAGGCCGCGTGCGCGCAGGCCGACGTCGCGATCGACTTCTCGAGCCCCGCGTCGACCTTGGCGCTGCTCGATGCCGCCGAGGCGCGCGGTCTGCCCGTCGTAATCGGCACGACCGGACTCGACGCCGACGCTGACACGCGCATCGCGCGCGCGGCGAGGCGGCTCGCGATCGTGCGCGCGGCGAATTTCTCGATGGGCATGGCCGTCCTGCACGACCTCGTGGCCGAGGCGGCGCGTCGCCTCGAAGGCTACGAGATCGACGTGCTCGAGATGCACCACGACCAGAAGGTGGACGCGCCGAGCGGCACGGCGATCGCGCTGGCGCGCGTAGCCGCAACGGTGCGCGGCCAAGAGCTGCAACACGTCGCGGTGTACGCACGCGAGGGGCAGACCGGGAAGCGAGATCCCAAGGCCATCGGCCTCCAGTCCCTACGCGTGGGTGACTCGGTCGGCGAGCACACCGTGTACTTCGCAGGCGCCGGCGAGCGGATCGAGCTCGCCCACCGCGCGCTCTCGCGCGACAACTTCGCCGCCGGTGCCTTGCGTGCCGCGCGCTGGCTCATCGGCCGCGCCCCCGGCCTGTACGCGATGCGCGACGTTCTCGGCTGAGTCACCGCGCGGGCGCGTGCAGGGCAGCGAAACTGGTTTTCTTTCTGTGCGTCTGCGCTGCCGCATCGGGCTGGGCGCGCACGCTCGCGACGGCAAGTTCCGGCACCGACAGCGGTACCTGCGGCACTGCGAGCGCGCCCTGTCGCTCGATCTCACAGGCGATCGCGAATGCGGTCGACGGCGATACGATCGTCGTCGGGCCGGGGCCCCGCGAAGAGAGAGCTGCGCACCGTGACGAAGACCGTGCGCTTTGCGAGAGACCGAGGGCCGGGAGCTCGCGCTCCCGGCCCTCGTGACTCACATGTCGAAATACAGCTCGAACTCGTGCGGGTGCGGACGGAGCGCCATCGGCGCGATTTCGGCTTCGCGCTTGTAGTCGATCCACGCCTCGATGCAGTCCTGGGTGAACACGTCCCCCTTGAGCAGGAAGTCGTGATCCTCTTCCAGGTTCAAGAGCGCCTCGTCGAGGCTGCCCGGCATGGTCGGCACCTTCGCGAGCTCGGTCTTCGAGAGCGCGTAGATGTTCTTGTCGAGCGGTTCGCCCGGATCGAGCTTGTTCTCGATTCCGTCGAGACCGGCCAGCAGCATCGCGGAGAACGCGAGATACGGATTGCAGGTCGGATCCGGGAAACGCACTTCGATGCGCTTCGCCTTCGGGCTCGCCGAGTACATCGGGATGCGGATCGACGCCGAGCGATTGCGGCTCGAGTAAGCCAGGTTCACCGGCGCTTCGAAGCCCGGCACGAGTCGCTTGTACGAGTTCGTGGTCGGGTTCGAGAACGCGGCGATCGCCTTCGCGTGCTTCAGGATGCCGCCGATGTAGTACAGACACATCTTCGAGAGGCCGGCGTACTCGTTGCCCGCGAACAGCGGCTTCCCGTCCTTCCAGAGTGACTGGTGCGTGTGCATGCCCGAGCCGTTGTCGCCGAAGAGCGGCTTGGGCATGAACGTGACGACCTTGCCGGCGCGCTTCGCCACGTTCTTGCAGACGTACTTGTAGACCATGAGCTGGTCGGCCATGTCGACGATCGGCGCGAAGCGCATGTCGATCTCGGCCTGGCCCGCGGTCGCCACTTCGTGGTGGTGAGTCTCGACGACGATCCCGAGCTCTTCCATCTGCAGCACCATCTCGCTGCGAATGTCTTGCTGCGTATCGATCGGCGGAACCGGGAAGTAGCCTTCCTTGTAGCGCGGCTTGTTACCGAGGTTTGGACCCTCGTCCTTGCCGCTGTTCCACTTCCCCTCGACGGAGTCGACGTAGTAGTAACTCGAGTGCTGATTCGTCGAGTAACGCACGTCGTCGAGGATGAAGAACTCGGCCTCGGGACCCATGTACGCGGTGTCCGCGATGCCGGTCAGCTTCAGGTAGTTTGCAGCCTTCTGCGCGATCTGGCGCGGATCGCGGCCGTAGGCTTCGCGCGTGATCGGGTCGACGACGTTGCAGATCAGCGAGAGCGTCGGCTGATCGCAGAACGGGTCGACGAACGCGGTGCGCGGGTCCGGGATCTGCAGCATGTCGCTGTTGTCGATGCTCTTCCAGCCGCGGATCGACGAGCCGTCGAAGCCGAGGCCGTCGGTGAACGTGCCTTCGTCGAACTCGTGCAGCGGGTGAGTCTTGTGCTGCCACTGTCCGACGAAGTCCACGAACTTCAGGTCGACGAGCTTCACACCTTCGCTTTTGGCGTAAGCGAGAACTTCCTTCGGGGAACGGTCCTTGTGCATACTTACCTCTCTCGCGCTCTGTGGTTCAGATCGCGTCTTCGCCGCGATCGCCCGTGCGGATGCGCACGGCCTCGATCACCGGCAATACGAAAATCTTCCCGTCGCCGATGCGACCGGTGTTCGCGGCGGTTTGAATCGCGGCGACCACCTTCGGAACGAGGTCGTCTGCGGCGACGATCTCGAGTTTGATCTTGGGCAAGAAGTCCACGACGTACTCGGCCCCGCGGTACAGCTCCGTGTGGCCCTTCTGGCGACCGAAACCCTTCACTTCGGAGACGGTGATGCCCTGAACGCCGATTGCGTTCAGCGCTTCCTTCACCTCGTCGAGCTTGAAGGGCTTGATGATGGCTTCGACTTTTTGCATCCGACCCGACCTCTTCGCCTAGGCAGGCGAAGCAACCGTTATACCATGTGAGACTCCGCCCGGAGCCCCGCCAATCGCGGCAGAGCACGCAGCTGCACAGAGCCTGTGCGTGGGTGCTCAGGCTCTGTGCAGTCGCGCGTTCCGCCCGTGCTCAGTCGAAGA
>JBGQIB010000135.1:0-13002 GCA_041498295.1 bacterium | reverse complement strand
TCCAGGTCGCGAGCAACGACGGCAAGCAGGTTGCCGACTCGATCCAGGTTCATGGCGACCAGGGAATTGCGCTCTCCGGCCGCTACGTCTTCGTGGCGGGCGCGCGCTCGCTCGAGGTCATCGACGTCGGCCCGTATCAGGTGAAAGACGTCGCGGCGCTCGACACGCCAGCGCCGACTTCCCAGCCCGCCGCGGCGGCCGCGCCGGCGACGCGGACTCCCGAGCTGGCCACGCCCGCGGCGAGTCCGAGCGAGATGCAAGCGCCCGGGGCCGAGCCGCCGGCGGCGCCTGCGCCGAGCGAGGAGCTGGTTCCGGACAGCACGCCCGAGGACTCGGTGATGCCGAACTTCGACCAGCCGATGCTCGAGGCGCCGCCGGACGCGACGACGCCCATGGGGCACGATCCGGCGCCGGCGACGGTTCCGGACTGACTCGCGCGCCGCGACTCAGGCCGAGAGGCGCTTCAGCTCGTCGAAGAACCCGGGGAACGTCTTGCTGACGCACTCCGGGTCCTGAATCACGATCCCGTCGACCGCGAGACCGGCGACCGCGAAGCTCATCGCCATGCGGTGATCCTGATAGGTCGCGATGCTCGCCGGGGTCAGCTGCGCGGGCGGTTCGATCAGGAGATCCGTCGCCGTCGTCTCGACGCGCGCGCCCAGCTTCTCGAGCTCGGTCTTCAGCGCGGCCATGCGGTCCGTTTCCTTGAAGCGCAGGTTCGGCACGTTGCGAATCGCCGTGCGGCCACGCGCGAACAGCGCCACCACCGCCAAGGTGAGCGCGCTGTCGGGCAGCGCGTTCAGATCCACGTCGAGGCCGTGCAGATAGCGCGGTCCGCGCACCGCGATCCAGCGCGGCCCGCGCTCGACGGTGCAGCCCATGCGCTCGAGCACCTCGACGAAGCGCACATCCGCTTGTTGCGAAGCCGCCGAGAGACCCTCGACGCGCACGCGGCCGCCTGTGACCGCCGCCGCGGCGAAGAAGTAAGTCGCAGCCGACGCGTCCGGCTCGACCTGGTATGTGCGCTGCCGGTAGCGCTGGCCCCCCGGGATCTTGAACGTCTCTCCACGCGCATCGACCGAGATGCCGAACGAGCTCATGATCTCGAGCGTCAGGTCGACGTACGGGCGCGAGGTGATCTGCGCGGCGGTGATCTCCACGTCGTGCTCCGCGAGCGGCGCGACCATGAGGAGCGCGGAGAGAAACTGACTCGACTTCGACGCGTCGACCGCGACGCGCCCGCCGCTGAGTCGACCGCCTTGCACAGTGACCGGCGGGCAGCCGGCCACCGTGCGCACCGAGACACCGAGCGAGGTGAGCGCGTCGGCGAGATCCTGAATCGGGCGCTCGCGCATGCGCGGCACGCCGTCGAGCACGACGCGTCCCTGCACGAGCGCGGCGCACGCGGTGAGGAAGCGGATCGTCGTGCCGGACGCGCGGCAGTCGATCGGGTGAAGGGGGATCGCGAAGTTTCCGCCGGTCCCATGCACGATCACGTCCGCGCCGACGCGTTCCACGCGCACACCGAGGCGCGCGAGCCCGTCCGTCATGGCGAGCGTGTCGTCGCTCTCGAGCCAGCCGACCAGGCGACTGGGTCCGTCCGCGAGCGCGGAGCACACGAAAGCGCGGTTCGTCAGGCTCTTCGAGCCCGGCACGCGCACCGTGGCATCGGGCGCAGAGATTCGCGCGACCGCGAGTTCCCCCATCCGGCCGCGAACCGTAGCACAGGCGCTAACCCGCTGAAATGGAAGGAAAAACCATTTCGAGCGCCGTGCCTGTCCGCGTTGACCGCGCGAACACCGCGGGATAATCTCGCCGCCGTTTGCGCACCGGACCCGGTGATCGCACGGGCACCCTACCCGTGCTCCGGTTGCCCGCCGTGCGCGTTCGGGAGATCTCTCGCATGCCCAAGTACCGCCTGCTGACTCCGGGTCCTGTCGCCGTGCCCGAGCGCGTTCTGCACGCGATGGCCCGCACGCTGCTGCACCACCGCGCGCCCGCGTTCATTCCCGTGTTCAAGGAAGTGCGCGCGAACCTGAAGAAGGTCTTTCAGACCGAGCAGGACGTGCTGATGCTCGCGGCGACCGGAACCGGCGCGATGGAAGCGGCCGTGATCAACACGCTCTCGCCCGGCGATCGCGCGGTCGTCGTGCGCGGCGGAAAGTTCGGCGAGCGCTGGACGGAGATCTGCGCCGCGAACGGCATCCACTGCGAGAACCTCGACGTGGAGTGGGGCAGGGCGGTCGAGCCCGCCGCCGTGCGCGAGGCCTTCAAGCGCGCGCCCGACGCCAAGGCGCTGTTCGTGCAGGCGTCGGAGACATCGACCGGTGTATACCACCCGATCCGCGAGCTCGCCGAAGTGACTCGTGAGAAACCCGAGCGACTCATCGTCGTCGACGGCATCAGCGGCGTCGGCGTGCACGACTTGCCGATGGACGCCTGGGGCCTCGACGTCGTCGTCTCGGGCAGTCAGAAGTCGTGGCTGCTGCCGCCCGGGCTCGCGTTCATCGCGCTCTCCGAGCGCGCGCGCGCCGCGGTGAAGAGCTCGAAGTGCCCGCGCTACTACTTCGACCTGCGCAAGGAGCTCAAGGCGCAGGCGGACGATCAGACCGCGTGGACCGCGCCGGTGTCACTCGTCGTCGGCCTGCAGGAAGCCCTGCGCATGATCCTCGACGAGGGCCTGCACGAGGTGTTCGCGCGCCACGAGGCGCTCGCGCGTGCGACGCGCGCCGCGATGATCGCGCTCGGCTTGCGCCTGGTCGCGCCCGACTCACCGTCGTTCGCGTGCACCGCCGTGTACGTCCCCGAAGGCATCGACGGGAATCGCTTCGTGAAGCACCTGCGCGACGCGTACAACATCACGTTCATGGGCGGACAGGGTCACCTCGAGGGCAAGATCTTCCGCATCGGCCACATGGGTGACGTCGACGGCTTCGATATGATCAGCGCGGTCGCCGCGGTCGAGATGACCCTCGCCGACATGGGTCATTCCGTGACCCTCGGCGACGGCACGCGCGTGGCGATGGAGCTGCTGCGCAAAGCCGGACTGAAGCGGGCATAGCGTGGCGCGCGTACTGATCTCCGACAAGCTCTCCGACGAGGGCCTCGCCATTCTCGCGGATGCCGCGGGCATTCAAGCGGATCACAAGCCGGGTCTCTCGTCCGACGAGCTGAAGCGCATCCTGCCCGAGTACGACGGGCTCATCATCCGCAGCGGGACCAAAGTGACTGCCGACGTGATCGAGGCGGGCAAGAAGCTGCGCGTGATCGGGCGCGCGGGCATCGGCGTCGACAACGTCGATCTCGGCGCCGCGACCGCGCGCGGCATCATCGTCATGAATACGCCCGAGGGCAACACGGTGACGACCGCGGAGCACGCGATCGCGCTCTTGACTTCGCTCGCGCGCCAGATCCCGCAGGCCACGGCCAGCATGCGCGCCGGAAAGTGGGAGAAGACCCGCTTCAACGGCAAAGAGCTCTTCGAGCAAGTGCTCGGCGTGATCGGGCTCGGCAACATCGGCTCGATCGTTGCCGACCGCGCGCGCGGCCTGCGCATGCGCGTGATCGCGTTCGACCCGATCGTCTCCGAGGAGCGCGCGCAGCGCCTCGGCGTCGACCTCGTGTCACTCGACGAGCTGTTCGCGCAGGCCGACGTGATCTCGGTTCACGTGCCGCTCACCGAGGGCACGCGTGGCATGGTCGGCCGCGACGCGTTCGCGAAGATGAAGCCCGGCGTGCTGATCGTGAACGCGGCGCGCGGCGGCATCGTCGACGAGGCCGCGCTGCTCGAGGCGATCCAGTCGAAGAAGGTCGCGGGCGCGGCGCTCGACGTCTTCGCGCAGGAGCCGCCGCCGAAGGACCACCCGCTCTTGCAGCGCGAGGAAGTCATCTTCACGCCGCACATCGGCGCGGCGACGGAGAAGGCGCAGCTGAACGTCGCCATCGCGGTCGCCGAGCAGGTGCGCGACTACCTCGTCTCGGGCGTCGTGCGCAATGCCGTGAATCTGCCCTCCGTCTCCGCCGACGACCTGGTCACCCTGCGGCCGTTCATATTGTTGGGCGAGAAGCTCGGCTTGTTCCAGGGCCAGGTCGCGCGCGGCGGCATCACCGAGATCGACGTCGAGTATGCCGGCGAGATCGCCGAGCTCAACGTCGCGCCGGTCACGATCGCGGTACTGCGCGGCATTCTCGCGCCCTGGGTCGGCGACGAGGTGAACTTCGTGAACGCGCCGCTCGTCGCCCAGAAGCACGGCGTGCGCGTGATCGAGTCGAAGTCGGCCGCGCCCGAGGACTACGTGTCGCTCCTCACCGTGCGCGTGCGCTCGCGCAGCGGCGAGTCACACCTCGTGGCGGGCACGATCTTCGGGCGCACGCAGCCGCGCATCGTGCGCGTCGACGACTTCCGCTTCGAGGCCATTCCCGAGGGGCCGACGTTCCTGATCCGCAATCAGGATCGGCCCGGCGTCGTCGGCCGCATGGGTACACTGCTCGGTGGCGCCGGGATCAACATCAAGCGCATGCAGCTGGGCCTGCACCTCACGAGCGGGCAGGCGCTGCAGCTCCTCTCCGTCGAGCCGATGCCTTCGGCGCAGGTGCTCGACGCGGTGCGCAAGCTCGAGAACGTGGAGCTCGCGCTCTTGCTCGACCTCGGAACGCGAGTCACCTGAGTCATGCCGAACGTCGTCGTCGTCGGAGTGCAGTGGGGTGATGAGGGCAAGGGCAAGGTCGTCGACCAGCTCGCTGTCCGCGCCGATCTCGTGGTGCGCTTCCAGGGCGGGCCGAACGCGGGCCACACGCTGGTCGTCGAGGGCGAGACCACGGTTCTGCACCTGGTCCCCTCCGGCATCCTGCAGCCGGCAACTCTGAATCTGATTGGACCCGGCGTGGTCGTAGACCCCGACGTGTTGCTCGGCGAGATCGACGGCCTGAAGCAGAGGGGCATCCCCGTGGGCCGCGAGCGCCTGCGCATCTCCGATCGCGCGCACGTGATCCTGCCGGTGCACTCGGCGCTCGATCGGGCGCGCGAGGAGTCACGCCACCAGCTCACCATCGGCACGACCGGCCGCGGCATCGGGCCTGCGTACGAGAGCCGCGTCGCGCGCACGGGCATCCGCATCTCGGATCTGCTCGAGCCCGACGCGCTGCGCGAGCGCATCGAGCTCGCGCTCTACGAGCGCAACTTCCTGCTCGAGCACCTGTATCACTGGCCGGGCGTCGACGGCGACGAGCTGTTCGAGAAGGCGGTCGTGTGGGGCGAGAAGCTCGCGCCGTACGTCGACGACGTCGGCGTCGCGATCGACCATGCGATGCGCGACGGCAAGTCCGTGCTGCTCGAAGGCGCGCAGGCGACACTGCTCGATGTAGACCACGGCACGTACCCGTTCGTGACTTCCTCGACGACGATCGCGGGCGGCGCCTGCGCGGGCGCGGGACTCGGGCCCACGCGCATCGACTCCGTGCTCGGCGTCAGCAAGGCGTACACCACGCGCGTCGGCGGCGGGCCGTTCCCAACCGAGGACGAGGGCCCGGCGGGCGAGCACATGGGCCGCGTCGGCAAAGAGTTCGGCGCCACCACCGGCCGCAAGCGGCGCTGTGGTTGGCTCGACCTCGTCGTGATGCGCCACGCGGTGCGCGTGAACGGCATCACGGGCCTCGCGCTCGGGAAGCTCGACGTTCTCACGGGTCTCCGCGAGGTCAAGATCTGCGTCGCGTACCGCGTCGACGGAAAAGAGCTGCGCGAGATTCCCGCGAGCATCCGCACGCTCGAGCGCTGCGAGCCGATCTACCAGACGTTCCGCGGCTGGGACGAGTCGCTCGCGGCGGCGCGCTCGCTCGACGACTTGCCGGAAGCGGCCCGCGACTACGTCCGGTGGATCGAGGACGCGCTCGAAGTCCCCGTGGATCTGCTCGGCGTCGGCCCGGATCGCGACGCCACGATCGAGCGCACAAACCCGTTCGATCGGCCAGTCCGACGTTGACGCGAAACACGGCCCACTCACTCACTCGCGCTCTCGTCGCGCTCCTCGTCGCGGCCGCCGCCTCCGCGGCGCGCGCCGACGATCCGGCCTGCGTCACGAAGTGCCACGACATCGCGGCGAAGGGCGAGCTCCGCGCCGGCGTGAACGAACAAGGCTGCGTCACCAATCTGTGTCAGGAGGAGGGCCGCCGCCTCTACCAGGAGGGCAGCTACGACGCCGCGCTCGCGTCGTACGCCGCCGTCTCCGCCAACCTCGCGCACAGCCCCGCGTTCCTGCTCGACCAGGGGCTCGTGTACTACGCGCTCGGCCGCTTCGAGTCAGCGCTCGCGAACTTCGACGCGATCCTGCTCGAGGTCGCCGACAGCTTCCAGGCCGGCGCGCAGCGCGCGCACACCTTGGTCCGGCTCCACAAGCTCGGCGACGCGCGCACGCAGTTCGAGAAGCTCCTGTCCGCGCCCGCCGCGCAGCGCGAGTTCCGGGGCCTGCGAACCAGCTCGTATCTGCAGGGCAACATCGGCGTGCTCGACCTGCTCCTCGGCAACACCGCAAAGGGCAAGAAGGAGCTCGAAGACGCGCTCGAGGCGGACGGCCGCAACAGCCTCGCCTCGACTTACATCTACCGCGTGCTGCCGGCGATGGAGAAGAAGACGATCGACGCCGACGGCGTGTATCTCCTGCTCACCGCCTCCGAGGACGTCGGCATCAACCGCCGCGACGCCGCGCGCGACTCGATCGAGAAGCTCGTCTCGAAGTACCCGAAGTTCGCCGAGACTTACTTCCTGGCCGCCGAGCTGTACCGGAATACCGGTCACTACGAGGAGTGCGAGCGCCTGCTCCTGATCGGCGAGCACGCCATCCCGGAGGAGGTCGACCTCAAAGCCCAGCGCCTCCGCTGCACCCTGCTCAAGGTCGGCCCCACGAGCGACGCCGCGAAGTCCTCCATCGCGGAGCTGAAGAAGCTCGCCGCCGACCACCCCGACAACGATCTCTCCAACCAGATCCTGCGCGCGCTCGACGTCTACTAGAGCGGAGTTACTCGAAATCCCCCGTACGCGGCGTCCCGCCGGGCCCGCTGTATGACGCGGTGTAGCCGGGCGCGCGCTTCCACTCGACCGCGGGCAGGCTCGCGAGCGCGCGCCGCCAGCCGGCGACCAGCTCGTCCTCGGCCGCGTAGTCGAACGGGTCCTGCAGGATCTTCTCTTCCGCGCCGCCGCGCTCGAGCGGGTGCGCAGCGAGCCAGCGCGCGGTGCGCGCCAGCGCTTCCCGCGCGGGCAGCACGTCGCGGTAGCCGAGCTCGCTCCGCAGCTTCGAGAGGTCGAACACGCGGTGCGTGGTCCACGGCTGCATGAGCAGCGGGCGCGCGGGCACGGCCAACTCACTCGGCAGTGACACGATCTGGAGCGCGGCGCCCAGCGCGTCGCGCACGATCTCGACCACCTGCCGGAGCGACAGCGCCTCTTCGTCGGCGCAGTTGTAGATCTGGCCCGCCGAGGCGCGCGGCTGGTCGACGGCGAGCAGCACCGCCTGCGCCAGATTCTCGACGTAGCCGTACGAGCACAGAGTGAGTCCGCCGTCCGGCAGCACGATGAACGGCCGCGCGTCGCGAATCCGCCGCACGATGCACCACTCGCGCGGCACGAGCTGGTGCGGGCCATACACGTACGGGTAGCGGAAGTGAGTCGCGCCCGGGTGCAGCGCGAAGACCCGCTCTTCGCTGCGCGCGATGCGGAAGCCCTTCGCGTCGTCCGCCTCCCGCGCGACCAGCGGCGCATCCTCGCGCGTGGGCACCGGCAGTCCGGCGGGCCGCCACGTCTCCGCGTTCATGTAGCCGAGATACGCGGGTCCGCCGCCGACCGAGACGAACTTCGCGCAGCGCCCGACCATCACCCGCGCCGTCGCGCGCAGCCGGCCGTAGGTCGCGACGCACACGTCGAAGCTGCGCTCCCCGAGCGCCGCCGCGAGCGCGCGCTCGTCGAAAGGGTCCGTATGCAGGTGCTCGACGTCGCCCGGAATCTCGTCGCGCTCGTGCCGCCCCGAGTGCAGCATCGCCACCGCGAACCCGCGCGCGCGGAGCCCGTTCACGATGAACGGCCCCGTCGGCCCGGTCCCGCCGATCACGAGCGCGCGAGTCGCCGACGCGGACATCCAGGGCAGGATACGCGAATCGAGCGTCTCAGGGCGCGGGCACAGGCAGCGCGTCCGTCGGAGCCTGGCTATGCGCGCCGAGACAGGTGATCTCGACCTCCGAAAGGTGATAGGCGTTGACTACGATCGCCCACGAGATCACCGCCGCGAGAGCGCTGTGCCAGAACTTGTGATGGTGTGAGACCTTCGAAAACCCGTACGGGCAGATCTCGTGAAGGTTCACGGCGCCAGTGTAGTCGATGAGGGCCGGAGACATCTCGTTGAAAATGCCGAAATACCCACCGCCGCCGATGAGGAGCGGTCCGATGCCGTGCGCGTGAGTCTGCTCCAGGGTGTACGTGTCCCTGGCGTCGACCAGAGATGACCGAATGTACGTGATCCGGTGCGTGCCGCAGCCGGACAGGACGAGACAGAGGCCGAGGACCGCGGCCAACGATCTCATTTCGAGGTTGGCTCCGCACAGATGGCGTACGCGGTCCGCGGTGTGTACAAGCCGAGCGTGAAGAATGCCGGCAGCCAGTCGAAGAACCCGATGTAGCTCCCGAACTCGGAGACACCCGCAGGACAAACCTCGTCCAGGTCGAGCACGTTGTTGCTCACCCAGCCGAACAGCGCCTGATGCTCCGTCTTCGAGATGCGCTCACTCGACGGCGGGAGGCTGGTCATGAAGGTGTAGTTGTACGCGCACCCGGTGCAGATCGACGCGGCGAGCAGCGATGCGACCGCCGGCTTCGCGATCATGGTGAGTGCGTCGCGCCGGCCGAAAGGCTGAAGTCGCAAGTGCTGGCGGAGTGAGAGGAAGGCGGCAAGTGACTCGAATGTTCTGCGCCGGGCACCCGCAAGTCAATCGCGATCTTTGGATCTCCATCTGGCATCGACGGCGAGTGACTGTACTCGGTCACATGGCACCGCAAGCCAGCTTGCGAGGCGTCGCAAGTGCGCGGGTAGTTGGAGTTCGTGGGCGTCGTCGCGCTCCTGCCGCCCCGAGTGCAGCATCGACACCGCGAACCCGCGCGCGCGCCGCGCCCACAGCGCGCTCGGCCGCCAGGCGGACGTCACTTGCACGCGCGCCATCCGGGCAAAGTACTGATTGCACTATGAAACCCGCGCGCGTACGTCTGGTGCTGGCTACGAGCGGGTCGCCCCGCGGCGAGCCCGCTCCCGCAGTCCCTGCCCGAGATCGAGATCCACAGCTCCTCGACGCCTACTCCCGAGCCGTGGTCGACGTCGTCGACTCCGTCGGCCCCGCCGTGATCGGCGTGCGCGCCGGAGCGGTGGGGCAGGGCTCGGGCTTACTCATCACCCCCGACGGCTACGCCCTGACGAACGACCACGTGGTGGCCGCCGGCCCCGAAGTCGAGGCCGTGCTCTCCGACGGCCGCGCCCTGCGCGCGCGGCTCGTCGGGCGCGACCCGGCGACGGACCTCGCGCTGATTCACGTCGCGGGGAGCGCCTTGCCCTTCGCACGCCTCGAGGCGGGGCGCGCGCCGCGCCCGGGTCAGCTCGCCATCGCGATTGGCAACCCGCTCGGGTTCGAGTCGACGGTGACTGCCGGCATCGTGAGCGCGACCGGCCGCTCGCTCCGCGGCACACACGGGCGACTCATCGACAACGTCATCCAGCACACCGCCGCGCTCAATCCCGGCAACTCCGGCGGCCCACTCGTCGACTCGGCCGGCGCAGTGGTCGGCGTGAACACCGCGATCATCGCCTACGCCCAGGGCATCGGCTTCGCGATTCCCGCGACCACCGGCGATTGGGTCGTCGCGCAGCTCCTGCGCCACGGCCGCGTCCCCCGCGCGCGCATCGGCCTCGCCGGCCGCACCCGCCCGATCGACCCGCGCATGGCCCGCCTGCTCGGCCTGTCTCAGGACTTCGTCGTCGAGATCGTGTCAATCACGGAGCGAAGCGCCGCCGCCCGCGCGGATCTCAAAGTCGGTGACTGGCTGCTCGCGCTCGACGGCGAGGCGACGAGCTCGGTGGACGCCCTGATCCGACTGTTGACCGAGAGCCGGATCGGGAAGCCGGTCCCGGCGGACGTGCTGCGGGGGAGGGAACGGATGTCGGTCACCGTCGTGCTCGAAGAAGACGAGCCGGGCCGCGCCGCCTCGTAGTCCGCTGGTCAGTCGACCGAGAGCGCCAGGATCTTCGACAGCTCGCAGAGCGCGCGCCCGCTCTCGTCGTGCCAGGCGTTGAACGCGTCCTGGATCCGGCGCAGCGCCGCGCGCGAGCTCGGGCTCTTCACGTCGACCACACCCTGCGCACGCAACGCGCACAAGACCGAGTCGGTGAGCATCGGTGTGTCCACGCCGATGTGTCGCAGGATGAACTGACCCGTGAAGCCGCCGAGCCGGCTCCCCCGATCCCGCAGGACCTCCCAAAGCCCCACGACGTCCGCCGCCGGCCAGTCCGCGAAGAAGCGCGCGGCGCTGCCGTGCTCCTTCGCGAGCTCGCACAAGAAGAGCGCGTTGGCGCGCGTCGCGCGGATCTTCTGCGGGTTGCGCACGATGCGCGAGTCACTCGCCAGCTCCACCAGCTTGTTCTCCGAGTAGCGCGCCACCGCCGCCGGCTCGAAGCCGCCGAACGCCACCTCGAAGCCCGCCCACTTGGCCTCGATCACCTTCCAGACGAAGCCCGCCTGAAACACGCCGCGCGTTATCTCGGCCAGCCAGCGCGAATCCGGTACGCGGCGGAGGGCAACGCGCGACTTGGCGGCCGGGAGCTCGCTGGCGAGGGCCGAAGCGCCGCCGATCCGCTTGGCCGCACGCGCCTCGATCGTCTTCCACGCCTCCACGGCGGGATTCTACGCCCGCGGGGTATCCTGGGGCCGATACCAAGGAGAGCCCTAACATGCCCGCTGCCCCCCCCAGCCTCGAGGGTCTGTCGCTCGAGAAGCTCGACGTCATCTCGCCCGCGCACTACGAGCAGAACGGCTACCCGCACGCGGAGTGGATGTATCTGCGCAAACACGCGCCGCTGCACCGCTTCACCGGCGACAACTTCGATCCGTTCTACGCCGTCGTGAAGCACGCCGACATCGTCGAGATCGGGAAGAACCCGACTGACTTCATCATCGAGCCGCGCCTCGCGGTGTTCACGCGAGACATCCCCGCCGAGGAGACGAAGCTGCGGCACCTCTTGACGATGGACCCGCCCGAGCACCGCTCGCACCGCGCGGTGACCGCGAAGCAGTTCACCCCGCGCATGGTGCAGCACTGGGCGCCCAAGGTCGCGCGCATCACGAGCCAGATCCTGGACGAGGCGAGCGAGAAGAGCGCGTGTGACTTCGTGCAGGACGTGTCGGCCCCGATCACCATCGCAGTGATCGCCGAGATGCTCGGCGTGCCGGGCGACGACTGGAAGCTCCTGTTCCGCTGGACCAACGAGACGATCGCCCCCGAGGACCCCGAGTACCAGCACGGCCGCACCACCGAGGAGACACTCGTCACCGCGCGCACGGAGCTGTTCCAGTACTTCAGCGAGCTGTCACAGCGGCGGCGCGCGAACCCGCAGGACGACATCGTCTCCGTCGTCGCCGCCGGCTTGGTCGACGGCCAGCCGCTCGGGCCGTTCGAGCTCATGTCGTATTACCTCTTGCTCGTGGTCGCGGGCAACGAGACCACGCGCAACGCGATGACCGGCGGCATGCTCGCGTTCTACGACAACCCCGACGAGTGGCGGCGCCTGGTCGCGAACCCGGGGCTGCTCGACCCGGCGATCGAGGAGATCATCCGCTGGACCACCCCCGTGATTCAGTTCACGCGCGAGGCCACGCGCGACTACGTGATCCGCGGCACGAAGATCCCGAAGGGCGAGTCCGTCTGCCTGTTCTACGCCTCGGGCAACCGCGACGAGGACATCTTCGACGAGCCCTTCCGCTTCCGCATCGACCGCTCCCCGAACGACCACATCGGCTTCGGCCGCGGCGAGCACGTGTGTCTCGGCGCGCACCTCGCGCGCCTCGAGCTCCGCACCGTCTTCGACCAGCTCCGCGCCCGCCTCGAGTCCCTCGAGCGCACCGGCCCCGAGGTCCGCGTCCGCTCCTCGTTCGTCGGCGGCATCAAGCGGGCGCCGGTGCGCTGGAAGCTGCGGCCGGCGAGTTAGTCGAAAACTGTTGTGTCTGGATAGGCTCGGTGCCTTCTTATCGCTGCTGACCCCCCTGGGGGCCGCCGCGCTGCAGGTCACGGTGACGTTCTCCGGAATCATCGAGGGGAGTGAGCGACGACACCGGGTCTCTCGTGGGAAGCAACATCACGGCAGAGACGTCCACGTTCACGGGCGCGTTCTCGTACGACAGCTCGTCGGCGCCCACCGGCCAGTCGGCGAACGCCGCGATCTACCCCTCGGGTCCGTTCGAGATCACGATCGACGGCACGCACGTCTTCCAGGCTCCGGTCCCACTGACCTTCCGCATCCAGAACGACGACGTGAACTTCTTCGACACGTTCGAGTTCTTCACGACTGGAGGCGCGGTCCTTCCGTTCCCCTACAACCCGAACGACGAGTTCATCCGAGTGAGCGTTCGCGACGCAACTGACTCGGTCTTCTCTGATACGAGTCTCCCGACGAACCTGAATCTCGCCGACTTTTCGACCCGCGAGCTCTTCATCCGGACCGACTTGGACCGAGCCGCCGGGCAGCTCTGGATCGTCAGTGGCCAGATCACGAGCCTCTCGACCACGGTGCCCGAGCCGGCGAGCGCGCTTCTTCTCGCGTTCGCCACGGTGGCGTTGGCCGGGGCGCGCCGCTTGGGTCGTTCCGCTGTTTGAAATTCGCGCCCCGCGGTGCTCGAATCTGACTCGATGACCTGCCGCATCCAGCTCGGCGACGCGACGCTCGGAGCCACGGTCACGGGCGTGCGCCTGGCGGCGCTCGAGCC
>JBGQIB010000134.1:0-13159 GCA_041498295.1 bacterium | reverse complement strand
TCGGCGCGATTGCCGGCATCGTCGACCTCGCCGACACGACGGATCGCAAGCTGCGCGCGAGCCGGATGAGCGCGGCCGGGACCTACGCCGCGCGCGCGTTCAACGCGGAAATCGGCTTCGCGAAGGACGACGACGCGGCGCGGCTGGGCAAGCGGATCGCCGACGCGCGCCGAAAGCTCGAGACGAGCTTCGCGAACGCGCTCCGCTCCGGCACGAAACACGGAATCGTGTACGACGGCCTCGCCGCCGATCCGATCGCCGACTCTCTCGCAGCGGCGGCCTCGCTCTGGGAGCGCATGACGCGCGCGAGCAACGGCTCGTTCACGGTCGCCGGAACCATCTTCGCCGCGGAGTCGTCATTCGTCGACTTCGACGTGAACGACACGTCCACCGTTCCGGTGTCCAACGACAACAACTCCGCCGCGCAGCCGCTGCCCGTGCCGTCGACCGTCGGCGGCTACGTAAACGTGAGTCAGTTCGGACCCAAGGGCAATTCGTTCGCGGCGGGCGACACGGATGACCTGTATCTCGCCTCGCTGCGCGCGGGTCAGGTCGTCGTGCTCGTGCTCGGCGACGACCCGAATCCCGACGACCCGAATCGCATCGATCTCGATCTGAAGCTCAGCGGCCAGGCGATCCCGAAGCCCATCATCGCGGAGGGCACGGGCTCGATCGAGCTGATCGTCGCGCCTGCGGATGGCACCTACTTCATCGACGTGTACCCGTACTCGCTGTGCCACTGCGGCGGCACGTACACGCTTTCGATCGGACAGACGGTGCCGCCGGCGGCCGCGCGCGCAGAGCGCACCGACGTCGAGTTCGTACCGGGCCAGCTGATCGTGAAGCTCCGCGCCCTGCCGGATGCGAGCAGCAGCGCCAGCGTCAGCGCGCTGCGCCACCCTAAGCCGGCGCTGCCAAAGGAGCTCGGCCTCGAGAAGCTCTCCGGCGATGAGTCGCGCGAGATGTTGGTGCGGCTGCCGACGGCCGGCGCGGCGAAGACCGCGGCATTCCAGGCGCTTGGCGCGGCGAGCGAACGGCAGAGACTCGCGGCGGAGTCGCCGTCGGCCGACGACTTGGCGCGGCGCGAAACGGTGCTCGCGTTGAAGGAGCTGCGCAAGCGGCCCGAGATCCAGTCCGTCGAGCTCAACACGATCATGCGCCCGAGCTTCGTGCCGGCGGATACCTACTACCCACTTCAGTGGAACTACCCGCTGATTCACTTGCCGCAGGCCTGGGACATCGTCACGGGCGACCCGAACGTCGTCGTGGCCGTCGTCGACACCGGCGTGCGCCTCGATCACCCCGACCTGCAATGGCAGCTCATCGCCGGCTACGACTTCGTCAGCGACAGCACGCGCGCGCGCGACGGAAACGGCATCGACCCGGATCCAAACGATCCGGGCGACCGCGGCTCCGGCGCGGGAGCGAGCTCGTTCCACGGGACTCATGTCGCGGGGACGATCGCAGCGGCGACAAACAACGGCATCGGCGTGGCCGGTGTGGCTTGGGGCTCCAAGGTGATGCCCGTGCGCGTGCTGGGCGTGAACGGCGGAACGCAATACGACGTGATGCAGGGTGTGCGCTACGCGGCCGGACTCGAGAACGACTCGGGCACGCTGCCGGCGAAGCCAGCCGACGTCATCAACCTGTCACTCGGCGGCGGCGGCTTCAGTCAGAGCGCGCAGGACGTGTTTACCCAAGCGCGCGATGCGGGGGTCATCGTCGTCGCCGCGGCCGGCAACGACGCGACCAGCGCGCCTTCGTTCCCCGCGTCGTACGCGGGTGTCGTCTCGGTTGCGGCGGTCGACTTGAACCGCAACCCGGCGCCGTACTCGAACTTCGGCCCGAGCATCGACATCGCAGCACCGGGCGGCGACACATCCGTGGATCGCAACGCGGACGGCTACGCCGACGGCGTTCTCTCCACCTTGGCCGACGACAGTGTCTCGCCGCCGGCATTCGTCTACGCGTTCTATCAGGGCACGTCGATGGCGACGCCACACGTGTCCGGCGTGTTCGCGCTGATGCGGTCGGTCGATCCGACGATCTCACCCGCGACGATCGACGCGTTGCTCGCCCTGGGGAGTCTCACGGAGGATATCGGCAGCCCCGGACGCGACGACCGGACGGGCTGGGGACTCGTCGACGCGCGCGCGGCGGTGATCGCCGCGGGTGCGCCAGCGACCGGACCGGCGATGCCGCTCAGTGTGACTCCGTCGGGCCTCAACTTCGGCCTGTCCATCGACACGCTCGACTTCAACGTGGCGAACGCGGGGAGTGACCCACTCAGCGTGACATCCGTCTCGGTCGACGACGCAGGCTCGGTCCCGTGGCTGTCGCTCGCGCCTGTCAGCGTCGACGGCGCAGGCCTCGGCAGCTACCGCGCAACCGTCAACCGCGCGACGCTACCCGCGAAGAGCTACAGCTACGCCGCGACCCTCTCCATCGTCTCGACCGGCGGCACTGCGCACATCCCGGTGGTGATGCGCGTCGGCGGGGCGACGACCTCCGACGCGGGCTTCCACTACGTCCTGCTCGTGGACGCGCAGTCTCTCGAGCCGATCGCCGAAGTCGCCCTGTCCGTGAGCGACGGCGTGTACCCCTACTCCTTCGCGGACGTCCCCCAGGGCGACTATCTGGTGATCGCGGGCAGCGACCTCGACAACGACGGGCTGATCTGCGACGGCGGCGAGGCGTGCGGCAGCTACCCGACCCTGGACCTGCCCGCGCCACTCACCGTCGACCAAGACATGCTGGACAAGGACTTCGGCACGGCGTTCCGGCAGTCGATCGGCAGCGGCGCTGCCGCGTCGAATCCGGTCCCCGGGCTGCTGCGCCGGCTCCGCTAGCCGTCGCCGAGCGCGATCAGCACGTCATCGCCGTCGACGCGCACCGCGAATCGGCGCAGGTCCTCGGTCACGATCCCGCCCCTCGCGGCGCCGCTGCGCGCATCGAAGCAGCCGCCGTGCAGCGGACACTCGAGCTCGTCCCCGACGAGCCCGCCTTCGGAGAGACTCGCGTAGGCGTGCGTGCAGACGTCGTCGACGGCGAAGAACTCGCCGCGCAGATTGCCCAGCGCGATCTCGATCCCGTCCAACACCACTCGCTGTACGGCGCCGGGCGGAATGTCGGAGGCGCGCGCGACTCGCCGCCAGTTCAAGGGGAGCGCAGGGCCCGCACCGCGGCGTGGCGCGGACAGCTGGCGAGGTGGTCGTTCACCAGCCCGACCGCCTGCATGTACGCGTAACAGATCGTCGAGCCGACGAACTTGAAGCCGCGCTTGGCGAGATCCTTCGAGAGCGTGTCGGACTCGGGCGTGCGTGCAGGCACCTCGCCGAGCTCGCGGAAGCGATTCTGCCGCGGCTTCCCGCCGACGAAGCGCCACAGGTAGCGGTCGAAGCTCGAGTGCTCGCCGGCGACGGCGAGGAACGCGCGCGCGTTCGTGACCGCCGCGGCGACCTTCAGGCGATTGCGCACGATCCCCGGATCGGCGAGCAACTTCGCTTGACGCTTCTCGGAGTAACGCGCGACGCGGGCCGGATCGAAGCCGTCGAACGCGCGCCGGTAGCTCTCGCGCTTGCGCAGGATCGTGAGCCACGAGAGCCCGGCCTGCGCGCCTTCGAGGATCAGCATCTCGAACAGGTGGCGATCATCGTGCGAGGGTACGCCCCACTCCTCGTCGTGGTACGGGTGGTAGAGCGGATCCTTCTCGGCCCACGGACAGCGCGCACTCACGCGGCGAATTCCTCGAACATGCGGCGGCAGTCGACGCGCGCTCCGATGTGCGCGAGCAGGAGATACGTGCCCGCGAGCTTCCGGTGCAGGAAGATCAGCTCGGTCGACGGCGCGTGCAGCCCCCGGCGCGTGTACGCCTCGACGCCCAGCTCGCGCACCTCGCGGGCCAAGTGCGCCGCGCCGAAGTCGTAGAGCCCCGCGTGCGCGAGCGGTTCGGCCACGCGCATCGACAGGTTCGCGAACGCGGTGAGCGCTTCCTCGCCCTCGTCGCCGCGCAAGAGGCCGAGGTCGCGGCCGCGCTCCTCGACGTCCGCGCAGTCACCCGCGATCGTCGCCGCGATCAGCTGGCGGTAGTGGTCCGTGAAGTGGCGCGAAAAGCTGCGCACCGAGCCGAAGTCGAGCAGCGCCACGCGCTCGTGCTTCGGCTCGTACAGATAGTTCCCGAAGTTCGGGTCGGTTTGCACGAAGCGGAACTCGAAGAGCTCGCGGAACACCAAGCGGAGTAGCTTGGCGCCGATCTCGTCGCGCAGGCGCTGTGGGTGCGTCGGCGAGCGCAGGTCCTCGATCGGCAGCGCGCGCACGCGATCGCTCGCGAGCACGCGGCGCGTCGAGAGATCCGCGTGCACGCGCGGCACGAGCACTCCCGGGTCGTCGCCGACGAGCGCGCGATACTGTTCCTGACTGCGCGCCTCGCGCGCGTAGTCCGCCTCGCGGCGCAGCTCCTCCTTCAACTCGGGAAGCACGGAATCGAGGTCGAGCCCCGCCGGCACCAGGCGCAGCGCGCGCAAGAGGAGGGCGAGGTTGTCGACGTCGCCGTCGATGCTGCGCTCGACGCCGGGGTACTGGAGCTTCAGCGCGAGATCGCGACCGTCGCGCGCCGTCGCCGCATGCACCTGCCCGATCGATGCGGCGGCGAGCGGCTCGAAATCGAACTCCGCGAAGCGCTGCTTCCAGTCGCGGCTGAGCTCGTGCGCGAGCACCTGGCGCACCTGCGCCTCGGGCATGAAGTGCGCGTGACTCTGCAGACTCGCGAGTGTCTCGCGGAGCGTCGGTGAGAGCAGGTCGTCGCCCTGCAGCGACAGGAGCTGGCCTAGCTTCATCGCCGCGCCGCGCAGATCCGCAAGCGTGTCGGCGAGGCGCCGCGCGCTCGCGCTCGTCAGCAGGATCGAGGCGTCGCGCTCGCCGGCACCGGCGACGCGGCGCAGCGCCTCGAGCGCCGACTCACCCGCGATCGCGGCGAGCAGCCCGGCCAGACGGCCGATCCGCTCAGCGCGTCCCTCGGGGACACGCGTAGTCTTTTGCCTGCGATCGCGCGCTCGCTCGTCCATAGGCACGATGTTATCCGATGCTCCTCTTCAACCGCGGTGGGGTGGCGGCGAGGCGAGGGCCGCCCCGAGCCGAGCCCGCTCCCGCGGGACATCGGCCCGCGGGCCGATGTCGGGCGCAGCCGCGCGCAGTGAGGCGCAGCCGAACGAAGTCAATCGGACCCTTACCTTAGCGGCCGCGGAAGACGGGAGCGCGCTTCTCGAGCAACGCTTGGATGCCCTCTTTCGAGTCGTCGGTCTCGAGCGTGCGCGACTGGGCCTGTGCTTCCGCGTACGCCGCGGGCACCGGATCCCAATCGACGTTCTGATACAGCGAGCGCTTGGTCCAGCGCACCGCGATGGGAGCGCTCGACGCGATCTCGTGCGCGAGCTCGAGCGCGCGCGGCAAGACCTGCTCCTCGGCGACCGCGTAGTTCGCGAGCCCGAGCTGCGCGGCTTCCTCGCCCGACACGAGCCGGCCCGTGAAGAGCAGCTCCGCGGCGCGCGGCACGCCCACGAGGCGCGGCAGGAAGTAAGTCGTGGCCATGCCCGGATGCAGCCCGAGCTTCGTGAAGTTCGCGCCGTACTTCGCGTCGCGATTCGCGACGCGAATGTCGCAGACGAGCGCGAGGCCGAAGCCGCCGCCGATCGCGTGGCCGTTCAGCGCCCCGATCACCGGCACCTCGATCTCGAGGATTGATAGGAACGGGCTGTACATCGCGAAGCTGCGCTCGTTCGGCATCTGGCGCCGACCGGAGCCGGAGTCACTGCGCTGGATCTGCGACTTGAAGTCGGCGCCCGCGCAGAAGCTCTTGCCGCGCCCAGTCACGACGAGACAGCGCAGCTCCGTGTCCTCGCGCGCCCGCGCGACGCCCGCGCGCAGCCCCTCGAGGACGTCCTCGGTCATGCTGTTGCGGTTCTCGGGGCGGTTCAACGTGAGCGTCGCGATGTGATCCTTCTCTTCGTAGAGAACCGCCGGGTCGCTCATTTCCGCGCGCTTCCGAGCTCGCTCGCCAGGAACGCGAGCGTGCGCTCTTCGGCGCCGTCCTCGACGGCCGTGATCGCGGCGCACAGGTCGGTCACGCCGATCTCGCGCAGGCGCGCGAGCTCGCCGCGCAGATACTTCTCGTCGCCTGCGAGCGCGATGTCGGCGGGACCAGCGGCGCCTTCGCGGTCGAGCATCGCGCGATACGAGGGCAGCTGCCCGTAGATGACGAGCCCCTTGGCGATCTTCTCGCGCGCCTCCGCCGGCTGGCGAGTCAAGATGATCGGGAAGCCCGCGACGATGCGCGGCTCGGGCCGGCCCGCCGCCTTCGCCGCTTCGCGCAAGGTCGGCGCGATGTGCGCCGCGAGCGTCTTCGGGCCGGTCATCCACGTGATGGTTCCGTCGGCCAGCTCACCGGTGAGTCGCAGCATCGTCGGGCCGAGCGCCGCCACGAGCAACGGTACGCGCGTCGCGCCGGGCACCTGGAGCTGCGCCGCCACCCGGTACTGCTCGCCCTGGAACTGCACGCCTTCGCCGCGCAGCAACGGCGCGAGCACCTTCAGATACTCGCGCATGTGCTTCGCGGGTTTCTCGTACGACATACCGAGCATGTTCTCGATCACGAGCTTGTGCGAGAGACCGATGCCGAGCAGGAAGCGACCGCGCGACGCGGCCTGCGTAGTGAGCGCCTGCTGCGCGATCGCGACCGGATGCCGCGGGTAGGTCGGCACGACCGCGGTGCCGAGCTCGATCTTCGTGGTCTCGCGCCCGACGATGCCGAGCGCGTTGATCGCGTCGAGACCAAAGATGTTCGCCATCCACAGGTTCGGGAAGCCGGCCGCTTCGTAGAGCTTCGCGCTGGCCACGAGTCCGTCGATCGTTCCACCTGGACCGTCGGTCGCGCCCACCATCAAACCGATTCGCATGGCATCTCTCCGCGTGGTTCGGGGCGATCTTATCCGATGCGCGCGGCCTGCCGGTTTCTGAAGGCGATCGAATAGTACCTCTTGAATACTTTGCGGAGTTCTGACATTGTCTTCTCCCAGATATGCCTCCGGCTACCCCCCCACGCTCCCGACGGGTACGAACGCGGCGCCAGCCGGCGCTGCGCGTCGCCGCCGACGGCCTCGCTGCGGCTGGACCGGTCTTCGACCCGGTTCACCGCAGCCTCGACTTGATCGGCGACCGCTGGACGCTCGTGCTCGTGCGGCATCTGCTCGCGAAGCCGCGCGGCTTCCAGGAGCTGCGCAGCCGGACCGGGATCGCGCCGCGCATTCTGTCCGCGCGGCTACGCCAAATGGTGGAACACGGATTGGTGGAGACCGTGCCCGCGGGCGGCCGCTCGCTCTACGGTCTCTCGGCGCTCGGCCGCACGCTCGAGCCGATCGTGCGCGAGATTGCGCTCTGGTGGGTGCGCCACTTCATGCGCGAGGCCGGACCGTTCAAGGAGACGATCCCCGCCGCGGTCGTCGAGGCGCTGCCTTTCCTGCTGCGCGGCGAACGGACCGCGGGCGTGCGCATCACCTACGAGCTGCGACTCACGGGCAAGGGCGGCGGCGTCTGGACCATCGACATCGACGACGGTGACTGCCTCGTCCGCGAAGGCTTCGCCGAGCGCGCCGACGTCCGCTACACGGCGGACGCGAGAGACTGGACCCTGCTCGCGATCGGACTCATGGACGACCGCGAGGCCGTGCTCGAGGGAAAGCTGAAAAAGGACGGTCGAGGCGGATCGATCGCCTGGTACTTCCACCAGCCGTATTCGCCGAAAAGAAAAGAGCGAGGAGACGCGAAATGATCTCATTCGGTCCGACGGAGGAGCAGGAGCTCATCCAGCAGACGGTGCACGCGTTCGCAGAGAGCGAGATGCGCGAGCGCGCGCGCCCGTGCGACGAGAAACACGAGCTGCCGGACGAGTTTCTGCAGAAGAGCTGGGAGCTGGGGCTGGTCGCCGGGGCGATCCCGGAGGCGTACGGCGGCGGTGGCATCGGCCGCTCACCCGTGACGAACGCGCTCGTACTCGAGGAGCTCGCCTGGGGTGACGTGCCGCTCGCGGCTGCCGCGATGACTCCCGCCCTGTTCGTGCAGCCGCTGCTCGACTTCGGCACCGACGAGCAGAAGAAGACGTTCCTGCCGCTGTTCGCCGGCTCGCGCTTCCACGCAGCCTCGCTCGCGATCCTCGAGCCGACCTTCAGCTTCGAGGTCTCGAACCTGCGCACCTTGGCGGAGAAGAAGGGCTCGGGCTTCTCGCTCTCGGGCAAGAAGCGGCTCGTGCCGCTCGCGTCTACGGCGAGTCACTTGCTGGTCGTGGCGCGCGGCGCGCGCGACGGCGTGGCGGGGCTCGAGGCTTTCATCGTGCCGCGCGACGCGAAGGGCCTCACGATCGCGCCGGAGCCGGAGAAGACACTCGGCTTCCAGTGTGTGCCACGGTTCAGTGTAGACCTCGACCGCGTCGAGGTTTCCGCGGAGGCGCGCCTCGGCGGCGATCGCGGCATTGACGGCGCGCGTCTGCTCGCGATGCTGCGCACGGCGAGCGCGGCGCTGGGCCTCGGGCTCGCACGCGGCGTGTACGAGCTCGCCCTGCCCTACGCGAAGGAGCGCGTCGCGTTCGGCCAGCCGATCGCCCAGAAACAGGTGATCGCGTTCATGCTGGCCGAGATGCAGATCGAGGTGAGCTCGATGCGCCACCTCGTGTGGAAGGCCGCGAGCCTGCTCGAGCACGGCGTCGACGCGAGTCGCGCGGCGACCCTGGCTCTCTGCTACGTGAACCGCGAGGTCATGAAGCTGGCCGACAACGGCCTGCAGATCTTCGGCGGCCACGGATACATCCGCGAGTACCCGGTCGAGATGTGGTATCGCAACGCGCGCGCGCTCACGGTCACCGAGAGCGTTGCGGCGCTCTGATTCGAAGGAGTCACAGAAAATGATCGACTTCAAGCTCTCCGAAACGGACGAGAAGATTCTCGGTGCCGTGCGCGAGGAAGCCCTGGTCTGCCGCAAGTACGCGCGCTACTTCGACGAGCACGAGGAAGAGTTCGCGCCCGCCGAGCTGCCGGAGGCGAAGGACTTCAAGAATCCGTTCGCGCTGCTCGCCAAGCGCGACGAGCTCGATTCGTCGATGGGCGTGATGAGCATGCTGGTCACCGCCGGCCAGACCTGGGGCGACTACACCGTGCGCATGCGGCGCGGCACCGGGGGCCTGGGCAACGCGGCGCTGCGCGCGTCCGGTACGCCCGCGCAGCAGAACCGCTGGGGCGGGAAGACGCTCGCCATGGCGATCACCGAGCCCGGCTGCGGCAGTGACTCGAAGGCGGTACAGACCACGGCCGTGCTCGACGGCGACCACTGGGTCCTGAACGGCGAGAAGATCTTCGTCACCACCGGCTGTCGCGCCGAGGGCGTGGTCGTCTGGGCGACGATCGACAAGGCCGCGGGCCGCGCCGGCATCAAGAGCTTCATCGTCATGAAGGAGACGCCGGGCTTCGAAGTGACTCACAAGGAGAAGAAGCTCGGCATCCGCGCGGACGACACCGCGGCCTACGTCTTCCGCGACTGCCGCATCCCGCGCGACTACCTGCTCGGCGGCGACGAGTCGATCCCGAAGGAAGGCGCCGGCGGCTTCAAGGGCGTCATGAAGACCTTCAACATGACTCGCCCCGCCGTCGCCGCGATCGGCCTCGGCATCGCGCAGGCCGCGCTCGACTTCACGCGCGACTCGCTCGCCGCCGAAGGCGTCGAGGTCGACTGGAACGCCGGCACGCACGCGCGCTCGGCCGCGCAGCAGGAGCTGATCGAGATCGAGGCCGACATCGAGGCCGCGATGCTCGACGTGCTGCACGCGACCTGGCTCTCGGGCGAGTCCAAGCCGAACAACGTCGAAGCGTCGATCTCCAAAGCCAAGGGCGGCGAGATCGCGCGCACCGCGACTCAGCGCTGTCTCGCGCTGCTCGGGTCACTCGGCATCTCGCAGGACTTCCTGCTCGAGAAGTGGTTCCGTGACTGCCGCATCACCGACATCTACGAGGGCACCGGCCAGATTCAGCGCCTGATCATCGCCCGCGACATCCTGGGCTACTCGGCGGCGGAGCTGTCTTAGGCGAGGACGTCGCGCGCGAACACGCGCTGCATGAGCGTCGACCACGAGAGCCGGCGCGCGCGCGGCGGAGCGGGTGAGAGGCCACGTCGTCCGCCCCAGAGACTATGCTCACGGTGGGAGGCCGGTGAATGCCAGCTCTGGAGCAGGTGAGACGGGCGGTGCAACATCCCGGGGCGGCGCTTCGCGCAGTGTTGAGTCTCGCGCGCGGACATGGCTACCGACTCTGGTACCGCTGTCTCGGGATCCGGTTCTCGGCGGGGCGCAATCTCCGGGTGTACGGCAGTCTCAAGGTCCGAGGACCGGGGCGCGTCGTCTTTGGCGACAATGTGCGCGTGGAGATGCTGGTCACGCCGTACACCCATGCGCCGGACGCCCTGATCGAGATCGGAAGCGACACCTACCTCAATGGCACGCGGTTCGGCTGCAAGCAGCTGATCCGGGTGGGCCCGCATGCGATTCTCGCGGACGCGCGCCTGCTCGATACCGACTTCCACCCGATCGACCCCGCCCGGCGACATGACCCGAATGGACCGGTGCGCACCGCCCCCGTGATCCTGGACGAGAATGTGTGGATCGGCGCGGGGGCCGGACTGCTGCCCGGCACGCGCATCGGGCGGAACAGTGTGGTGGGATTTGGTGCGGTCTGCTCCGGTGAATACCCCGCCGACTCAATCATCGCAGGCAATCCGGCCAAGGTGGTTCGGAGCCTCCTGGGGTAGGGCGGAACGACAACATCGGAATCACCGTTCATACATCTCCACCTCAGAGGCCAAGTCGTCCGCCGCAGAGACTCTCTCCGCCTCCGGCGAGGAGGTTACTGAGCACCCGTTCCCGGAGCTCTGCGGTAGAATCGCGCTTGTTCTTCCTATCCTCTCACAGCGACGACGCCGTCAACATGGCCCGACTGCTGCGCGAGCTCGGCCCCGAAGCCAAGTTCGCAATCAGCCACCGCGGCGCCGCCCTGCGCGCCCTCCTCTCACTGCCCCGGGTGCATCTGGCTCATTGAACTCCGCGGCGAGCGCTACCGATGAGACGCTCGATGATCAGAGCGCGCGTGTCACTCCTCGCCGTCCTCGCAGTCACGATCAGCGCCGGTTGCGCACTCACGAGTCAGCGCGACGACTTGGCGGCATGTCCGGCGGGAAGCTCTCGCAAGGAAGCTTCCAACCCCGAGAAACTCGTGTGGTGCGAGGACGCCCATCACGCCAAGCAGGGGCCGTCCGTTCTCTATCACCGCAACGGCGTCGTCTGGACGCGCGGCGAGAATCGCGACGGCAAGCAAGAGGGATGGTGGCGCGTCTGGGACGAAGAGGGCGTCCTCGTCCGCGAGACCGAGCTCGAGAACGGTATCGAGATTGCGCGGCGACGCGTCGCGAAGGACGGCCCGCCGCGTGCGTCCGTACCGGGCGATCCCGTCCACCCGTGTCCGGACGGCACGGTCGTCGGTGGCGCGGCGCCTCCCGAGGGACGCGAAGAGTGGTGCGAGTCACCTCGCCCCGACGGAGCCTACGTCCGCGATGGAGCGTGGCTGAACTGGTACTCGGAGAAATCCGGCGGCGGCATTTGGCATCGGGGCGCGTATCACGACGGGAAACGAGCCGGCGCGTTCGAGACCTTCCGCGCCAACGGCACGTCCGAGACAAAACGCACGTTCGCCGACAAGCCGCTGCCCGATAGCTCGGCGACTTATCCAAATGGCCAGAAGCGCTACGAGGCCAGGCTCGGCGAGGACGGGCTGGAAACTCGCACGCGCTGGCGCAGCAATGGAGCGGTCCAGAGCGTCGAGGTGCTCCGCGGGAAAGAGTACGTCCACAAGACTTATTGGTTTCACAACGGCCAGAAATCGAGTGACGAGGAGTGGAAGGCGGGCAAGCGCGACGGCACGCAGAGAACCTGGTGGCCGAACGGGAAGCTACACACCGAAGGCGAGAAGGCGCACGGCACGGACATCGGCGCGCAGCGCGTCTTTGGTCCCGATGGAGTCCTGCTCGAGACCTCGACGCGCGGGCCGCACGGTCTCGTGACTCGCCGGAGTGAGCTGATTCGAAAGGGCGATCCGACGGACTGGCCGCTGGCACGGGTAGCGCCGTCGCCGACACCGAAACGCGTGGGCGAGCGCGAGTGCCCCTCACCCGCGCAGCCGTTCCTCGAGAAACGCCCCACGTACACCGCGGCCGGTTGCTTCGTCGGGAGCGAGGGGCCCGGCCTCGTGCTCGACCTCGCGCCGTTCTTCACAAAGGAAGAGGAGCCGCGAGTTACGGCGAAGCACGGCACCCTCCACGGTCCGCTGCGAATCTGGGATGAAGACGGCCACCAAGTCGCCCAGATCGGATACCGAGACGGGAAGTACGACGGCCCAATGGTGACTTGGCGTCCCGACGGGAGTCTGCGCCGCATCGAGACCTTCGCCGCGGGCGAGAAGGACGGGGCGTTCGCGAGCTGGACCAGAAACGGGGCGCCGCAGGGCTGCGGGTCGTATCGGAAGGGCAAGCAAGACGGGGTCTGGTAAATGTGCCGAGAGACCGGTCTGTGTCGCGAGCGAAGAGAGTACCGGGCAGGCGCGAAGCAAGGGACTTGGACAGAGTGGGGCGACGGCGGCGAGAAGAAGTCAGTGACTGGCTACCTCGACGGTCAGCTGGACGGCGAATACTTTCGCTGGGATCGCGAAGGAGTGCTCTCGTCAGAGGGTCACTATCGCGCCGGCGAACGCGAGGGCGAGTGGGTCTTCCGCGCGAGCTCCGGCGACGTTCGCGAGCAAGGCCGCTACGAGCGTGGCCGCCGCGTCGGTGAATGGAAGAGCTACTGGGACGACGGCAAGCCGCGCTCGGCCGGCGCCTACGCCTGGTGCGCCGAGCCGCCCCGCGCCTCCGATGGCTGCAAGCAGGGCAGCTGGAGCTATTGGGACGAGACTGGAACGCCGGCAAGCCCCGAATTGGATGGCAGTAGAGACTGACTCTTCCGATAGACTCCTTGTCGGGAGGAGTGGGTCTTGGGGAAGCGAGCGTTTTGGTTCGTCGGATGCCCTCGACTCAGTCGACG
>JBGQIB010000133.1:0-13176 GCA_041498295.1 bacterium | reverse complement strand
CTGTTGCCCGTGCACAGGAACAACACCCTCGCCGGGCTTGGCGCGGCACCGTCGCGCGAGGCTGGAGTGAGTCGAGGACCAGTGAGTCGAAGACCGGGATGGAGCGCCCCACCGGTGGCCGACAACAGACCAGCGATACGGGCTAGATCCACCGTGTAGTAGGCGTCCCGGCGATCGGCAGAGCTGCGCCGCGCGGATACCAGGCGGCCATCCCGCAGCTTGCCCAGGTGGTATGAGACCAGGTTCTGAGGCTCGCCAACCAAGTCGGTCAGCTCGTTCACCATGCGGTCGCTCCGGGCCAGCTCAGCCAGGAGGCGCCAACGCAGGGGATGCCCTGCAAGCTGCAGGAACTCCGGCGGGACGACATCGGCGCGAATTTGCTGCGCACTCACAGCCAGCTATTTACATCAATCTCAATCGATATGTCAATCGAGATTGATGTATTCGGGAGTCGGATGTCTGAGCGAGGGAAATTGGACCGCGGGACGGCGCTGCACGAGCTCGCCGTCCTCTTCCTGCGGCTCGGCGCAACTTCATTCGGCGGGCCGGCCGCGCACATCGCGATGATGGAGGACGAGGTCGTGCGTCGCCGGCGGTGGCTCACGCGCGAGGAGTTCCTCGACCTCCTCGGCGCCACGAATCTGATCCCGGGACCCAATTCGACGGAGCTCGCGATTTCTGGCGCCTGAGTCGCACCGCGATTCGCAGCCCCGGCGTCGCGCTCCTCGCCCTCGCGGCTGCCGCTGCGAACGCGCTCGGCGTCGGCGAGCTCAGCGTGCTCGGCGGCGCCGCTGTTCTCGCCGCCATCGGGACCGGGGCGTGACCCAACGAGCGTGCTCGTGAGTACCAGCTCGTACAGCCCGCGATCAACGGCTACGCTGCGCGCCCGTGGCTCGGTCTCCCACCTTCGATCTCGCGACCGAGCTCGCGAACCGGAGCTTCACACCGGGACAGCGCGATGCGCCCGGCCTCGTCGAGGTGATCGTCGCGGGCGTCGAGCCCGCCGCGACGCGGGCCGCTCCGGCACTCGCAGGATTGCAAGATGGCGGACGCGCTGCGATCGGCGCGCGGTTCGAGACCGCCGACGAGGGCGCGAAGGCTCGGCTGATCGCGGTACTCGGGCTGCTCGCCCGTGAGGGCGACGCGGAAGCGGCGAAGCTCGTGATCGCGCGGATGCAAGACACCGCTACCCGCGTACGGCGGGCCGCCGCGATCGCGCTCGGCAAGCTCGGCGGCGACGCGGCCGGGGCGGCGCTGATCGAGCGATGGGACGCCGGCGATGTCACGCCCGACGAGCGGCGGGCGCTTGCCGAAGCGCTCGGCAAGATCGGCGGCGCTGCTGCCCTCACTCG
This sequence comes from bacterium, assembly GCA_041498295.1. Classification (GTDB taxonomy): domain Bacteria; phylum Myxococcota_A; class UBA9160; order SZUA-336; family SZUA-336; genus VGRW01. The sequence goes on along the minus strand of JBGQIB010000133.1, from coordinate 11,824 downwards.
CTTGAAAGTGCTGGCACCGGGCGACGACGTCGAGCTGGGTCGCAGGCGCGATCGAGCGCTGTTGATGGCAGACCGCTCTGCGAGGCGCGACGAGGTGTCGGTGATCGCGACCGATGTCACGCCACCGACACCGCTCGTGGTACGGCTCGGTTGCCGACTGGGGTTCGCGCCGTTGCTCGTCGAGGAGCTGAAATCGCTTGGCATGACGCCGCGCTCGACCGACGACGGTCACGTCGAGGTCCGGCTCGCGGGGCCGTGGTCGACGCTGTTCGCCTCGCGGCTGTGGGCGACCGCGGCGATCCAGATTCCTCTGCCGAGCAGCCCTCGTCCCGACGCGCTCGAGACTTCGATCGCGCGCGCGATCACGGCCGATTCGACGCGGGCGCTCCTCGCCGCGTGGACGCGTGGGCCGGTTCGCTGGCGTCTCGGCTTCGCGCACGGGCACAAGCGTGCGATCGTGTGGCGGGTCGCGCGCGATGTCACTGCCGCGGCGCCCGAACTCGTCAACGATCCCACTGCGACGACCTGGGAGGTGCTCGTCGATGAGGAGGCGACGGCGCTGGGGCTTGTTCCGCGGCGGATCGAGGACCCGCGGTTCGCCTGGCGTGTCGCCGAGGTGCCCGCTGCGTCGCACCCGACGGTCGCGGCAGCGCTCGCGTGGGTCGCCGACGTGAGGCCCGAGGATCGCGTCTGGGATCCGTTCTGTGGCTCGGGCGCCGAGCTCATCGAGCGGGCGCGTCGGGGCCCGTATCGATCACTGCTCGGCACGGATCTCGATGTCACCGCGCTCGCTGCCGCGCGCAAGAACCTCGACGCCGCTGGCCTCGGGGCCGAGCTCACACTTGCGGACGCGCGCACCCACGTGGCCGGTTTGGTGGATCTCGTCGTCACGAACCCGCCGCTCGGCAGACGCGTCCGGCTGGACGCCGCGGCGTTGCTAGTCGACTCACTGCCGAACCTAGTTCGTCAGCTCGCGGCGCGCGGACGCCTCGTCTGGATCACGCCCGCACCACGCAAGACGACCCCGATCGCGGAGCTCCTGAAGCTGCGCCGCGTCCGCTCACTCAGCATCGATCTCGGCGGCGTACGAGGTCAGCTCGAGCGCTGGGACGCACTCTAGTGTCAGGGCCTGTGCTCGAGATCTACGGCGGCAGCACCGGCGCGTCGCAGACGACGTTGCGAAGTGCGATCCGAGTCATCACCGGGCGCAGGCTCGCTCCTGCGAGTGATCCCTTGCCCGCGTAAGACGGACGTCTAGGACGCGCGAGATCCCGCTGGACCCGACAGCCGCAGGTGCTCCTTGAGCTGCTGGCGCTCATCTGCTCGGCCGCGGTCAGGACGTGGAAATAGTCCCCGCCAAGGAATCCGTTTCGACGAAGCGCGGCCTGATGTTTCACATGGCCGCGACCCGCGCCATCGGCTCCGCGAAGCTGCTCGAGCGTGACGCTCGTGGGATGTTCAGTGCGTTCGGGCTTGTGATTCGGGAGGCGAATTCGAACGCGATCTCGTGACTCGCGCTAGGCGCGCATCCCTCCCGCCTTCGCGACCGGATGAATGCTCGCTTCGGCGCTCGGGCGCTTGCCGACGCGCTCGAACCAGGCGGCGATGTTCTTGAGCGACGGGTCGCGCGGCTGGCCGACGCCGGCGCCGAAGTCGATCCAACAGTAGAGGACGATGTCGGCGAGCGTGAAGCGATTGCCGCAGACGAACTGCTTCCCGGCCATCTGCGCGTCGAGCTTGCTGAGATGCTTCTGCGCGATCGCCTTCAGGCCGGCTGCGGCCTCGGGGATCGTGTGCACGCGATCCTTGAACATCGCCAGGCCCTCGGCGTAACGGAAGCCATCGGCGCCGGGCTGCGAGATGCCGATCTCGATGCGGCGCAGCCACATGCGCTCCTCGGCGCGCTCTTCCGGCGTCGCACCGATCAGCGAGGGCTTCGGGTGTTTCTCTTCGAGGTACTCGCAGATCGCGACTGTCTCCGCGAGGACGAAGCCGTTGTCGAGCTCTAGCGACGGCATCTGCCCCGCCGTGTTCTTGTCGGTGTACGGCGGCTTGCGGTTGGCGCCGCCCATGATGTCCACCTGCTCGGCGGGGATCTGGATGTTCTTCTCGAGCATGAACATGCGCACGAGGCGGGGATTCGGTCCGAGCGAGTCATAGAGCTTCAACGGATTCTCCTTTGGGTGGCGCGCAGCAGCGCGCCGTTATGATACGCGCTCGTGGGAGGTGAAATGGGACTGGGCGCCGAGCTACCGATCTGGACGATTCTGCCGTTCGCGGGCCTCTTGCTGTCGATCGCGCTCTTGCCGCTCTCGGTGCCGCACTTCTGGGAGAAGAACGCGAACAAGGCGCTGATCGCCGCGCTCTTCTCGCTGCCGGTCCTGCTCGAGCTCGTCGCCGTCGGGCCGCAGGGCGTGCATCAATTGCTGGAGAAAGCGCGGGAGTACGTCTCGTTCATGCTGCTGCTCGGCGCGCTGTTCGTGATCACCGGCGGCATCGTGGTGCGCGGCTCGCTCTCGGGAACGCCGCTCGTGAACACCGGCATCCTCGCGCTGGGCGCGCTGCTCGCGAATCTGATCGGGACGACCGGCGCGTCGGTGCTTCTGATCCGGCCGCTCTTGCGCGCGAACGCGCCGCGCGAGCGGAAGGTACACATCGTGGTGTTCTTCATCTTCGTCGTCTCGAACTGCGGTGGGCTGCTCACGCCGCTCGGCGATCCGCCGCTGTTCCTCGGCTTCCTGAAGGGCGTACCGTTCGAGTGGACGCTCTCGCTCTGGAAGCCGTGGGCGCTCGTGAACGGCGCGCTGCTGGTGATCTTCAACGTCTGGGATCAGCGCGTGCTCGACGCGGAAGAGCTCGAGCGCCCGGGCTCACAGCTCGAGGAAGTCATGCGCCACGAGCCGCTGCGCATCGAAGGCAAGCGGAACTTCTTGTTTCTGGGCGGCGTGGTCGCGTCGATCTTCCTCGCGGGTCGCGTGGGTTGGCACTACGGCGTGCAGGAGGCCGCGATGGCCGCGCTCGCGCTCGGCGCATTCACGCTGACCCCCGCGAGGCTGCGCAGCGACAACGGCTTCACCTGGGGACCGATTCTCGAAGTCGCGGTGCTGTTCGCCGGGATCTTCGTCACGATGGCACCTGCACTCTTGTTGTTGAACGCGCACGCGGCGGACCTCGGCGTGCGCGAGCCGTGGCAGTTTTACTGGGCGTCGGGCGCGCTCTCGAGCTTTCTCGACAACGCGCCCACTTATCTCACGTTCGCGGCGGCCGCAGCGGGGCTGCACGGAATCGCCATCGAGGGCCGCTACCTGAGCGAGCTGCTCGCGCAGGGCGATGCGGCCGCCAGGCTCGTGGCCGCGATCTCCTGCGGGTCAGTCATGATGGGCGCGAACTCGTACATCGGGAACGGCCCGAACTTCATGGTGAAGGCGATCGCCGAGGAGGCCGGGGTGCGCATGCCTTCCTTCTTCGGCTACATGGCATACTCGATGGGCATTCTGATCCCGCTCTTCGTCGTGGTCACGTTCGCGTTCATGCTCTGAGGAGGTTCGGCGATGAAGCGCTTCCTTCCGCCCAACGAGCTCGCGCGCGACTCGCGCTTCAAGCGCGCCGGCTCGCGCAACCAACTCGTGCCGTCGCTGCCCGATGACGTCGATCAAATCGTGGCGGTGCTCGAAGCGGTCGCGCCGAAGATTCGCCAGCGCGTCGAGGGCACGGCGCTCGAGCAGATGTACGACGAGCTCGGCCCAGGCTTCGCGTTCCTGATGAACGCGGTGCAGCCGAAGCCCGGCTCGCCCGACGCGGAGAAACAGCTGCGGCTGCGCTTGCACGGCATCTACGTCGGCGAGCTGCAGGCGCTCGAGGCCGCGGGCCGCACGCTCTGGGACTTTCCCGAGGCGCAGTGGGAGTTCAAGCTGAACATGGCGCGCCAGTGCTGGGACGAGACGCGCCACGTGCAGATCTACGAGAAGCTGCTCGAGCGCGCCGGCGGCGCGGTCGGCGAGTATCCCGAGAACACGTTCCTGTTCGAGGCGTCGTGTCACGACGACCCGGTGCTGCGAGTCACTGGCGTGAACCGCTGTCTCGAGGGGCTCGCCTGCGACGTATTCCGGCAGCTGATCGAGTTCGGGAAGGCGACGGGCGACGAGGTGTTGGCGCAGGCGGTCGACTTCGTGCTCGCGGACGAGCTCACGCACGTGCGCTTCGGGAGTGACTGGGTGCGGGAGTGGACGCGCGGCGATCCCGAGCGCGCGCGCCGCGCGCACGATTTTCAGCGCGAGGTCGACCGGCGCTTCACCTTCGGCGGCACGCGCAACATCGCGCGCGAGGAGCGGCTCGAGGCCGGCTTCACCGAAGCCGAGCTCGACGAGCTGTCGGCGACGCAGGGCGCCGGGCCCAAGCGCGAGACGTTGGTGCGCGCAGCGGAAATCGCGCGCGATCGGCATCTGGCGCGGCGGGTGGCCGAGTCCTGAAGCCGTCCGTCGGCGCGCTCGCACTCGCGCTGGCCGCGCTGCTGGCGGCCGCCTGCGCCGGGCCCGCTCCCGCGCCGAAGGGGGAGCGCGCCCCGCGCACGGTCATCCTCGATACGCCTGACGCCGACGCCAAGCTGGGCGAAGCCGGCAGCCGCCAAGTCGAGGCGCAGATCGGCGTCGTCCGCGACGAGGCGCTGCAGAGCTATCTGCAGTCACTCGGCCTGAAGCTCGTCCGCTTCGCGCCCTCGCGGCCCTTCGCCTACCGGTTCGAGGTTGTCGACCAGTGGAGCCCGAACGCGTTCGCGCTACCCGGGGGACACATCTTCGTGTCGCGCGGCCTGCTCGTGCTGACGAACAGCGAGGACGAGCTCGCCTGCGTGGTCGGCCACGAGATCACGCACGCGGCCGAGCGACACGCCGCCGGGCAGCAGGCGTACACCGAGCAGCTGAGTCCGTTCTCGCTGGGCTTGCCGCGCATGGCGAGGCTCGCCGCCTACGCCCGCGACCAGGAGCGCATGGCCGACACGGGTGGGCAGCGCATCTGCGCCGCCGCTGGCTACGACCCGCGCGCGATGTCGACCTTCCTGCAATCGCTCGATCTGATCGAGCGCCTGCGGATGGGCAGCTCGCGCATCCCGACGTTTCTCGACACGCATCCGGGCGCCCCCGAGCGCATCGGCTCCGCGGCGATCTTCGCGTCCACCTTGCCGAGCCCCGCGGCGCCGGGCGATCCGAGCGCCAAGCGCGAGAAGTATCTCGATCACTTCCAGAACCTGATGCTCGGCCAGGATCCTAGCGAGGGCGTGATCCAGGGCGCGCGCTTCCTGCATGCGGACCTGGGCATCGTGCTCACGTTCCCCGCGGGCTGGCAGATCACGAACACGCCCGCCGCCGTCGTCGCGATCTCGCCGAAGCACGACGCGCGCTTCGCACTCGAGGACGCCGGCCCGGGCGACGATCCGCAAGCGGTCGCGGAGCCGTACCTCGAGAAGCGGCTCCAAGAGGTGCGCGCCGTCGTGCAATTCAAGGGCGCGCAGGCGACGCGCTGTTGCAAGAGCTACGTGGTGCGCGGAGAGGTCGAGACACCGCAGGGTGTCATCGCGGGGCAACTCACTTGGCTGGCGCTCGGCGGGCGCGTGTACCGACTGTCCGCCGCCTACGTCCCGATCGCGGCCGAGAAGTACGCCGATCGCGCGAAGCTGATGGTTCGCAGCCTGCGCCCGCTCACTGCAGAGGACCGCGCCGGAATCACGGTCGACCGGCTCCGCCTCGTGCGCGCACGCGCGGGCGAGACGATCGCCGCGCTCTCCAAGCGCACCGGGAACGTCTACGAAGTCCATCCGACCGCGATCGCGAACGGCCTGTCCGTCGACGCCGTGCTGACCGAGGGTCAGCTCCTGAAGATCGGCGTACGCGAGAAGTACGTCCCGGAGCCGAAGGTCGCGGCTAGCGAGCGGTGACGTCGCCCTTGGTCAGGACACGCTTCCCGATCTCGGCCATCGACGCGTAGTTCTTCGGATGCTGAATCACTTCGAGCAGGTTGCCCTCGGGATCGCGGAACAGGACGAGGCGCGAGTCACCGAGCTGAAGCGGCTTCTCCGATTTCGTGTATCCACCCGCTTTGAGCGCCGCGTGTGCCGCGTCGATGTCCTTGACCGAGAACGACAGACACGCGAAGCCCGATGAGTTGCGCAGCGGCTTTACGTTCTCGCCGGCGGGGGTGATGAACTCGATGCCGAGTCCCCCCGCGATGCCGAAGACCTGTTGGTCGCCCGCCGGCGTGCGATTGCGGCCGAAGACACGATAGCCGAGCACGCGCTCGTACCAGGTCACGGTCTTTTCGAGATCGCGCACGCGCACGCCGAGGTGCGACATCGCGCGCGGATTGACGACGGGGTCTTCCAAGAAGCTATCTCCTAGGGTCTGCGCGACTCATGCGCCAGCTTGACGAACACGTCGCGCGCCTCGTGCGCTTCGACGTCGCGGCCGAACGACGAGTAGACGAGTGAGTTCGGAGACGACGTACGCACGAGAAAGCCGGACGTCTCGACGGCGGTGATGCGCGCGTGCTCCGGCCGCGTACCGGCGCGCGCGGCGACGATGTCGAGGAGCGCGGCTTCGTGGTCGGCGTTCATGTGCTCGATCACGCGCGCCGCGCCCTCGCGCCAACCGAGGGCGAGAGGGTCACACAGAATCGCGTCGGGCGGAAGCCAGCGGATCGCGCCGAAGCCGCCGATCGCACGGAGCTTCACCGGATGGAGCGCCCAGAACGCGAAGTCGTGCGCGCTGCCGTAGCCGGGCGCGTCGGGAACTCGCGCGGCGTAGCGGGCGTGCAGCTCCTCGAGCTCCTCGTCCTTCGCCTCGATGCGTTGCGCGCGCGCGAGCACGGTGACTCGCCAGGTCGCCTGTGCGTCGCCGCTGGCCTCGGCCTTCGGATCACGCGCGAACAGCGAGCAGCGCGGATCACGCGCCAGATTTTTCGTGTGCTGCGCGATCGCGGAGATCAGCACGAACGGCGTGCCGTCGGCGCGCAGCGCGTACGGCGTGAGTGAGCCGAACGGAAACCCGGCGACGTCTGGCTCCGCGGCGAGCGTACACAGAGTCGCGTTGGTCGCCTCGAGCAGCCACGCGCGCACGTCGCTCATGCGAGACCCAGCCGCGCCAGCTGGTCGTCTGGCGCTTCGACGGCGACGAGCGCGGCGCGGAGCTGCTCGGCGGCGCGCTTCTCCGCGGCGCTGCCCGCCAGGTTGTGTGACTCGCCCGGGTCCTCGCACAAGTCGTACAAGTGGTGACCGCTGAACGGACCGAGTGCCCAGAAGGGCAGGCGGTCGCCGGGGCCGTAGGGCTGGCGAATCACTGGGATCTTCGAGCCGGGCATGCGGTCCAGCCGCGCGCGGTCGTCGGGCGGCGGCAGACGCAGGTCCGGGATTCGGCCGACGGGCATCGTCGACCAGCGGTTCGAGAAGATCGAGAGCGGCGCGTTCGAGGCGGCGGGGGCGCGCGCGTACTTGGTCTTCCCGTCGATCACGTGCACCTCGCGCCCCCAGTAACCCGAGAGCGCCCACTCGCGCACCGAGTCGACCTCGCCGCGCACGAGCGGTGCCAGCGAGTGACCGTGCGTGCGGTGAGTCACGCTGGCGCCGAACAGCTCGAGCAGGGTCGCGTGGACGTCGACGTTCGTGGTCAGCGCGGAGCGCGAGCCCGCCTCGACCCCCGGCCACGCGACCATCAGGGGAATGTGTCCCATCGGCTCGAAGATCGGCAGCGCCGGCTTTCCGAACGCGTCGCGCTCGCCGAGATAGTGGCCGTGGTCGGTGCACACGAAGACGGCCGTGTTCTGCCACATCCTGCGGCGGTCGAGCACGTCGAGGAGCTTCCCGAACCAGCGGTCGATCATCGTCAGCTTGCCGCCGTAGCAGGCGCGGAGCTGACGCGCCTGGCGCTCCGAGATCACCCCGCCCGCGACACCCGCCCGTGTATAGGGCGGCCAGATCAGATGGGGACCCTCCCACTCCGGGTCGTACATCGACGCGTAGGGCTCGGGCGTGTCGAAGGGCTCGTGCGGGTCGAACTCGTCGACGAACAGCAGGAACCGCTCGTGCTGCGGCGCGTCGTGGTCGAGCCAGCGCGCGGCGCTGGCCAGGGTGCGCGGGCCGGGGAAGTCGTCCTCGGCACGGAACCAGCCGCGTGAGTCGTCGTACGGTGTGTGCCCGCGGCCGAACGACGGCGCGCCGACCCAGCTCGGGTCCGGGCGCGTGCGCCATGGGTCGCCCTCGTGTCCGCGTTGGTAGTCCCACGCGCTGAAGTCGCAGTGGTAGTTCTCGCCGCCGACCTCGAACAGGTGCGGGTGGTCGGAGACCAGCATCGTGGTCACTCCGGCGCGCCGCAGCGCGATGGTGATCGGCTCCTCCCAGAGCTCGATCGAGCCCCACGGCTTCCACAGGAAGTCGAGCGCGCCGCACAACAAGTCGTGGCGCGCGGGCATGCACGGCAACGAACCGGCGAAATGTGCGTCAAAGCGGACGGCACGGTGCGCGAAGCGATCGAGGTTCGGCGTGTCGAACTCGCGCGCTCCATACGCGCCGAGCAGGTGCCGATTCAAACTGTCGAGCAGGATGACCACGGCGTTCGTCACAGGGCGATGCGCCGTCTCATTCATCGCGGCATTCTCTCACGGCCGAATGGAGGAATGACGGTGGCCACTCGAATCGCTCGCCTTGCAGCTCTCGCGCTTTGCTTCACCGCGACCCTCTTATGCTCCGCTTCGCTTCGGGCCGACGTGCAGGTCGGCGACGTGATCACCGCGGCGAACAAGGAGAAGGTGCGCGGGCTCGTGCCGGAAGAGTTCTACACCTACGCGATCGAGGACTTCCCGGATCTCGACATGAAGATCGTCGCGACGGAGGACTTCCCGGTCCACCCGAAGTATGTCGAGGCGACGGTACGGTTCGCGTGTCAGGCGACGCTCGATACCTCGGGTCGGCTCGTGAATTACAACGCGGGCCAGCCGTTCCCGTTCTCGGAGTGGGCCAAGGAGGCGACGGGTCACAAGTGCGATCTCAGCGCCGACGACCCGCAGTTCGCGCTGAAGCTCGCCTGGGACGTGAACTTCCGCTGGCAGGGCGGCTCGGGCTTCAACCTGCCGCATTGGGGCTTCGGGAACATGCGGAACAAGGGACGCGAGACGTGGCGCATCTCGCAGGGCGAGTACCGCCGCACGTACTTCAGCGCGCGCGCCGACCTGCTGCCCGAGGCCACCGAGCTCGAGCCGGGCACCAAGGTCGAGTGGGCCGAGTATTTCGACGTGAAGTCCCCGTTCGATCTGCGCGGCACGATGTTCCTCTTGTATCGCTACCGCGACAACAAGGAGGACGACACGTGGGCCTACATCCCGGCGCTGCGCCGCGTGCGGCGCATCGCGGCGACGCAGAAGAGTGACTCGCTGCTCGGCACCGAGTTCACGCTCGAGGACTTCTATTTGTTCTCGGGTTACGTGTGGGATCACTCGTGGGAATTCAAGGGCGAGAGCGCGCTGCTCTCCGTCGCGAATTCGGCCCGCACGTGCTTCCCGCGCGTGTCGGGCGCGATCGGCGCGACGAACATGGTGCGGCTGGGCAGCGACGAGGAATGGCGCGCTTGCCGCTACGACCCATACGGCGCGCTGCCGATGGTCGGCGAGTCGTGGCAGAAGCGCTCGTCCTTCGAGCTCGACGACATCCCGAAGCAGGAGGGCCACCCGTACAGCCGTAAGAAGATCTGGTACGACAAAGAGACCATGGCGCCCGGCCTCGCGGTCGCCTACGACCGCGCCGGCAAGCCCTTCAAGCTGATCGGCGGCGTCGGGCGCTGGAGTGAGTCGTCGGGCTTGCCCGAGAACAAGGGCCGCGACGTGCTGCTCGGCAGCTCCGTCATGATCGTGAACCTGCAGAGCGGCAACTCGAACCTGGGCCAGTTCGACGGCATGAACGCGATGGAATTCGGCGTCGCCGAGAGCCGCAAGTACTACGACACGACCAAGCTGAAGACCGAGGGGCGCTGACTCGCGCGCAGCCCCTCGCTCGCGTTCGCGCGCTATCGTGAGACGCGATGCACGTCGATCTGGGTTCCAGCGAATCGATCCGCGATCCGGCGGGATACTTTCGGGCGGCGCGCGAGCGCGGCGGCGCGGTGCAGTGGAGCGACGTCCACCGCGCCTGGGTCGTGCTTTCGCATGCCGAGAACGAGGCGGGATTCCGAAGCGTCGCGACGCTCAGCGCGGACCGGACGGAGGTCTTCGCGCGCGCCGCGGCCAAGCACTCTCCCGCGTTCGCCATCGTCGCGGAGCTGCTCGCCGGCTGGATGAACTTCCGCGATGACCCGGCGCACCAGCGCCTGCGCGAGCCGGTGCGAGCCGCATTCACGCCGCGCGCGGTCGCCGCGCTCGAGAAAGACGTGCGCGAGACCGTCGAGCGGACGATCGCCGCTTTCGACGGCGACGAGGTCGAGCTCTATGCGGCGTTCGCGCGGCCGATTCCCGCGCTCGTCATCGCCGCGATGCTCGGGGCCGATCCAGAGGACCGCGCGCGCTTTCAGGACTGGTCCGACGATCTCGCCGCGATCGTCTTCTCACTCGCCCCGGGTGCGGTCGTCGAGGCGCCGCTCGTGCGCGCCACGCGGGAATTCGTCGCATTCTTCACGCGCCTGATCGAGCGCGAGCGCATCCGCCCGTCTGGCAATCTGCTCTCGGCCCTGGTCCACAGCGACGCGGGCGAGCTCAGCACGCTCGAGCTCGTGGGCGCCTGCACCCTGCTTCTGTTTGGCGGTCACGAGACGACCACGAGTCTGATCGACCACGCGCTCGGCCTCCTGCTCGAGCGCCCGGAGCTCGCGGAGCAGCTGCGCTCTCATCCCGAAGGCTGGGGCACAGCGATCGACGAGTTCATGCGCGCGGTCGGCCCGGCGCGGACGATGGCGCGAAAGGTCTCGGTCCCGCACGTGCGCGGCGGCTGCGAGCTCGCGCCCAAAGACACGGTCTTCCTGTCGATCGCCGCCGCGAATCACGACGCAGCCGTGTTCACGGCGCCCGCCGAGCTCGACCTCGCGCGCGACCCGAATCCGCACCTCGGCTTTGGCTGGGGTCCGCACTTCTGCCTCGGGGCCAATCTCGCGCGACTCGAGGCGCGCGTCGCACTGCAAACCCTGCTCGAGCGCTTCCCGACCTTGCAGACGACCGCCCCGCTCGCACCCCTCGCGGGAGCCACGATGGGCTTCGCACGCCGACTCCTGCCAACGCGCCTGCGCGGCTAAGGGCGAGCGAGGGCCGTCCCGAGCGAGCCCCGCAAGCGCCGGAGGCGCGCGCAGCGAGGCGCAGCCGAGCGTAGCCAATCAGAAGCGCTTCCAGCTCTCCGGCCGCGCTTCGAGGCCGCGCACGAGCAGTGACTGCGAGGAGTGACCGATCGGGCCCCGCTCGTCCCAGAGTCGGGCCGATGCGGTGCCCGCGCCGTGCGCGTCGTAGGTGGCGCGCGCATCGAGACAGATCCACTCGCCCGACGCTGGCCGGTGTAGGTTCAGCGTGGTGTCGGGGTTGATCGCGACGAACGGGCGCCGGAACATGACTTCACGATCGCGCGCCATGCTGCGCATGAACGGCACCGAGTAAGTCATGTCCGAGGCGAACGCGACGCGCACCAGAGGCGAGTTCGCCTCGCCGGCGACCAGGGGCACGCGCAGCCGCAGCCACGCGGTCGGTGACTCGAAGCCGGGCACCGGACGCATCTCCAGCACGTGCTGCAGCGGATTCTCCGGAACGCCCACGCGCGGCTCGCTCCACGGAAAGCGCGCGGCGCGCTCGGGCAACTCCGGCGGGCGCTCGATCG
>JBGQIB010000132.1:0-13199 GCA_041498295.1 bacterium | reverse complement strand
GCGGCAAGCCGCGCGATGCGTGGCGCGCAGCGAGCGACGGCGAGCGGAGAGCGGGTGGCCGAGCTTCGCTCGGCCGGGCCCCGCTAAGGCTCGAAGGCGGCAAGCCGCGCGATGCGTGGCGCGCAGCGAGCGACGGCGAGCGGAGAGCGGGTGGCCGAGCTTCGCTCGGCCGGGCCCCGCTAAGGCTCGAACGGGCCGCGCTCTTTGCACTTTCCGACTGAACGAGTACTACGAGCGGAGTGCAGTGCGGCAAGCCGCGCGATGCGTGGCGCGCAGCGAGCGACGGCGAGCGGAGAGCGGGTGGCCGAGCTTCGCTCGGCTGGGCCCCGCTAAGGCTCGAATGGCGGCAAGCCGCGCGATGCGTGGCGCGCAGCGAGCGACGGCGAGCGGAGTGCGGGTGGCCGAGCTTCGCTCGGCCGGGCCCCGCTAAGGCTCGAACTTCGACTTGCCGCGCTCGCCGATCCGCATGGGCTTCTCGAGCGCGGCGTCGTAGGCGGCGCCGAGCTCGGCGAGCGCCGATGTGTCGAACACTCGGCCCAGATTGAAGTAGCCGCGCTCCCGGAAGCCGCGCAGCTGTTCGCCCGAGAGACTCACGACGCGCGCCGCAACGCGCGGCCGGGGCGCGCGCCCGTGTGCTGTCCATCGCGCACCACTCGGATTCCGTTCACGAACACGTGATGGATGCCCGCGGGCGGGTGATTCGGGTCCTCGTACGTTCCGACGTCGAGGATCCTCGCCGGGTCGAAGACGACCAGGTCGGCGAACGCGCCGGCGCGAATCACGCCGCGGTCGCGCAGTCCGAACTTCCGAGCCGGGAAGCCGGTCATGCGCTGCACCGCCTCTTCGATCGGGAACACGCCGAGCTCGCGCGCGTAGTGGCCGAGCACGCGCGCAAACGTGCCCCAAAGGCGCGGATGCGGCTTGCCGGGCAAGGTCGGAATTCCGTCCGAGCCGATCATCGTGCTCGGGTGCCGCATCACCGTGCGCACGTCGTCCTCGTTCATGGTGTGCATGATCGCAGTGACTCCGGGCGCGTTTGCGATCACGTGTTCGGCCGCGGACTGCGGGCTTTTCCCGAGCGCGAGCGCCAGCTCGGCGACGCTGCGACCTTCCCATTCGGGGTGACCCGGGGCGGACGCAATCGACACGCTCTCGGGCAAGACGCGGCCGAGGCCGCCCGCTCGCCCGTCGAAGCCGCCGTTCTGCACGACGGCGGCGAGCACGGTACTCCCCGCGGTGTAGGGGTACTGGTCCGCGTGGACCTCGAGGCCCACGGCTTGCGCGCGCTCGATCAGCGCCAGTGACTCGCGCACGAGTCCCCACGCGCGCTGGCCCGAGGCCTTGTGGTGCGAGATCTGCACCGGCACGCGCGCGCGCCGGCCGATCTCGATCGCCTCGCGCACGGAGTCGAGTAGGCCCTCGCCCTCGTTGCGCATGTGCGTCGCGTAGAGCGCGCCCGTACCCGAGAGCTCGGCGGCGAGCGCGACGATCTCGTCGGTCTCGGCGTAGCGCCCGGGCTCGTAGATGAGTCCCGTGGAGAGGCCGACCGCGCCCGCGTCGCGACCTTCGCGCACGATCGCGCGCATGGTGTCGAGCTCCGCGGCGCTCGGCGCGCGCTTCGCGTTGCCCATCGCGCTCGCACGCGCCGTGCCGTGACCGATGAGCACCGCGGCGTTCACGCTCGGTGGCTCCGCGTCGAGGCGCGCAAAGTAACCCGCGTAGCCGCTCCACTCCGCGAAGCGCGTGTCGGGATGAAACGCGCGCGCCATGGGCATCGCCGCCGGAAACGGCGCCGCGCCCATGCCGCAGTTCCCGACGACGCAGGTGGTGACTCCGCCGAGCACCTTGAAGTCCATCTCCGGCCGCGCGAAGAGCGCGAAGTCGTCGTGCGTATGCACGTCGATGAAACCCGGCGCGAGCGCCAGACCGCTGGCATCGAGCGACATACTCGCGTGCAGGTCCGGGGGCGCGCCGACCTGCGCGATCCGATCGCCGCGCAGCGCGACGTCGGCGACTTGCGGCGCGCCTCCGCTGCCGTCGTAGAGCGACGCTCCCCGGATCCACACGTCGCAGGTCTGGGACATGGCGCGATCATACCGGAGCGCGCTATGCAGCATGCATGTCGATGTATGTGCTGGCTCTGGATCAGGGAACCACGAGCTCGCGCGCGATCCTGTTCGACGTGGCGGGCAACGCCGTCGCGAGTCAGGCGCACGAGTTCAAACAGCACTATCCGCAGCCCGGCTGGGTCGAGCACGATCCGATCGAGATCTGGGACTCGCAGCTCCGAGCCGCGCGCGGTGCGCTCGCGCGCGCGCAGGTGCGCGCCGACGAGGTCGTCGCGCTGGGCATCGCCAATCAGCGCGAGACCACGGTCGTGTGGGAGCGCGCCACGGGGCGGCCGATCTATCCCGCGATCGTGTGGCAGTCGCGCCAGACGCTGGAGCTCTGCGACGACTTGAAGCGCCGTGGCCTCGAGCCGGTGGTGCGCGAGCGGACGGGGCTCGTCGTCGACGCGTACTTCTCGGCGACGAAGCTCGCGTGGATCCTGTCGCGCGTCGACGGCGCGCGCGAAGCCGCGCGCCGCGGCGAGCTCGCGTTCGGCACGATCGACACGTGGCTGATCTACAAGCTCACCGGCGGGAAGGTGCACGCGACCGACTACAGCAACGCGTCGCGCACGATGCTCTACGACATCGGCCGGCTGCGCTGGGACGCGGAGCTCTGCGAAGCGCTCGACATTCCCATGCAGGTGCTGCCCGAGGTGCGTGACTCGAGCGGCGCGTTCGGCACGACCGAGCCCGAGTTACTCGGCGCGGCGTTGCCGATCGGCGGCGTCGCCGGCGATCAACAGGCCGCGCTCTTCGGCCAAACGTGTTTCGAAGAGGGCAGCACGAAGAACACCTATGGCACGGGCTGCTTCATGTTGATGAATACCGGCGCGAACCTGCGGCGCTCCGCGTCGGGGCTGATCTCGACGATCGCCTGGGGGATCGGCGGCAAGGTCGAGTACGCGCTCGAGGGGGCGGTGTTCGTCGCCGGCGCGGCGGTGCAGTGGCTGCGCGACGAGCTGGGCATTCTGCACAGCGCCGCCGAGAGCGAGGCGCTCGCGCGCTCGGTGCCCGATACGGGCGGTGTGTACGTGGTGCCCGCGTTCACGGGTCTCGGCGCGCCGTACTGGGACCCGCTGGCGCGCGGGACGATCGTGGGACTCACTCGCGGAACGAACCGAGCGCACCTGGTGCGCGCGACGCTCGAGGCGATCGCGTTCGAGAGCACCGACCTCCTGCGCTGCTTCGAGCGCGACACCGGCGTGCGCACCCACCAGCTGCAGGTGGACGGCGGCGCGACCGCGAACGACTTCCTGATGCAGTTCCAGGCCGACGTCATGGGCGCGCCGGTGCGCCGCCCGAAGGTGCTCGAGACCACCGCGCTCGGCGCCGCGTATCTCGCGGGTCTCTCGTCGGGGTTCTGGAAGGACCGCCGCCAGATCGCGAAGAACTGGCAGGAGGACCGCACCTTCGAGCCCGCGATCTCCGAGGCGAAGCGCGAGGAGCTCTACTCGGGCTGGCTGCGCGCGGTCGAGCGCTCGCGCGACTGGGCGAGGCCGGGTTGAGCATGCGCGTCATCGCGCATCGCGGCGCATCCGTGGATCGGCCCGAGAACACGCTGGCGGCCTTCGAGCTGGCGGTGGAGCAGGGCGCCGACATGATCGAGACCGACCTGCACCTGCTGCGCGACGGTGCGGTCGCGCTGTATCACGACGATGAGCTCGGCGGGCGGCCCGTCGGCGAGCACTCGCTCGCCGAGCTGCGCCAGAGACTGCCCGCCGCGCCGACGCTCGAGGAGACGCTCGACTCACTGGGTGGGCGCATCGACTGGAACCTCGAGATCAAGGCGCCGCGCAGCGGCCCGTACGCCGGGCTCGAGGCGCGCGCGCTCGACGAGGTCCGGCGCCGCGGCATTCTTGCCCGCACGCTCTTCTCGAGCTTCTCCGACACCGTCTTGCGTCGCCTGCGCGAGCTCGAGCCGAAGGCGCGCCTCGGCACGCTCGTCTCGGCGCGCTCTCCCGAGAACATCCTGGGGCGCGCCGCGAGCGTGAAGGCGGAAGCGGTTCACCTCGACCTGCGCCTCGCGACGGAGCCGCGCGTCGCCGAAGCGCACGCCGCCGACTACCAGGTGAACGTCTGGACCGTCGACGCGCCCGCCGACCAGCGTCGCCTCATCGGCTACCGTGTCGACGGGATCTTCACAAACCTGCCCGCGAAGCTGCGCGCGCTGCTCTCGTAGAGAACTGCATGGGAAGCGCGCAACACGGCGCAGCCGCGCGGAGGGTGGCTGGCCCGCGGCCCCGACATCGGCCCGCGGGCCGATGTCCCGCGGGGGCGGGCCGGGCTCCATTCAGTAGGCGTTCGGGTCGTTGAAGCCGCGAGTCACGGTCAGCAGCATGATGCGCAGGTCGAGGCCGAGCGACCAACGGCGCAGATAGGCCATGTCGAAGTCGAGTCTCTTCTCGATCGACGTGTTTCCGCGGCAGCCATTCACCTGCGCCCAACCGGTGATTCCGCCCTTCACCTTATGGCGCAGCATGTAGCCGGGCAGACCGGCGCGGAACTCGCGAATGAACTCGGGCCGCTCGGGGCGCGGGCCGACCAGGCTCATCTCGCCCTTGAGCACGTTCCAGAATTGCGGGATCTCGTCGAGGTTCGTGCGCCGCAGGAACGCGCCGAGAGGCGTCCGGCGCGAGTCATTCGCGACGGCCCAGACCGCGCCGGTCTCGCGCTCTGCGTCGGTCACCATCGTGCGGAACTTCCACATCGAGAACACGCGACCGTCGAGCCCCATCCGTTCCTGGCGGTAGAAGACGGGGCCGGGCGAGGTCCACTTGACCGTGAGCGCGACCGCGGCGAAGAGCGGCGCGCCGACGGCGAGCGCGGCGGCCGAGCCGATGACGTCGACCGCGCGCTTCGCGACCGCGTTCCAGCCGACCAGCGGTGACTCGATCAGACGGATCATCGGGAGCCCGTCGAAGTCCTCGATGCCACCCTGCACGGTGTCGAGCCCGAGCAGGTCGGGGACGAAGCGTACCGCCGCGGTCGTGTCGTGCAGCTCGCGCAAGAGCTTCAGCGGATTCGCCGGGTCGCTGCGGTCGATCGCCAGCACGACCTGGTCGATCTCCTCGTCCGACACGACGTCGTGTAGAGCGTCGTAGCCCCCGAGCCACGGCGCCGAATCACCGCCGAGCCCGGCCGACGACGGACCGAGGAAGCCGCGCACACGGAAGCCGAGCTCGGGATGGCGGGTCAGGCGCGCTTGGATCTCGCGCGCGAGCGCGCCCGTGCCGACGATCAGCACCGTGTGCGCGAAGCGGCCCTGGCGGCGCAGCCGGCGCAGCGCCAGCCGCAACACGACGCGCGACGTGACCAGGTACGCGCCCGCGGCGCCGGCGAACACGCCCACGGTGAGTCGCGAAACCCACGCGAGCCGGCCGAAGAAGGTGAGGGTCGCGAGCAGCACGGTACCGAGCACGCACACCTCGACGATGCGCCGCACCTCCGAGGGGAGTGAGTGCACGCGGTGCCCGTCGTAGAGGCCGCGCCAGCGCAGCAGGATGTGCCAGATGGGAAGGATGCCGAGCAGCAGCCACGGGTAGTCGGCGAGGTCGTAGCCGTGCGTCGGCTCGGGCAAGGCGCCGGAGACGAAGCGCAGCCAGGTCGCGGTCAGCCAGGCCGCGGCGACGAGCCCGAGATCCGCCAGCGCGAGCAGCCCGCGCAACACTTCACTGTGCTTTCGAAGCACGCTCCCCTCGAGGCTCGCTGCGAGCCGGAAAGAGGCTAGCGGCTCGCGGCCGAGAGGTCCCGATCGACCTCTGGCGCGCGCAGATCCCGGTCGATCTGCGCCGCCGCTTCGCGCCCCTCCGCGATCGCCCAGACGACCAACGACTGCCCGCGGTGCATGTCGCCCGCGGCGTAGACGCGCGGAACGCTGGTCGCATAGCCCCGCGTGGCGACGTTGCCGCGGTCGGACAGGTCGACACCGAACTGTTTCAGCATGTCGTCCTTCACCGGACCGACGAAGCCCATCGCGAGCAGGACGAGGTCGACGTCGAGCGTGAACTCGCTGCCCTTCACGGTCTCCATGTTGCGGCGGCCGGTCGCGTCGGGCGGGCCGAAGCGAAGCCGCACCGCGTGCAGCTTCTGCAGCCGGCCGTCGGCGCCGGAGAAACCGGTCGTCGAAATGGCCCAGTCGCGCGATCCGCCTTCCTCGTGCGAGCTCGAGGTGCGCAGGATCTGCGAGGGCATCGGGTGCACCGGCCACGGCGCGTCCTCGGGACGCGACTCGGGCGGGCGCTCGAGCAGCTCGAAGTTGTACACGTGCTTCGCACCTTGGCGGTGACTCGTGCCGATGCAGTCCGACCCTGTGTCACCGCCGCCGAGCACGAGCACGTTCTTGCCGGTCGCCAGGATCGCGCCGGCGTTGGGGACGCGATCGCCCGCGACGCGCCGGTTCTGCTGCTCGAGGAAATCCATCGCGTAGTGGACGCCGTCGAGATCGCGCCCGGGAACCTCGAGCGCGCGCGGTGACTCGGCGCCGCCCGAGAGCAGGACGGCGTCGAACTCGCGCAGGAGCTCGGGCCCGGACACGTCGCATCCGACGTGCACGCCGGTCCGAACCTGCACGCCCTCCGCGATCATCAGCTCGGTCCGCCGATCCACGGTCCACTTCTCGAGCTTGAAGTCGGGGATGCCGTAGCGGAGCAGGCCGCCGAGCCGGTCTTTCTTCTCGAAGAGAGTGACCCAGTGACCCGCGCGGTTGAGCTGTTGCGCCGCGGCCAGGCCCGCCGGTCCGGAGCCAACGACCGCCACCTTGCGGCCCGAGCGACGCGCGGGCGGCTCGGGCAGGATCCAACCCTCGGCGAAGCCGCGCTCCGCGATCGCCTTCTCGATGAACTCGATCGTGACTGGATCGTCGTTGATGCCGAGCACGCATGCCGACTCACACGGCGCGGGGCAGATGCGCCCGGTGAACTCGGGGAAGTTGTTCGTGCGGTGCAGGCGGTCCAGCGCTTCGCGCCACTTGCCGCGGTACACGAGATCGTTCCAGTCCGGGATGATGTTCCCGAGCGGGCAGCCGCTGTTGCAGAACGGCACGCCGCAGTCCATGCAGCGCGACGCCTGCGCGCGGATCGACTCTTCCGGCGGATCGGCGTAGATCTCGAGATAGTCCTCGATGCGCTCCTTCGCGGCGCGGCGTTGCGGAGTCTTTCGACCCAGCTCGAGAAAGCCCGTGGCCTTGCCCATCAGTAGCTCTCTTTCCCGAACTCGATGCCCAGCAGCGCGCGCTTGTACTCGCGCGGGAAGATCTTCACGAACGTCGGCAGGGTCGTGGCCCACTTCTCGAGAATTTGCTCCGCTCGCTCGCTGCGCGTGTGGCGGAAGTGCGCTTCGACGAGCTCGCGGAGCTCGCGCTCGTCGTCGTCGCTCTCGACGCGCTCCAGGTCGACGGTGCCCGGATTGCACAGCTCGGGGAACGAGCGCAGCGGGTCGAGCACGTATGCGATGCCGCCGCTCATGCCCGCCGCGAAGTTCCGGCCGACGCCGCCCAACACCACGATGCGTCCGCCCGTCATGTACTCGCAGCCGTGATCGCCCAGGCCTTCGACGACGGCGCGCGCGCCGCTGTTGCGCACCGAGAAGCGCTCGCCGGCGACGCCGCGGAAGAACGCCTCGCCGCTCGTCGCGCCGTAGAGCGCGACGTTGCCGATGATGATGTTCTGCGCCGCATCGAAGGTGGACTCGGGATGCGGAAACACGACGATGCGTCCGCCGGAGAGACCTTTTCCGGTGTAGTCGTTCGCGTCACCGGTCAGTGTCAGCGTGATTCCCTTCGGGAGAAACGCGCCGAAGCTCTGACCCGCGCTGCCCGTGAAGCGGATGCGGATCGTGTTGTCGGGTAGTCCCTCGAGGCCGTGCCGCAGCGAGACCGCCGAGCCGAGCATCGTGCCCACGGTTCGGTTCACGTTGCGGATCGGGAGTGACAGCTCGACCGGCTCCATGTTCTCGATCGCCGGGCGGCACAAGCGGATGAGCTCGATGTCGAGCGCCTTGTCGAGGCCGTGCTGCTGGCCGCACACGCGGCGCATCGCGACGCCGTCGTAAGGCGGCGTCGCCTTGTGCAGGATCGCCCTCCAGTCGAGGCCGTCCGGCAGCTTCCAGTGTTTGATCTCCGAGTCGGCTTCGAGCAGCTCGGTTCGGCCGATCACGTCGTCGACCTTGCGGACGCCCAGCGAGGCGAGAATCTCGCGCGCCTCTTCCGCGACGAAGCGGAGGAAGCGCACCACGTGCTCGGGGTCGCCCGTGAACTTCTTGCGTAGCTGCTCGTTCTGCGTCGCGACGCCGACGGGACAGGTGTTCAAGTGACAGACGCGCATCATGATGCAGCCGAGCGCCACCAGCGCGATGGTGCCGAAGCCGAACTCGTCCGCGCCGAGCATCGCGCCGATCACGACGTCGCGGCCGGTGCGCAGCTGACCGTCGACGTGCACGCGGATGCGCCCGCGCAGGTCGTTCATCACCAACGCCTGCTGAGTCTCCGCGAGCCCGATCTCCCACGGCACGCCCGCATGCTTGATCGAAGTGAGTGGCGACGCGCCGGTACCCCCTTCGAAGCCGGCGATCTGAACGGACTCCGCGTGTCCCTTCGAGACACCCGCGGCGATCGTGCCGACGCCGGAGACGGAGACGAGCTTCACCGAGATGTCCGCCTTCGGGTTCGCGTTCTTCAGATCGTAAATGAGCTGCGCGAGGTCTTCGATCGAGTAGATGTCGTGGTGCGGCGGCGGCGAGATCAAGCCGACTCCGGGGGTGGCGTTGCGCACGCGCGCGATCCAGCGATTCACTTTGTGACCCGGAAGCTGGCCGCCCTCGCCGGGCTTCGCGCCCTGCGCGATCTTGATCTGCAGCTCGTCGGCGTTCACGAGATACCAGCTCGAGACACCGAAGCGGCCGGACGCGACTTGCTTGATGGCGCTGCGCCGCCAGTCGCCGTTCGGATCGCGCGTGAAGCGCTTCGGGTCCTCACCGCCTTCGCCGCTGTTCGACTTGGCGCCGATGCGGTTCATGGCGATGGCGAGTGTCTCGTGCGCTTCGGCGCTGATCGAGCCGAAGCTCATCGCGCCGGTGCAGAAGCGCTTCATGATCTCGCTTGCGGGCTCGACTTCCTCGATCGGGATCGGGGCCGCGCTCGGCTTGAAACGCAACAGGCCGCGGATCGTGTAGCGGTCGCGGCTCTGGTCGTTGATCGCCTTGGCGTATTCGCGGTACTGGCCGACGTCGTTGCGGCGCACCGCGTTCTGCAGGCGATGGATCGTCGCCGGATTCAGCAGGTGCTTCTCGCCGTCGCGCCGCCACTGGTATTCGCCGCCCAGCTCGAGCTCGTGTTCCGAGGCCACCGACGTGGGGTACGCCGCTTCGTGTCGAATGAGCGCTTCGCGCGCGAGCACGCCGAGGCTGACGCCGCCGATGCGCGTGGCCGTGCCGGTGAAGAACTCGCGCACGACGGGCTCGGCGATGCCGACCGCCTCGAAGATCTGCGCGCCGCGGTAACTCGCGAGAGTCGAGATACCCATCTTCGCGAAGATCTTGAGCAGGCCCTTCCCGACGGCTTTCACGTAGTTGTACTGCGCCTTCTCGGGCGTGAGCTCGGCAGGAACCCACGTGTGTTCGGAGACGAGCTGGCGCACGGTCTCGAAGGCGAGATATGGGTGAATCGCCGCGGCGCCGAAGCCGATCAAGAGCGCGAAGTGCGCGACCTCGCGCGCTTCACCCGTCTCGACGACGATGCCGCAGCGCATGCGCAGGCCTTCGCGAGACAGGTGGTGGTGCACGGCCGCGGTCGCGAGCAAGCTCGGCACCGCCGCGCGCGCGCGCCCGGCGCCGCGATCGGAGAGCACGAGGATCGACGCCCCGCCGCGCACTGCGTCTGCCGCCTCGGCGCGGATGCGATCGAGCGCCTTGCGCAGGCTCGCTTCCGCTTGCTCGAGCGTGGCGGCTCCCGCGGGATCAAAGACACAATCGATCGTCGCGGCGCGCAGCCATGGGTGATCGATCTGCCGGATCTTCTCGAGCTCCTCCGCCGAGAGGATCGGCTGCTCGAGCTCGAGCAGCCGCGCGTGCTCGGGAGTTTCTTCGAGCATGTCCCGCTCCGCGCCGAGCGTGCTGATCAGCGACATCACGCTGTCTTCGCGGATCGAGTCGATCGACGGGTTCGTGACCTGCGCGAAGATCTGCTTGAAGTAGTTGAAGAGCGGCTGCGCTCGCTCGGAGAGCGCCGCGATGGGCGTGTCGTTGCCCATCGAGCCGTCCGCTTCGACGCCGCTGGCGGCCATCGGCGACAGCAGGATGCGGAGATCCTCGATCGTGTAACCGAAGAGCTTCTGCCGTGTGAGTCGGTCCGTCTCCGCGTCGCGCTCGGGGTGCGAGCGGCGAACGGCGAGATCGCCGAGCTTCACCAGGTTGGCGCGCAGCCACTCGCGGTAGGGCCGCCGGCGCGCGTAGTAAGCCTTCAGCTCCTCGTCGGGGATGATGCGGCCCTCGCCCGTGTCGATCAGCAGCATGCGTCCGGGTTGCAGGCGACCCTTGTATTTCACGTCCTCGGGGTTGATCGGGAGGACGCCGCATTCGGACGACAGCACGACGAAGCCGTCCTTCGTCACCCAGTACCGCGACGGACGCAGGCCGTTGCGGTCGAGCACCGCGCCGATGCGCGTGCCGTCGGAGAAGCAGATGGAGGCGGGGCCGTCCCACGGCTCCATCAGACACTGGTGGTACTCGTACAGTGCCTTCTTCTCGTCGCGCATCAACGGGTCGCGGTCCCACGCTTCCGGGATCAGCATCATCATCGCGTGCGCGAGGTCGCGCCCGGAGAGCACGAGGAACTCGAGCACGTTGTCGAGCATGGCGGAGTCGGAGCCGCCGGTGGTGACGATCGGAAAGAGTTTCTCTAGGTCGTCGCCCCAGACACCGGAGCGGAT
Source organism: bacterium (assembly GCA_041498295.1). GTDB lineage: Bacteria > Myxococcota_A > UBA9160 > SZUA-336 > SZUA-336 > VGRW01. The sequence continues at coordinate 2,167 of JBGQIB010000132.1, read as the reverse complement.
CACCGCTTCGCGCGCGCGCATCCAGTTGTGATTGCCGCGCACGGTGTTGATCTCGCCGTTGTGACACAGATATCGGTAGGGGTGGGCGAGGTTCCAGGTCGGCCAGGTGTTCGTGCTGTAGCGCTGATGCACGAGCGCGAGCCCGCTCTCGATCGCCGGATCCGCGAGGTCCGGGTAGAACTTCTTCACCTGGTACGCGAGCAACAAGCCCTTGTAGACGAGCGTTCGGCTCGAAAGACTGGGCACGTGGAAGCTGCGCACGCCCTCGGCGCGCAGCGTGTTCTCGACGACCTTTCGGATCACGAACAGCTTGCGCTCGAAGGCGGCGGCATCGAGGCCGCTGCCGCGCAGCACGAAGCACTGGCGGATGCGCGGCACGATCTTGCGCGCGTTCTCGCCGATGTGCTCTGGATGCACCGGCACGTCGCGCCAGCCCAGGAAGTGCTGACCTTCCTCGGCGACCGTGCGCTCGACGCACGACTCACAGCGCGCGCGCTCACTCGGATCCTGCGGCAGGAAGACCGCGCCGACGCCGTACTCACCGGGCTCCGGCAAGCGGATGCCGAGACTCGCGCACTCGCGCTCGAGGAACGCGTGCGGGATCTGCATCAGGATGCCGGCGCCGTCGCCGGTCTCCGCATCCGCGCCCGTCGCGCCGCGGTGCGTCAGATTCACGAGCACCTGCAGGCCGCGCTGGATGATCTCGTGAGACGCGCGCCCGCCGATGTTGCACACGAATCCGACACCGCAGGCGTCGTGCTCGAACTGCGGATCGTAGAGTCCTTGCCGCTCTGGAACGTTCGGATCGCTCATTCGCACTTCCTCGAAGACTCCGAGTGCGCGCGCGCGGCGCGCGAGACGCCGCTACTCGGGCCGAGCCGGCCGGAGGAGGGGAGTCCCCGGAGATCAAGCTCACCGAGTCGCGCGGCTTCGGGATCCGACCGCCGAGATCCGCTGCGAGCTCCCCTTCCGGCCCATCGTAGAGCGGGATGAGTTGCTCGGAAGTGCGCGATTTTCCGGGGAATTTGACTGGACTTAGGCTAGCGGAACGCGCGAAAGCGTGTCAAGCAAGATCCAGGATCGAGGCGCATGCGCAAGCGCCGCGTTCGCGAAGTCGCGCAACGCGGCAACGCGGCTCGATTTTCTTCGTGCGTCGGCGCTTGACGCCGCGCTCTTGCCGGTGAAACATGGGCTTACCCCCCAAGTGACTTAGCAGCGCGCAGACGCGCGCGAGGGGATAGCGGTCGTGGTCAACGAGTCCGCAGACCTGTTCGAGCCGCGCAGCGGGCACCGTCAGGCGATGTCGGAAGACGATCTGATCGTGGTGCTCGGCGGCAGGCTGCAGCGCCTGGTCGAGCGGCACCGTGCGACGCAGCGCGCCGTAAGCGAGCTGCGCGATGCACTGGCCGCGCGCGATCGCCGGATCGCCGAGCTGGACGCGAAGCTGGCCTCGGCGGAGCGCGCGCGCGGCGGGCTGGTAGGGCGCATCGATGCGCTGCTCGCGGACGTCGAGAAGCTGATGCAGGCAGCCGACGAGGGCGCCTCGGACGCGCGCGCGCGATGAACGGCATGAGCGCTGCGAACGGGGGTCGCTCGATGGTGATCAAGATCCTCGATCGCGAGTACCGGGTGCGCACCGATGCGGATCGCGAGCACCTGGAAGCGGTGGCCGCATACGTGGATGGGGTGCTGCGCGAAGTGCGGCAGAGCACGCCGGACACGCAGGATGCGTCGGTGCTCGCCGCGCTGAACATCGCGAGTGAGCTGCTGCGCACGCGCGACTCCGTCGCGGTGCCGCGCGAGCGCATTCAGGCGCTGATCGACCTCGTCGACTCCGCCTGAAACGGGCGCGCGGTGGCGAGTCATTCGGCCGACCCGCGCAAGGCGGCGCTGCGCGCGGGCGCGAAGGGCGCCCGTGGGAAGGAGCGAGTCGTCGCCGCCCGCGCGGCGCTCGAGCGATTGATCACCCTCCGAGAGTTGAGTGCTGCACGCGTCGCCGCGTTCTACCAGGCGATCGGAGACGAGGTGCCGGTAGAGGACGCCGCGGAAGCCTGTCGCTTGAGAGGGGCGCGGGTCGTGTATCCGGTCGTGGTCGGCGCGGAGCTCGAGCTGGCGCCAGAGCCGACAGGAGCCGAGCGCGTTCGCGCGGAAGAGGTCGACATCTTCG
>JBGQIB010000131.1:0-13218 GCA_041498295.1 bacterium | reverse complement strand
GCCGTGCTCGGGCCGCGCGTCCGAACGCCGCGGTCGCGAGTCACTCGACTCGCCTTGGCCGGAGTCCTTGTCCTCGCGCTTCGGCTCGGTCGTCGGATCCGGCTGCGGGACGGGCGGGATCTCTTGGATGTGCTCGACGGCCCATTCGTAGTTGAACTTCGCCTCGAGGCTCGACGGCCGCGCGACCAGCGCCGCCCAGTACGCGTCGCGCGCCTCCTCGAAGTGCTGCTTCGCGACGAAAGTGTTTCCCAAGTTGAAGCTCGCCGCGAAGCGCGCGTCGGGGTCGTCGGACTCGAGGATGCGCAGCGCCTCGAGGTACGCGCTGGCTGCCTGGTCGAGGCGTTCGAGGCGGAAGAGCGCGTTGCCGATGCGAATCGAGAGACCCGCATCGCGCTCCCGTGTCGCGGCCGCCTCGTGATACAGCGATAGCGCTTCGTCCGGCTTGCCCGCGGCGAGCGCCGCATCGCCGCGCGCGATCAGGCTGGCCGCGCCGAATGCGCCGAACCCACCGAGCGCGAGCGCCGCGAGCGCGACCGCGCTCGCCCGCCGGGGCAGCGGAAACGAGCGGCGAGTCACTCGACGGCGCGCGCGGAACGGGCCGCCCGAGAGCCAGAGTTCGGCGGCGAGCGCGAGCGCCGCCGCGAGCAGCGCCGGCAGCAGCGGATCCGCGCGGCGCTGCTCCGGGGTCGGCGTCGCGGGCGCCTCGCGCGGCGCCAGCAGCTGCTCGGCTTTGGGCCGCTCCTCGATCTCGCGGAAGTAGGCGCCGTCGGTCTCCTCGGCGATGTGCGCCAGCAAGCCGTCGTTGCGGCGCGAGACGGTGCTCTCGCCGCTGCGCACCGCCTCGGCCAGCGCGGCCTGGCCCGGAACCGGCGCGCCCTCGGCGGTTCCGTAGCCGACGGCGACGACGCGGACGCCGAGCGCGTGCAGCTCGCCGATCTGCGACTCGGGCGGCGCGCCGAAGTCCTCGCCGTCGCTGAGCAGAAGCAAGGTGCGCGGCCGGCTCGAGCGCGGGTCGAACGTGCGCCCGGCCTCCGTCAGGGCGCGGCCGAGCTCGCTGCCTCGAACCGAGATCACGTCGCTGTCGAGCGCGCGCAGGTAAGTCAGGACCGCGTCGCGATCCTGAGTCAGTGGAAGCGCGATGAATGCCTCGCCGGCAAACACCACGAGGCCGAGTCGCTCGCCCTGCGCGCGCAGGACGACGCGCTCGGCCGTGCGCAGCGCGCGGCGCAGGCGCGAGGGCGCGACGTCGCCGACGTCCATGCTCTGCGACACGTCGACTGCCAGTACGACGTCCGCACCGTCGCCCGAGAGCTGCTCCGGCGTGGTGAGCGCGGCGCGCAGCGCGAACGCGAGACAGGCGGCCGCGAGCGACAGGGCGAGCGCGCGCGCCGGCCGCGCGAAGCGCTCCGGATCGCGGCCGAGCCACGCGCGCATCTCTCGCCCACCGCGCACGGCGGCCTGGGCCGCGAGCGCGGTGACGGCGAACGCCGCGAGCCAGGGCCAGTCGAGCTCGCTCACGGCAGCCTCCGCACCAGCCCGTGCGCGAGCGCGGCCTCGCCCGCGAGCAGGGCGAGCGCCAACGCAAGCGTGAGCGGCGCGAGCGACGCGTGGCGGAAGCGCGGGTCCAGCGCGCGCGGACGCGCCTCGAGTCGATCGATCGCGTCGGCGACCGCGCGCAGATCCTCGGGCCGGCGCGCTTGGAAGAAGCGCCCGCCCGTCGCATCGGCCACGAGCTTCAATGTCTCGCGGTCCAGGTCGACGCGCTCGAAGCGCATCGGCGCCTCGGCGCCGGGCTGCGCGAACGGCACGAGTCCTTCGGTGCCGATGCCGACCGCGTGGATGCGCACGCCGGCGAGCTGCGCGAGATCGGCTGCGGTCTTGGGCGCGAGCTTCCCGGAGTTGTTTCGCCCGTCGGTCACGAGCACGAGGATGCGCCGCGCGTCGTCGGGGCCGCCGGCCGAACGCAAGCGGCGGGTCGCGAGCCCGATGGCCTCGCCCAGCGCCGTCGCGTCGCCGACCACGCCGACGTCGACCCGCTCGAGTGACTCGAGCACCAGTCGGTGGTCGACCGTGAGCGGACACTGCGTGAACGCGTGCTCGCCGAATGCGACCAGGCCGATGCGATCGCCGCTGCGCGCGCGCACGAAGTCCGCGACGACCCGCTTGGCGAGCTCGAGGCGAGTCACTTGGCGACCGTCCAGCTCGGCGTCGAGCGCCAGCATGCTGCCCGACGCGTCGAGCGCGATCACGAGATCGACGCCGGAGCCGTTCGCGGGGTTCTCCGCGACGAGCCCAACGGGACGCGCGGCGGTCAGGGCGACGAGCGCGAGCGCGGCGAAGCGCAAAGCCAGTGACGCGACCCAGGGGAGATCGAGCGCGCCGAGCGATCCGCGCGCCCCGCCCGCGCTCGGCACGCGCACGCGGCGCGGCCCGCGCAGCGCGACGAGCAGCGCGAATACGACCACCGCCGCGAGCCCGAGCCACAGCACGAGCGGCGCCTCGACGGTGAGCGCGCGCTCCGACAGCGCGCTAAGCGCGAAGCTTCGCCACATACCGCACGCGTTCGCGCGCGAGCTCCGCCAGACCGGCGATCGCCGCGCGCGCGGGGTCGGGCGCGAAGCGCGCCCCCTCGAGGTCGCCGAGAATGCGCACGATGTCGCCGTCGACTTCGGCGGGCAGCTCGCCCGGAGTCACTGCGGCGGTCTTCACGTTCCAACAGGCCTCCACGAAGCCGAGCAGCGCGGCACGCACGCGCATGGCGAAGCCGCGCGCATCGCTCTCGCTCTCGACGCCATCGAGCAGCGCGAGCGCGCCTCGGCCCGCCGTGAGCACGAGACCCGCGCGCCGCCCGGCGGCGCGCGCCCGGCGCCGGAGCGCGCGAAACAGCGCAGCGAAGAGTACGCCGCCGAGCGCGGCGAGCGCCCATACCCAGATCGGTGTCGGCTTCTCGGGCGGCGCGCCCCGGATGTCGAATACCGCGGCGCGCTCGGGCACGTCGGCTTTCACCGAGAGCACCGGGAGCGGCACGCCGCCGACGTGCAGCGCCTGCACGTTTCCGTCGGGTCGCACGAGGGGGATGTCGATCCAGGGCAGCGCCTGATCGCCGACCTCGCGCGCGCGCAGCGTCCAGAGCAGGTGATGGCGCAGCCCGCCCGGTACCGGGATCGGCTCGACCAGCTCGACGGAGTCCGAGGCGAACGCCCCGCTGCTGGGCGCTGGCGGCGCTTGCACCGAGTAACCCGCTGGTGTCTCGACCTCGACGGTGACTCCGACCGGATCGCCTACGCGCGCTTCGCTGCGGTCGAGAGTGACTCGCGTACCGATGCCGAGCGCCGGCACCACACCGCGATCGCACGCTGCGAACGCGAGCAGCCCGGCGAGGAGCGCCCGCGTCCTCAAGCGCGCCTCCGCGCGCGCTCCTCGAAGAAGCGCAGCAGGCTGGGCACGAGCCGCGCGCCCGTCCACAGCTCGCCATAGTCGCCGCCGAGCGCGCGCAGCGCGGATTCCGGCACTGCCGGCGCGAGCGAGCGAGCGACCTCCGACGAGCGGCGCCACACGCGCGCGCGCCGATCCTCGGCGGCGCGCACGCGCACGGGCGGCAGACGCGCCGGCGGCTCGTCCGATGGATCGCGCACGCGCAGCGCCACGAGGTCGTGCTTGCTCGCGCAGCGGCGCAGCGGCGCGCCGGGATCGGGGAACAAGAAGTCGGAGAGCAACACGACGACCGAGTGACGCGGCAGCTTTTCGGCCGCCCAGTCGAGCGCCGGACCCGCGTCGGTACGCTCGCCGTCGGAGGCTTCCTCGAGCGCGTGCAGGACGCGCTCGCGCTGCAGCGGGCCGGTGCCGGGCGAGAGCACGCGTCGCAGGCGCTCGCCGAACAGAGCCAGGGCTACACGATCCTGTGACGCGATCGCGGCCGCCGCGAGCGCGGCCGCGGCGCGGCGCACCGCATCCCGCTTCGTCGCGTCTCCCGTGCCGTAGTCGAGCGAGGGAGACACGTCGACGAGCAATGCGAGCACGAGGTCGCGCTCCTCGCGCATGCGCTTCGCGATCGGTCGACCGAGTCGCGCCGTGGCGTTCCACTCGATCCAACGCACGTCGTCGCCGGGCGCGTAGTCGCGCAGCTCTTCGAACGTGAGGCCCTGGCCGCGGAACGCGCTGCGGTACGCGCCGGTCAGCGACGTGGTCACGTCGTGGCGGGCGCGCACGCGCAAGCGGCGGGCGAGCCCAGCGAGCTCCGTGGTCACGGGGTCGGGACGGCCGCGAGCAACTCGCGGACGATCGCGTCGGAGGTCTGCCCCTCGGCGGCGGCTTCGTAGGACAGGAGCAGGCGATGGCGCAGCACCGCCGGCGCGACTCGCTTCACGTCCTCGGGCAGGACGTAGTCACGTTGCTCGAGATACGCGCGGGCGCGCGCCGCTTCGATCAAATAGATGGACGCGCGCGGCGAGCCGCCGAGCTCGACGGCGCCGAGCGTGCGACTCTTCGCCACGAGTGAGACGGCGTATTCGACCAGCGACGGCTCGACGTGCAGCGCGCGCACGGTCTCGCGCAGCGCCATGATTTCGCTCGCCGAGAGCACGGCCGTCGGCAGCTCGATCTCGCCCGGCGCAGTGCGGCTGCGCACGACCTCGATCTCTTCCTCGCGCGTCGGGTAGTCGACCCGCAGCTTCAGCATGAAGCGGTCGACCTGCGCCTCGGGCAGCGGATACACGCCCTCCTGCTCTACAGGATTCTGTGTAGCCATCACGAGAAACGGCTCGGGCAGCCGGAGGGTCTCGCCGACGAGCGTGACCTGGCGCTCCTCCATCGCTTCGAGCAGCGCGCTCTGCACCTTCGCGGGCGCACGGTTGATCTCGTCCGCGAGGATCACGTGATGGAAGATCGGGCCGCGGTGCAAGCGGAACGTGGAGTGCGCCGGCTCGTACACCTGCGTGCCCAACAGATCCGCGGGCAAGAGATCGGGCGTGAACTGAATGCGGCGGAACGAGAGATCGAGGACGCGCGCGAAGCTGCGCACCGCGGTGGTCTTCGCGAGTCCGGGCACGCCCTCGACGAGCACGTGCCCCTGACACAGGAGCGCGATCAACAGGCCGTCGACGAGCTCGCGCTGGCCGACGAGCACCCGCGCCATTTCCTTGCGAATTCGCTCGACCGCTTCGCTCACAGGGCGGGAAGTCTACCTCAGGGCTTCTCCGAGCTGGGGGCCGAACTGTTGTCGCCGGCGCCGCCGCTCGCGCCGCCGGGCTGAAACAGGCGGCCGAGGCGCCGGACGCCGCTCATGACCGCGCTCGACGTGAAGCCGACGATGCTCGACACGGTCGCCGGCGGCAGCGGAGTCACCGAGAGGTCGTCGCGCGGCCCCTGCAGGCGCAGGTACACCGCGATCAGGTTCTGGTCGTCGCCCAGGATCACGTTCCGCACGATCGGCACCTGGTCGAGCATGCGATCGAGTGTCTGGAGAAAGAGCAGCGCGATCACGAAGTCCGACTGGCGCTGCGGCGTGGCGAAGTCGATCTCGCCGTTGGCGAGGATGCGCAACTCCGGCCCCAGCAGCTTGCCGTCCGAGAAGCCGAGCTTCCCGTTCGCGAGCGCGAGGTCGAGCTCCACCGTCTTGTACGGCAGTGGCTGCCCCACGAGCCCAGTGACTCCCCGGAGCGATGGCAGGCGCGCGATCGCGACCAGCGCGGGCAGGCGCGCGACCGTGCCGTCGCGCAGGATGAGCTTCGTCGTGAGCGAGCCCTCGGTGGCGAAGTCTCCGCCCGGACGCAGCGCGCCCGAGACATGCACTTTTGCGTCGCCCCGACCGGAGACGCTCTCGGGTGGCAAGCTGAACGTCGTACACAACGGCTTCGGGTCGAACGCGGAGACGTCGAACTCGAGATCGAACGGCGCCTTGTCCGCCAGCGAGAGATCCAGCTGACCCGTGCCGGCGAGCTTGCCGCCCGCGAGCCGCGCACGGATGCCGGTGAGCATGACTCGCGCGCCCTCGGCCGTGAGATGCGTGCGCACTTCATCGAGCGGCCAATCGGGCAGGTTCAGCTTCTCGAACTCGATCTTCGCCGAGAGCCAACGCGGCCCGGTGATCGGGCCGCCGGGCGCGGCGCCTGCGAGATAGCTGATGGCGACGTCGACCCGGTCGGCCACTCGATTCCATTTCGCCGTGAGCTGCGCGGGCGCGCCGCCGAGCACGCCGCGAACCGGATCGGCCGCGATGCCGCCGTCGGGAAAGCGCAGCGATCCCTCGGCCTCGCGCAGCGGCAGCATGAACTGCGGCATGCGGATCGCGAGGTCCTTGAAGCCCACGACGGTCGGCTCCTTGGCCTGTCCCTCGCCGGCGCGCAGTGCGGCGCCGAGCGGCACGAGGCCGTCCAGGTCGACACCCGGTCCGCCGCTGACGTGGTCCTCGGCGTCGGGCAGGTGCACGAGTCGGTGCATGCCCTCGAGGTGCACGTTGATCTCGGGCAGCGGCTCGCCCTCGTGAGTCATGCGCATGCGGCGGATGTCCATGACCTCGCCGCGGATCTCGAGCTCGCCCTGGAGATGCTCCAGCGGTGACTCGTCGGGCTTCGTCCGATACGTGCCGTCGCGAGCGCGCAGCTCGAGCACGAACGCGTTCGCCGGCATCGGCAGGTCGTATGAGAGACTCTCGGCGACGCTGGCGCTCGGCACGTCCACCGCGAGGTGGATGTCCTCGACGACGCCGGCCTCGATGCGCGACTTCACGCGCGCCCAGCTCGCGAAGCGCAGCGCCAGGAACGTCAGCGGGTTCACGCGCTCGCGCTGCGCCGGCTCGAACGGCGCCAGACTCACGTCGGCGGTGAGGCGGCCGTTGCGGCCGGTGCCGACGCGAATGGTCCCGTTCACGACCAGGTCGTCGAGCTGCAGCGGGTGGAGCTCGAGTGCGAGCGAGCCCACGCGCCAGTCCACGTCGGCCGCGACGCGCGCGGTCGCCGGCGCGATCGGTCCCGAGAGCTTCGGCACGCGCAGCGCGAAGCGCTCGACCTCGAGGTGGACCTTCCCGCGCACCGCGCCTTGGCTCACGCTGAGCTCGAAGCCGCCCTCGCCGCGGCCGCGCGGCAGGACCGAGGTCTTCGGCAGCGCGGCGAGCTCGAGCGCCGCGACCGTGCCCTTCAGGTCGGCGTGGTCGCCCGCGGCCGAGAAGTGCAGCGCCAGCTCGGTGACCGGTGTCTCGCCGTGAGACAGACGCGCGCTCCCGTCCCCTTCGACCCGCGTGCCGAAGCCGGCGCGGCGCGCGTCGAGCTGAAGACTCTGCAGAGACCATGACTCGCCCGCGGCGGTGGTGAGGTCGACTCGCCCGTCCGTCACGTGCAGACCCAGGCGCGGCAGAGCGGACAAGTCGACCGACTCCGTCGCACCTGTGTGTATGCGGAGCACCGGGGCGTCCAGTGTCCAGTCGAGTGGGAGATACTGACCCGCGAGCAGGCGCGGCCACGCCTGCACGCCGCGCGCCCGCCCGACTTCGAGCATCGGCGGGTCCTCGGGTCGCTCGAGGTCCGCGACCTTCACCTGCTCGAGCTCGAGCTCGAGTCGCCGCCCGAGGTGGAAGCTCACCCGTCCGATCTCGACGTGGCGGCCCGAGAGCTTCGAGAGCGCACCCGCGACGAACTCGGCATCGGCCGTGTACAGCCCGGCGAACAGCACGGTCCCGGAGACGAGCGCCAGCAGCACCGCGACCGCGGCCAGCCGCCGCACGATCTGCGCGGCGCGCCCCGACTTCGCTTCCGAGGGGTTCGGACGCTCGGTGCCCGGCTCGGTCAGGGGATCGCTCCTCGACATCGCTGCTCTCGCGCCGGCACGCAGCGCGCAGATGCAGGCGCAACACCTTCGCAAATCATGTGCGCCTGGGCTCGTCTCGGACGCGCGGCCACGAGGCGGCAGCCGCCTCTAAATGTCGGCCCTCACTAAAGAACCCGGTTCGCAGTCCCGATCGAATGGGGCGAGTACGCAATAGGGAACCTCTGTGAGGGGGGCAGCCCTACTGACCTGGAGGAGCTCCACGCAATGGAGCACGCGAGCATTGAAGAGCACATGGACGACAGCAAGCCCCGGAAGCGGAACCGGGTGCGTGAGCTGCGCGAGAACAAGCTCATGACCCAAGCGCAGCTGGCGAAGAAGGCCAAGGTTGCGCTCCGCACGATCCACTCGGTGGAGAAGGGCATGAACTGTCGGATGGACACGAAGCGCAAGATCCTCCTGGCCCTCGGGATGCGCTTCGAGGACAAGGACCAGGTCTTCCTGGACTGACGTCCGAAACCGAATTCCGGGCGACCTTCTTCGCCCAGGGCGCGGCACGCAGAGTCTGCGTGCCGTGCTTCTTTCTTCGGCCGCGCGAAGTCAGTCGCTAGACTCGCGACATGCCTCGTCCGTCCGCGAACCTGCTGCGCGACCTCGGTCGGCTGCTCACCCGCAGCCACGATCTCGAGGAGACGCTGAACAACGTCGTGCGGCTGGTCGCGCGTTGGATGCGCGCCTCGGCCTGCTCGATCTATCTGCTCGAGGACGACAGCGAGCGGCTGGTGCTGCGCGCGACGCGCGGTCTGAACTCGCAGGCGGTCGGGCGCATGCGCATCCGAGTCGGGCAAGGCATCGCCGGCCGCGCGCTCGAGGAGCGCAAGACGATCGCGGTGCCCGACGTGCGCAAGGACCCGCGCGTGCACGCGTTCCCGTACTCGGGTGAGCAGCGCTTCCGGTCGCTCGTGGCCGTGCCGCTGTTGGTGCGCGGCGAGCCGGTGGGCGTGCTGACGGCGCGCACCGCGCGCGTGCGCGTGTTCACGCGCGAGCAGCTCGAGCTCCTGGAGATGATTGCCGCGCAGGTCGGTTCGATCGTGCTGAACGCGCGCCTGCTCGACCGCGCGCTGCGCGAGGCGGGGCACGGGCGCGCAGCGGGCGCGGCGCAAGTGCTCGCGCCGCGAAAACCTGGCGCGGTGCTGCGCGGGATCGGCACTTCGCCCGGCGTCGCGCGCGGGCCGGTGCACGTGCTCGCGCCCCGTCTCGACCTGGCGAACCTCGACTATCGCCCCGCGCGCACGATCGCGGCGGAGTGGCGCGCGCTGTCTCGCGCCCTGCGCGAGACCGTGCGCCAGCTCAACGATCTGCGCGAGACGGTCGGCGAGCGCTTCGGCGAAGAGCTCGCAGACGTGTTCACCACGCACATCATGATTCTCGAGGACCAGGGCTTCCGCGAGCGACTGCGCCGCCAGCTCGACGTGCACGGCAACGGCGCGCGCGCGCTGGTCGAGACCTTGCAGGGCTACGCGTCGATCCTGGCGTCCACCGAGGACGTGACCCTGCGCGAGCGCGCGGCCGACCTCGAGGACGTCCTGCAGCGTGCGGTCGGCGAGCTCGTCGGTGTTCGGCTCCACAACACCAAACTGCGTCACGGCGTGATCGTCGTCGCCGAGCGCATCACGCCCAGCGAGTTCGTGTTGCTCGAGACGGAGAAGGTCGCGGGCCTGGTGACCGAGCACGGCGGGCCGACGAGTCACGCGGCGATCTTCGCGCGCTCGCTCGAGATCCCCGCCGTCTCGGGCGTGCCGCGCGTCGCGTCGAACCTGTCGCCCGAGGACGAGCTGATCGTCGATGGGCTCGAGGGCGTGGTGATCGCGAAGCCGACCCGCGACCAGCGCGCGCACTACACACAGATCGCCGAGCGCTACGAGCGACTGCGCGGCCGGCTCGACGAGCTGCGCGGCCTACCGAGCGAGACACTCGACGGCCGGCGCATCCGCCTGTCGGCGAACATCGGCGGGCTCTTCGACCTCGACCTGGTGAAGCGCTACGGCGCCGAGGGTGTCGGGCTGCTGCGCACCGAGATCCTCGCGCTGTCCTCGCGCGGCTTGCCCGACGAGGACGAACAGCTGCGCGGCTATCTGCGCGTGGCGGAGCAGGTCGCGCCCGGCCCAGTGACCGTGCGCTGCTTCGACCTCGGCGGCGACAAGGCGCTGCCCAACGAGCACATCTCCGAAGCGAACCCGCAGCTCGGCTGGCGCGCGATCCGCATCCTGCTCGATCGGCCCGAGCTGTTCCGCACTCAGCTGCGCGCGATCGTGCGCTCGAACACCCGCGGGAACGTGAAGGTGATGCTGCCGATGATCGCCTCGCTCGACGAGCTCGAGGCGTCGCGCGAGCTGCTCTTGGAGGTGTGTCGCGATCTCGGGAGACAGCCGCCACCGCTGGGCGTGATGATCGAGACACCGGCCGCCGTAGCGATCGCCGCGCATCTCGCGAAAGCGAGCGACTTCTTCTCGATCGGCACGAACGACTTGATGCAGTACACGCTCGCCACCGATCGCGAGAACGAGCTCGTCGCCGGCGCCTACGATCCGTTCCATCCCGGCGTGCTCTCGGGCATCGCGTACGCCGCCGCGTGCGCGCGCGCCGCGGGGATTCCGTGCGCGGTTTGCGGCGAGCTCGGCGGCAATCCTGTCGTCGCGCCGCTGTTCGTCGGCATGGGCATCGACGAGCTGTCGATGGCGCCCTTCTCGGTGCTCGTGATGCGCCAGGTCATTCGCACCATCAACGCCGGGGCGCTGGAGGCGTGCGCGCGCGAGGTGGTGCGCGCCGCGCGCGCGAGCGAGGTCCGCGAGAGACTCGAGGCGACCTACGCGGAGCTCGGCCTGCTAGACGACCCGGACATCGGCGGCGCGATGAGGCTGCTCTTGTCCTCGCGCGTTGACAGGCGTACCGGCCCCCGATAGCGTGCCCCGGCGATGGCATCGAGTGCCGAGTCCGACCGGCGCGTGCACAAGCAGCTGGCGGAACACCTCGCGAGCCACGGTCTCAAACAGACCCGCCAACGCGAGGCGATCCTCGACGCGTTCGTCGCCGCGAAGGGTCACGTCAGCAGCGAAGAGCTGTACGAGGTCGTGCGCGCGCGGCATCCCGAGGTGGGCGCCGCGACGGTGTACCGCGCGCTCAAGCTGTTCTGCGCCGCCGGGCTCGCGCGCGCGCACCATTTCAGCGACGGAGTGACTCTCTACGAGCGCGAGGGTCATCACCACGATCACCTGATCTGCAACGGCTGCGGCGCGATCGTCGAGTTCGAGAACCCGCTGATCGAGGAAGAGCAGGAGAAGGTCGCCGCGGAGCACGGCTACCGACTCACGCAGCACCGGCACATCCTCTACGGGCTGTGCCCGAAGTGCCAGAAGAAGTCAGGCTCCGCGCGGGCGGTCCGGTAGCTCGTTCGCGTCGTCGGAGCGCGGCGGAAAATGCCGCGCGAGAATCTCGCCGCACAGGCGGATGCCGTCGATGAGGCCCTGATCCGCTTGCCCGACGCGGATCCCCGCGACGATCCGCAGGACGACGCCGTCCCAGGTCCCATCTTCCACGCGCAGGTGGATGCCGCGGTCCGCCAACACCTGGACGCGCCGCTCGAGCAGCGAGACGAAGATCAGGATCCCGGTGCGGTCGCGCGTCTCGACCAGACCCGCCTCGTGGAAGGCGAGCGACGCCGCTCGGTGTACGCGCTCCGCGAACAGCGGGTTGGGCGCGACCAAGCCGAGCAGCGGCCGCCAGCCGAACGCCCAGCACAGGGCCGTGAATACGCAGATCTGTGTCGGCACGAGCCAGGCCGAGTGCGACGGCGCGAACGCGAGAAACACGCCGCCGAGCGCGAGCGCGACGATCGCCGCCGCGCCGATGCGCACGTCCGCGTAGGGATCGCTGCGCTCGACGACGACCGGCACGATCTCGCCCGACGTCGTCCGCTCGGCGCCACGCACCGCGGCCTCGATCGCGGCCAAGGCGTCTGGCGCGAGTAAGTCCGCGACGCGCATTACCACCGCCCCGAAGCGCCGCCGCCCCCGAACCCGCCCCCGCCACCCGAGAAGCCGCCGCCGCCGAAGCCGCCTCCGCCAAAACCTCCGCCGCCGAAGCCGCCTCCGCGGCGATAGCCGCCCGAGGGCCGGAAGCCGCGCAGCCCGAACAGCATCCAGAGCAGCGGACTGCGCGCGAAGATGATCAGCAGCACGAAGACGATCCAGGCGACCTTGAACCAGGCCGCGAAGCGATCGAGGTCGACGCCGGGTCGCGTCGGAAGGGGAAGCTCCTCGCCCTCGGTGACCGTCTCGATCGCGCGGACGCCCGCGAGGACGCCCGCCTCCATTCGGCCAGCGCGGAACTCGGGAGTGATCTGCTCGCGGATGATGCGCGCGCCGATCGCATCGGGAAGCACGCCCTCGAGGCCGTAGCCGACCTCGATGCGCACCTCCCGCTCGTTCGGCGCGACCGTGAGTATCACGCCGTTGTCGAGGCCCTTCTGCCCGACCTTCCACGCCTCTGCGACGCGCATCGAGTACTCCTCGATCGGCAGACCCTCGAGCGAGGGCGTGACGTGCACCACGATCTGGTGACCGGTCTTTGCCTCGAATGCTTCGAGTGATTGCTCGAGCGAGCTGCGCGTCTCGGGCGAAAGCAGCCCAGCGCGATCCATCACGCGCGCGCGCAGCTCGGGGACGTCGAGCGCGAGCGCGGTCTGGGCGAGCGCGATGCAGGCTGCAGCGAGCCCGGCGAGCGCGCGAGCTCGACTCAGAACTTCACCTCGGGCGGTTTCTCGGCGCCCGCGGCCGCTTCGAATGTCGGCCGCAGCTCGGCGTGCAGCAGGAAGCGCGCGGTGAGATTCGTGGGGAACGAGCGCACCAGCTTGTTGTACTCCGCCACTGACTCGACGAAGCGCTTGCGCGCGACGGCGATGCGGTTCTCGGTTCCCTCGAGCTGCGCCTGCAGGTCCCGGAAACCGGCCGTCGCGGTCAGCTCGGGGTAGCGCTCGGATACGACGAGCAAGCGACCCAGCGCGCTCGAGACCTGCCCCTGCGCCTCCTGAAACCTCTTGAACGCCGCCGGGTCGTCGAGCACGCTCGCGTCCATCTTCACGCTGGTCGCGCTCGCGCGCGCTTGGATCACGGCTTCGAGCGTCTCTTTCTCGAAGGCGGCCGCGCCCTTCACCGTGTTCACCAGGTTGGGGATCAGGTCCATGCGCCGCTGGTACTGATTTTGGACCTCGGCCCACGCCGCTTTCACGGACTCGTCGGCGCCCTGGATCGAGTTGTAGCCGCACGCACTGAGCGCGAGCAGCAGAGCCACGGCGGAAGTCAGCGATCGCTTTGGGATTTCCATTCCGCCAGCGTAGCCGAGCGCGCGCCGCGCGGGGAGCCGTGAGCGGGCCTCCCTCTCGCGATGCAATTGAAAGTCATT
>JBGQIB010000130.1:0-13246 GCA_041498295.1 bacterium | reverse complement strand
CCGCGTTCTCGGCGAGCGCGACGAGCAGGTCGAACTGGTGCGCGGTGAGCGCGCGGACTTCGCCGTCCACGCGCGCGACGCGGGCGTCGCGGTCGATCTCGAGCCGGCCAAAGCGCAGGATCGCGCCGCGCCGCGCGGCTGCGGCACCCTTCCGGCGCAGGACGGCGCGCAGCCGCGCGAGCAGCTCGCGGGGATTGAAGGGCTTCGGGAGATAGTCGTCGGCTCCGAGCTCGAGGCCGACGATGCGGTCCTCCTCGTCGCCGCGCGCGGTGAGCATCAGGATCGGAACGTCCGAGCGCGCGCGCAGCGTGCGGCAGACCTCGAAGCCGTCGCGGTCCGGCAGCATCACGTCGAGCACGACCGCCGCGAACGGGCCGCGCTCGAGCTCCAGGAGCCCGCTCGCGGCGTCGGCGCACGCGACTGCCTCGAGGCCGCGAGCGCCGAGATACTCCGCGAGCATCTCCGAGAGCCGCGTGTCGTCGTCGATCAAGAGAATTCGTTCAACCATTCCAATCGACTTCGTTCGCCTTTGGCTCACTGCGCGCGCCTGGCGGCGCTTGCAGGCTCGGCTCGGGACGGCCCTCGCCTCGCTGGGAGCCACTCTACCGCGGCGGAACGGCTCAGTCCGCGCCGCCGTGCAGTTCTTCGGCCCAGGCGATCAGGGCGGCGCGCTGCTCGGGGGTGAGCGCGGCCGCGGCGTCGACCAGCGCGTCGGTCACTTGGACCGAGGCCGTGTCGAACAGGGCGAGCTCCTCGGCGCGGAGCGACTGCAGCGCCTCGCGCGAGATCTCGGGCTGTTGGAGCTGCGCGAGCAGCGCGTCGCGGTGGGCGCGGTGTTGCTCGTGCACGCTCTCGAGCTGGCCGATCAGATTCGCCGTCACGGCCTTCACCTGCGCGATCTGCGCCGGCGTCGCATTCACTTCGCGGAGCGCGATCTCGACCGCGATGTCGGCGTGCTTGCGGAAGCGCTCGGGGTCGTGACCCCAGTGTCCGCCGCCGCGGAAGAACGCGCCCAGGGCCGGCGGCGCGGCGAAGCCCACCGCCAAGCCGATCACGGCGGCCGCGAGCAGAGTCGCAGCCAAGAGCTCCTTCGCGAGCGAACGGGTTCTCGTCGTGTCTTCCATGCCTTCGTCCTCCTTGCGAGGACTCGCGCTGCGCGAGCCTCGAGAAGAACGCTATCGCGCGATCGTTTCGCGCTGCGCACGCCCAGGTAAAGAAATGTAAAGACGGGCGCGGGTCAGCTGTCGAGGCGCTGCTGGATCTGCTCGAGCGTCAGGCCGCGTGTCTCGGGCGCGTAGCGCAGGACGAGAATCGCGCCGATGATCGGGCCGATGGAGACCAGCGCAATCGCGGCGGGGATACCGCCGAGCGGGGCGATGAGCAGGCCGACCACCAGGGGCACCGAAACCTCGGTGAGTCGTCCCGCGAGGTTGCTGGTCCAGCCGTAGCCGGTCGCGCGGATCTCGGTTGGAAAGAGCTCGGACGCGTAGACGTGAGTCGCTGAGTATCCGCCCGCGAACGAGAAGACGGTGAGGATCATCCACGTGTACTGCGCGGGCAGCGCGCTGACGTGATACAGCATGTAGATCGAGACACCGCCCAACACGTAGGCGGACGCGCAGGTGTACTTGCGGCCGATCCGATCGATCAGCCAGCCGCCCAGGAAGTTGCCGGCGACGCCTCCGAAGTAGCCCCAGAAGACGATGTCGCCGATCTCGTACGGTGTGAGGTGCAGGGTTCCATACGCGTAGATCGTGTAGAACGCCGTCGACGCGCCCGTGACGATGTAGACGCAATTCCAGAGCAGAGCGACGATCGCGGTTCGGCGCCGATATTTCCGGTGCCAGGGGATGGTGGCCTCGCGAAACAGATCGCCCCAGGTTCGCTTCGGCGCGGCGGCCGCGCGCACTCGCGTGGCCGTGAAGCGGCGTGTCTCGCGCATGCCGAGGCGCAGGAACAGAATCACCCCCAACGGCAACACTCCGAGCGCGTACAGCGAGCGCCAGGCGGCATCGTCCGTGGTGAGTCCCAGGGCCGTCTGCGTGGCCGACACGATCGTGTGTCCCAGGTCGTGGATCGCGTTGCTCTCGGCGCCGGCGGGTAGCAACACGTACGCCTGCACCTTCGACATGAGCATGACGCCGGCCGTCGCAAGGCTGGTGAGGATCGCGATCGCGCGTCCGCGAAGGCGCGTCGGGAATTCCTCGCCGACCATGATGATCGCGAGCGAGATTTCCGCGGTGAGAAAGAGCCGCGCCACGAACTGACACAGGACGAACTGCGTCGTGGTCGTGACGAACGCGGTCGCGAAGTTCGCCAAGGTGAACCCGACGATCGTTCCCATCACGACCCAGCGCCGGCCGATGCGATCAGCGAAGAACACGAAGAAGAACGATGCCAGTACACCAAGGCGTGTCAGAAAGACGATCCCGCCCCACTGGCTCGCGCTGATGCCGAGCGACGCCTGTACGGCCGGCGTCGCGAAGCTGAACATGGCCGCGTCGAAGCCGTCGAAGAGCGTCGCCGTCGACAGCAGCAGAAACAGGAAGCCGAGGTACGGCGTGACCCGCTGCGCCTCGAGACTCGAAGGAGCGCCCGGCGGCTGAGGCGTCTCCTCGCGGCGCGCGACGGCTTCTTGCACGGGCCCAGCCTAACCGAAGGCTCGGGTCGGCGTACAGCGCGGCCTACACCGGAATTGGTTGACTCGCCCGCGCGCGTTCGGACAGCATGGCCGCGGCATGTCGACACCCGTGGCGTTCTCGAACGGTTACCGGCGCTACGCGCTGTTCCTGCTGCTCTCGGTCTACGTCCTGAACTTCGTGGATCGGCAGATCCTCTCGATCCTCGCGGAGGACATCCGCAAGGAGATCGATCTCAGCGACACCGCGCTCGGCTTCCTCTCCGGCATCGCATTCGCGCTGTTCTACACGTTCGCGGGTCTGCCGATCGCGCGCTGGGCCGACACCGGATCGCGTCGCACGATCATCGCGCTCGCGCTGTTCACCTGGAGCGGCATGACTGCGCTCACCGGTCTCGCACAGGGATTCGGGCAGCTCGTCGCGGCACGGGTAGGCGTCGGCATCGGTGAAGCGGGCGGCAGCCCGCCGTCGCACTCACTCATCTCCGATCTGTACCCACCCGAGCGGCGCGCGACGGCGCTCGCGATCTACTCACTCGGCATCCCGATCGGCGGCGCGCTCGGCTCGATCCTCGGTGGCTGGCTCGGTCAGAAGTACGGTTGGCGCATCGCGTTCATGGCAGTCGGCGTCCCCGGCGCGCTAGTCGCGGCGATCGTGCGACTCACTCTGCGCGAGCCACCCCGCGGCAGGTTCGACGCGGTCGATCCGGTGACTCCGCAGGCGAAGGAGAGCGTGCGCGAGGTGCTCCGCTTCATGATGCGTCTGCCGTCGTTCGTGCACATGTCCCTCGGCGCGTCGCTGCATGCGTTCTACGGCTACGGCGCGGCGTACTTCGTGCCGGTGTTCCTGATCCGCGTGCACCACATGGACAAGCTCGAGGTCGGCGCCTGGCTCGGTGGCATCGCGCTGACGACCGGCGTGATCGGAATCTCGCTGGGCGGCGCGATCTCGGATCGACTCGCCGCGCGCGATGCGCGCTGGTACATGCGCGTGCCCGCGATCGCCTCGCTGATCGCGATCCCGTTCGCGATCACGTTCTATCTGTGGCCCGACCCGCGAACGGCGATCCTGCTCTCGATCCCGGGGACGTTGCTCGGCGGCGTGTATCTCGGTCCCACGTTCGCGATGACTCAGACCCTCGTGAAGCCGCACATGCGCGCGCTCGCCTCGGCGATCCTGCTCTTCATCATCAACCTGATCGGGCTCGGCGGCGGCCCGCTCATGGTCGGGATCGTCTCGGACCATCTGAAGCCCACGTACGGCGACGAGTCCGTGCGCTACGCGCTCCTCTGGATCGTCACGCTCGGCGCGGCTTTTGCGGCGGTTCAGTATCTGCTGGCGGCGCGCACGCTCGAGCGCGACCTACAAGCCAAGCACGCGTAGTCTACTTTTCGAGCTCCGCGAGGCGCGCGCGCAGGAATGACTCGCTCGTGATCACGCGGCCGTCGTCGTAGCGGATCTGATACGGCTTGCCCGACATGGACGAGGTCGAGCCCACGTAGCGGATGAAGTCCTCGGCCGTCTTCACGCGACTCCCCGCCTTCGCGAGCTTCGTACGCAAGTGATCGGCGGCGGCATTCGCGTCGTACGCGGCGCCGTTGCGGATGAACTTCGCGTTCGAGAGCTGCGCGACGGACTGGATGAGGGCTTCGATCTTCGCCGCTTCGGTCGGCGCACCGGCGAGCACGCCCAGGACCAGCGCCGGCACGAGCAGCCGCGAGATCAGAGACATCGCCATGGGCGGACTCTACAAAATCCCTGAGCCACGGGGGCTCACTCGCGCTCCTAGTCGCCGTTCAACTCTGCAGCGATGTCATCGATCAAATCGTCGATTGAATCGGCGAAGTTGGGGACATCGGGAGGCGCGACGAAGACCACGCCCTTGCTCTCCGCCTTGTCGACGGCCTTGCCCGCCGCCAACACCAGTTTCGTGCGCCCCTTGGCGCGCGCCTCACTGCGCTTCGACTCATTGGGCTTGGCCTGGTTGCTCGACTCCGCCTTGACTCCGGTGCTGCACATCGCCGCCGCGGCCGTGTACCACGCGGAGTTGAGCACCGGAACTTCGGGATCGATCGCGTCGACGTCCCCGACGATGTCGGCAACCGCCTCGTCGAGATTTGAGTCGAACGTCGCGCCGGGCTCCGTATCTCCGCAGCTCAGACTCTTCTTGGCCGCGGCTGCGGCCGCCCTGTCGTAGGACGTGAGAAACTTCTGCCGAGCTTTCTCTCGGCAGGCGTCGAGCACGAGCGCTCCTGGATCCTTCGCAGGAGCCTTCGCGTATTTGGACAGACACTTGAAGGTGGCCTGGCAGAACGCGCCACCGCTCGCGATCTGCGCCGTTCGACACTTCGCGGTCGGATCCGAGGTCCCGCCGCCCGAGGTGCCGCTTCCGGTGACTTCGAAATAAACGATGCCGTTGGTGCCCACGACATAGCCGCTGCGACTAGGATAGCCGTTGGGATTCTGGCCGAGGGCGTTGTTGCTGCTCGCGCCGCCGTTGGGCGCGAGTAGGTCGAGAGAGATGCCGAGCGAGCCGTCGCCGCCGCTGCCCCGGAGCACCAGATCCGTGTCGGTGGCGCCCTGCGCCAAATGCATGGCGTCTTGGGGAGTGCTGCTGATGGCGTCGGCGACCGTGACGATGTTGATGAGACTCGGTGCGTCGCGAGTCGCCGTCCAGGTACCGACCCGGATCTCGAACGCCGTAATGGCGCCCATGTATTCCTTCCGGTTGTCGGGCGCGCCCGAGTCGAACGAAACCGGCGTCGTCAGCTCGATGGTCCAGTCGATATCGACGTCCGCACCGTTGTGCACACCCAGGGTCGCGAGCGCGCTTGTCGCCGCGCCACTGATGGCCATGACCTTGCCGTCGAGGTGGTAGCTAACCGTCGCAGCCCCGGCGCGCGCGGGATACGCGGCGACCAGGAAGACCCCGACGGCGGCGAGAGCGCCGACCGCGCCCCGGGAACGATCCACGAACGTCATCACGACTCCAGCTCACCCCCAGGCGGCGCGCAGCATACCACCGATGACGCGCCCGACTAGGAGAGAGTCACTCGAGCGGGAGAAGCGGCCTAGGGACCGTTCAGCTCCGTGACGATGTCATCGATCAAGGCGTCGATCGAGTCGAGGAAGGCGGTGACATCGGGCTCCGGATCGAAGACCACGCCCTTGCTCTCTGCCGTGGCGATGGCCTTGTTCACGGCGAGCGTCAGCTTGGTGCGTGCGGCCGCGCGCAACTCACTGAGCCTCGTCGGCGAGGGCTTCGTCACATTCTTGGACTCCGCCTTGGCCACCGTGTTGCACATCGCTTTCGCGGCCGTGTACCACCCGGACTTGAACGCCGGAAGCTGGGGCTTGATCGTGTCGACGGCGACGACGTCATCGATGATGGCAACGACGTCGTCGACGGCCGCATCGAAGTGCGAGACGAACGTCGCTGCGGCCTCTGTGGTTCCGCAACTCAGGCCCTTCTTGGCAGCGGCCGCGGTCGCCTTGTCGAAGGACGCAACAAACTTCGTGCGCGCCTTCTCTAGGCAGGCCTCGAGCACGAGTCCTCCCGGATCCTTCGCGAGCGCCTTCGCGGTCGCCTTCGCGCGGGTGGACAGACACGCGAACGTGGCGTTGCAGAGCGCGGCCGCGCTCGCGATTTGCGCCGAGCGACACTTCACCGTCGGATCCGGAGGTGGAGGAGGTGCAATCCCGGGGATTGCGAAATCCACCTCTCCATTGACGCCAAACACGGTGCCCGTGCTGTCGGGGTAGAGGCTCGGGGTCTGGTCGCCAAGAAAATTGCTGGTGCTGCCGCCGCCGCCGGGGGCAAAGAGGTGGATGATGAGTTGGGCGCCGTTGGGAGCGTTGCCCGTGATCAGGTTTGCCGTATCGGTACCGCTGCGGAACATGTCCATGTTGTCTTGGGCATTCGGGTCGTTGGCATCATCCCGAATGTCGATCTTGTTGAGGGTCACGCCCGGATCGCCACCCTCCGCGATCCAGCTGCCGATCTGGATCTTGAATGCGGTGATGTTCCCGATGTACTCCTTGGTGAAGTTGAGCGGGCTCTCGGAGTGAGCCGGAATCGACAAATCGACGGTCCAGTCGATGCTGACGGCGTCGCCGGATGTGAACTGGCCTTGCGCCGCTCCCACGGTGCGCGAGACGCGGCCGTCGAGGTGGTAGCTCTGCGTGGCAGCTCCGACGCGCGCCGGGTACACGGCGAGCAGAACGAGCCCGACAGCGACCATAGCGCCGAGGAGTCTCCGGGAAACCCTTGCGAATCTCATCGCGCCTCCAGCCCCACCCCGAGCCTTTCGCAGCATACCACCGAGACACGGACAATGACTAGGGAGTCACTGGGCGGGCGGAGCCACCTCGCGCTCTCCAATCCGATCCGCTACCCCTCCCCGCCCTGTTCGGTCGCCGGCGGCCCGCGCGAGAGACGCGAGCGCGTCGGCGGCGTCGAGCGCGGAGGGGCCCTGTGGAATCGGTGCGCCCGTACCTCCAGTTTGCGCGGCTCGCGTTCCAGCGGCGGGCGACTTACCGGCTCGCGAACTGGAGCGGCGTCGCCGTGAATTTCTTCTTCCTGTTGGTACACGCGCAGGTGTTGATCGGGTTCTTCCGCGCGCGCGGTAGTGCGTCGGGCTGGTCGGCGAACGACGCGGTGCTGTATTTCGCGGCGTCGGAGTCGTTGCTGATGGTGATCGGGATCTTCCCCGACTACCGCTACAACCTGGCCGAGCGCGTGCGCACCGGGGAGATCGTCTCGGACCTGGTGCGGCCGGTGACTCTGTTCTGGCGCGAGCTCGCGGAGCGCTACGGGACCGGCGCGTACTATCTGCTGACTCGCGCACCGGCGGTGTTCGCGGCCGGCTGGCTCGTGTACGGACTCCTGCCGCCGCTGCGCTGGGAGCTCGCGCTGTTTCCGCTGTCACTCGCGCTCGCGATGGCTGTTTCGGCGGGGCTCTGGTTCCTGGCGTGCTCGTCGGCGTTCTGGCGCGAGAGCGCGAACGGGGAGATGTCGGCGATCGTGTTCGTCAACTCCTTCCTCGGCGGCGTGTTCGTGCCGCTCGATTTCTACCCGACGGCGATGCGCTGGGTGGCGGACGTGCTGCCGTTCCGCGCGACGCTCTATACGCCGGTCGCGATCTTCACCGGGAGGCTTTCGGGCGCGGAGCTCGCGTTCGGACTCCTACACCAGGTGGTGTGGGTCGTGGGGCTCTCCATGCTGGCATCTCTGCTCGAGACGCGCGGGCTGCGCCGGCTCGCGATCCAGGGAGGCTGACGTGGTGAACTCCGTGAAGTTCTACCTGCTGCTCGCCTCCGCGAGCCTGCGCTCGCACATGCAGTACCGCGGCACGTTCGCGCTGCGCAGCGTCATCGACTTCGGCGTGATCATCTCCGACCTCGCGCCGGTCTGGGTGCTGGCGCGCTACTTCGGCAGCCTCGACGGCTGGAGCTTCGCGGAGCTCGCGCTCCTGTACGGCATGGTCGCGACCTCCTGGGGCATCATCGAAGTGACTCTGCGCGGCTTCGAGAACTTCTCGACGTATCTGGTGCGCGGCGACCTCGACCGGCTCTTGCTGCGGCCGCGCAGCGTGATTCTGCAAGTCGCGGCGCACGACTTCGAGGCGCGGAAGCTCGCGCGCATTGTGCAGGCGCTGGTGGTGCTCGTGCTCGCGAGCGCGTCGCTCGGGCTGGGAGTCACGTCGCTCGCCTGGGTCGCGCTCGGCATCGCGGGCGGCGCGGTCTGCTTCGCGGGCATCGTCATGCTGGGCGCGAGCGTTGCGTTCTGGACGCTGGGCGAGACCTCGGAGCTGCAGAACATCCTCACCTACGGCGGCAGCGCGGCGCTCTCGTATCCGGTATCGATCTACACCACGTGGTTTCGGCGCGTGATCACCTACGGGGTGCCGCTCGCGTTCGTGAACTACTTTCCGGCGCTCGCCGCGCTCGGCCGCACCGAGTCCGCCGGCTGGCCGCGCGTCATGCCGTGGCTCTCGCCGTTCGTGTGCAGCGCGGCGCTCTTCGTCGGCATGGCGTGTTTC
Source organism: bacterium (assembly GCA_041498295.1). Classification (GTDB taxonomy): domain Bacteria; phylum Myxococcota_A; class UBA9160; order SZUA-336; family SZUA-336; genus VGRW01. The sequence continues at coordinate 4,566 of JBGQIB010000130.1, read as the reverse complement.
TCGCGCGGCCTGCGCCGCTACGAATCCGCAGGGAGCTGAGTCATGATCGAAGTCGAGAAGCTCGAGAAGACCTTCCGCGTCGCGCGCCACCACCGCGGCTTGTTCGGCTCGATTCGCAATCTCGTCGAGACCGAGTCGGACCTGGTGCGCGCCGTGGACGGTGTCTCGTTCCACATCGACGAGGGCGAGTTCGTCGGCTTCATCGGCCCGAACGGCGCGGGCAAGTCGACGACGATCAAGATGCTGACCGGCGTGCTCGAGCCGTCCGGCGGACGCGCGCTGGTGGGCGGCCTCGAGCCGCGCCGCGACCGCATCGAGCACACGGCGCGCCTCGGCGCGGTCTTCGGGCAGCGCACGCAGCTCTGGTGGGATCTGCCGGTGATCGAGTCCTACACATTACTGCGTCACGTGTACCGCACGCCCGAAGCGGCGTGGACGGATCAGCTCGCGCGTCTCTCGGAGCTGCTCGGGATCGGCCCGCTGCTCGACGTGCCCGTGCGCAAGCTCTCGCTCGGTCAGCGCATGCGCTGCGAGCTCGGCGCCGCTCTCTTGCACGCGCCCCGCCTGCTCTTCCTCGACGAGCCGACCATTGGTCTCGACATCGTCGCGAAGGAGGCGATCCGCGAGTTTCTCGCGACCGAGAACCGCGAGCGCCGCACCACCATCCTGCTCACCACGCACGACCTCTCGGACATCGAGCGATTGTGCCCACGCATGATCCTGATCGACCACGGGCGCGTGGTCTACGACGGCTCGGTCGAGGCGGTGCGCCGCCAAGTGACTTCGGAACGGCGACTCACCGTCGACTTCGAGAGCGACGCGCCGGCCGAGCTGCCCGAAGGCGTGCAGCTCGAGGAGCGCGGCCGCGCGCGGCTGGTGCTGCGCTTCGACCGCGAGCGCATGCCCGCCGCGAAGCTGATCGCGTGGCTCGCGGAGCGCGCGCCGATCGCGGACCTGTTGCTCGAAGAGACGCCGATCGAGCGCATCGTCGCGGAGCTCTACCGGCGCTCGGCGTCGAGCTAGCGGCGCCGTGGCCCTCGAGACCTGGCGTGCGCTCGGCATCGAGCTCGGGCTCGACGAGCCCGACGCGCTGCTGCGCGAGCGCGCGCTCGCCGCGGCGGGCGTCGACGCCGCCGACCTGCGCGGCTTCCGCATCGCGCGGAAGTCCGTCGATGCGCGGCGCGTGCGCGGCAAACGCCATCTCCGCTTCGTCGTGCACGCCGACCTCGTCGTCGACGCGGGCTATCAGTCGGCCGCGCTCGCGCGCGCCGAGCGAGCAGGCCGCGTGGTGCGCGCGCCCGAGACCGGGCGCATCGAGGTCGAGCGCGTGCACGCGTCACTCGCGGCCCGACGCGTTGCGGTGTTGGGCGCGGGCCCAGCGGGCCTGTTCGCCGCGCTCGCGCTGTCACGGAACGGTGTTGCCGTCGACCTCGTCGACCGGGGCGCGGAGCTGCGCGAACGCGGCCGCGACCTGGCCGCGTTCCAGCGCTCGCGCGTGCCTAACCCGGAGAGCAACCTGCTGTTTGGCGAAGGCGGCGCGGGCACGTACTCCGACGGGAAGCTCTACACGCGCGTGGAGCACGAGCTCGAAGTCCCGATCCTCGAGGAGCTCGTCGCCTGCGGCGCGCCCGAGGACGTCCTGTACGACGCGCGCGCGCACGTCGGCACGGATCGCCTGCACAGGATTCTGCCGCGCCTGCGCGAGCGGCTCGGCGCCGCGGGCGTGCGCTTCCACTGGCGCACGCGCGTCGACTCACTGCGCATCGACGGCGGCGCGCCCACGCGCGTGCGCGCGCTCGGGACGCCGAGTGGCGACCTCCCCTGTGATGCCCTCGTCTTCGCGCCGGGTCACAGCGCGCGAGACACCTGGCGCGCGCTCGCGGCGCAAGGTCTGCCGATCGAGGCGAAGCCGTTCCAGCTCGGCGTGCGCATCGAGCATCCACAGCCGCTCGTCGACCTCGGACGCTACGGCGACGGCCCGGAAGCGAAGCTGCTCGGCCCGGCTTACTACGCGCTGACCGCAAAGCCCGGCGACGGCGCGCCGGGCGCGCACAGCTTCTGCATGTGTCCCGGCGGACAGATCGTGGCGAGTGTCTCGCAGCCGGGTCTCCTGTGCACGAACGGCATGAGCAACTCGCGGCACTCCTCTCCGTATGCCAACGCAGCGATCGTCGCGACCTTGGGCCCGCGCGAGTTCGGTGCCGGCGCGTTCGCCGGGGTCGAGCTGCAAGAGGCGCTCGAGCGCGCGTGCTTCGAGCTCGGCGGCGGCGACTACACCGCGCCGGCTCAGCGCGCGCCAGACTTTCGCGCGGGCGCGACGAGCGCGGCGCTCGGGCGCTCGAGCTACCGCTTCGGCCTGCGCCCCGCGCGCATCGACTCACTGTTGCCGGCGCTCGTGCGCGCTGCGCTCTGCAACGCGCTCGCGCGCTTCGAGCGCACGATCCCCGGCTTCGCGTCCGAGCAGGGTCTTCTGGTCGGCATCGAGTCGCGCAGCTCCGGGCCAGTTCGCATCGCGCGCGACCCCGAGACACTCCTCGCGCGCGGCTTCGAGAACCTGTTCCCCGTCGGCGAAGGCGCCGGCAGCGCGGGCGGGATCATGAGCGCGGCGATCGACGGCGCGCGCGCCGCTCAGGCGCTGCTGCGCGACGGGCTGCGAGTCACTCGACCTCGGTGATCTTCGTCAGCGCGCGACCGGCGAGAGCCACCAGACCGCAGCCAAGGAGCAGGAGCGTTGAAGGCTCCGGTAGAGCGTCCGGACGGTAGACGGCGTTCGTGACGCGGTACCCGGTCAAGCTCCCGTTGGCGTCGAGCAGGTCCGGCGACGTGTTCTGCCACACTGTTGTGAAGCGTGGTACTCGAAAAATCGAGTTGGAAGAAGACATCGAAAAAACTGTTGGCAGAACCAGAGGCAGCGTAGGGTCGCAGGTCCAGAATCCCGGGAAGGTTGTTCACAGTTTCCTCGACTTCACCCAGTGAGGGCGCTGGGACGAGATGCATCGTTCCGAGACCGAGGCCCAGCGTTGTGCTCGTGCCCGTCAGCGTCAACCCAGTGATCTGCGTCGTGGCCTGGTCCAGTCCATTGCCGTCGGTGTCCGCAGCGGCACCGGTGGCGTTCAGACTGTCTTGGATCGCGGTGGGACCGTCGAAGACGATGAACTCCGATACGCCGGCCGGCGATTGCACGGTGAGTTCGAAGAGAGAAACCGGGTAATTCGTCGTAGCCGCGGCCGCGTCCGAGGACGCGCCGAGCAGCAAGAGCGCGGCCGCCGCCGAGGCGATTGGCAGAGCCAGGACCCGGTTCGATCTGAGCGCTTCCATGAGCTCTCCCTACCTAAGACGTCCATTTCCATTCGAAATGACCCGGGCACGCAGGCTTCACGAAATCCGAGCCATTATCGCTCTCGCGGCAGCAATAGAAGAATCCCCCCAACGCCTTGTCGTTCATGAAGAACAGCGCGTAGCTGAACGCCTGCGCGCCGGCCTGAAGGATCGCGCATGCCTTCGGCGCCAGCAGCTTGCAGCACCGAGTCGCCGCGTATACTGCGCGCGCGAATGAGTCGGCGGATCGAGCTCACGGGTCTGGCGCTCGCAGCGTACTGCGTCGCGAACGGCTCGTTCGTGCCCACGGTCGCGAAGCTGACGACGTCGATGGCGAGCGGGCTCACGATCGCAGTCTTCACCAGCGCGTTCGCGGGCTGTGTCGCGGTGGCCGTGCTCGCCGCGCGCGGACAGCTCGCGCTTCTGGCTCCGCGCCGCGACTTCGCGACGCTCGTCGCGATCGGCGCGCTCGGCACCGCGCTCGCGTTCCTCCTGTATTACTCGGGGGCGAAGCGCGTCTCCGCGATCGAGACCGCGCTCTGCGTGCAGACCGAGCCGATCTACTCACTGATCGGCGCGTACTTCGTCCTGGGCTACCCCGCCTCGAAGCGCCGCATCTTCGCGGTGGCGGCCATCGCCGCGGGCATCGCGCTCGCGATCGGCAGTGCGCCGGTCTCGGGCTGGCTCGGTCTCGGCTTCTTGCTCGCGACGCCGCTCGCGTGGCAGACCTCGCATTGGATCGCGCTCCGGCGGCTCCGCGAGTTCAACCCGATGCAGCTCTCGGCGGCGCGCTACGTGTACGGGACCTTGGTGCTCTTGCCGATTTGGCTCGCCGTCGTCGGGCCCGAATCCCTCCCGGCGCGCGCTGAGCTCGCCGGCTTTCTGCCCGGCGTCGCGCTACAAGGGATGGTGTTGTCGTTCGGAGGAACGCTGGCGTGGTACGCGGCGGTGAAGCAGCTCGACCTGACTCGCGCGACTGCGATCGTCGTGCCCTCGGCGCCGATCGTCTCGCTCTTCGTCTCGTATCTCGTGCTCGGGGAGGAGCCCTCGTTGCGACAGGTGATCGGCTTTGGAATGACCGCGGCGGGCGTGCTGACGTTCGTCTTGGCGCCGAGCGTGACTCGTGAGTAGCGGCTTCGCGCTCGAGGAGTTCCTGGCGTCGGACGAGGCGCGCGGTGTCGCCGCCGCATCCGAAAGCGAGCGGCGCGCAATCGCGAAGCGATTGCACGATGCGCTCGGCGACGTCGG
>JBGQIB010000129.1:0-13458 GCA_041498295.1 bacterium | reverse complement strand
CTTCCCAAGCGCTCCACAACGATGTCACTCATGGCTATCCCCTCACTTCCCCAGCGCGCCGTTCGCACGCAGAGCATCGACTTCGCTCGCCTCAAAGCCGAGCTCCTCGAGTATCTCCTCGCTGTGCTCGCCCAGGGCTGGAGCGCGCCTCGCCGGCACCTTCGAGATGCCGTGCACCTGAATCGGACTGCTGACCGTCGACGTCAGGTGGACGCCGGCGCCCTCGAGCGGAACGACGATCCCGTTCGCCCGCAGCTGGGGATCGCTGATCACCTCTTGCGGCCCGCGCACCGCGCCGAAGGTGACATGGGCGCGACTGAAGACTTCGTACCAGTGAGTCATGGGCTGCGCGCCGAAGACTTCGTCGAGAATGGCAGTCAGCTGCGGCATGTTCGCCGTGAGCTTGTCGCGATCGGAGAAGCGCGGATCCGTCAGGAGATCCGGGCGACCGATGGCGTTGGCCACCGCGCTGAGCTTGTCCGGCGTGACGATGAGCACGAACCAGGTGTCGTCGGACGCCCGATAAACGTTCAGCGCCGCATTCGCGGGATTCTTCCGGTCGTGCTGACCGTAGAATGTCGCCCCGCACAGCGCGCCCTGGATCGAGACACTCGCGGACCAGACACCCTCGGCCAGCAGCGAGGTCGTGACGTACGACCCCTTGCCGGTGCGCTCGCGGCGATAGAGCGCGGTTACGATCGCCGAGTACAGGCCGACCGCAGTCGCATTGTCACCGCTGCCCGCGACCGGCCAGGTCGGGGGCGCGCCGGCGTCGCGCGTCATCGACAAGAGGCCGCTGCGCGCCCAGTACGACGTGATGTCGAAGCCGGGAAGGCTGGCGTCCGGCCCCTTCTCGCCGAAGCCCGTGAGATCCGCATAGATCAACCGCGGGTTCCACTGCGCCACGTCGTCGTACTCGAGCTCGAGCCGCGCGCGCGCGGGATGCGGTGTGTTGACGATCAGCACATCGGCCCACCGGACGAGTCTTTCGAGGACAGGCCGAGCGCTCGGAGACTTCAGATCGAGCGTCATGCCGCGCTTGTTGCGGTTGGCCAGGTGCCAGGGATAGGCGTCCTTCGCGCGCGGCTGCGGCGGGATCTCGTGACCATGCCTCCACGGGTCTCCTCCCGGCGGCTCCACTTTGATCACGTCGGCGCCGAAGTCGGACAGGATCACCGCGGCGCTGGGACCCGCGATGAAGCTCGCGAGGTCGATCACCTTCAAGCCCGAGAACACAGAATCCGCCGTCGTCCTTGCCATCTCAGTCACCTCCTTCATCGCCCTTCGAACTTGGGAACGCGCTTCTCGAGGAACGCCGAGGTCCCTTCCTGCTTGTCGTGAGTCGCCGCACACAGCGCGAACAGGGACGACTCCAGGGCGAGACCTTCCGACTGACTCCCTTCGAGTCCCTGGTTCACGGCTTCGATCGCGAATCGGATCGCGAGCGGCGCGTTGGCGGTGATCCGCTCTAGGATCGCCTCCGCGCGCGCGATCAGCTGCGCTCCGGGAACGACCTCGTCCACGAGCCCGATCCGGTGCGCTTCCAGAGCGCTGATCGGCTCGCCAGACAGGATCAGCCGGAGCGCGGCGCTCCGTCCGACGAGCCGGGGCATGCGCTGCGTGCCGCCGAAGCCTGGAATCACTCCGAGCTTCACCTCAGGTTGGCCGAACCGCGCGTTCTCGGCGGCGATCCGGATCGTGCAGGCCATCGCGGTCTCACAGCCGCCGCCCAGCGCGAACCCGTTGACCGCTGCGATCGCTGGCTTGCCCAGGTGCTCGATCGCATCGAGCACGGCCTGTCCGTTCCGAGTGAGCTCAACCGCCGCCAGCGCGTCCGCCCCGGCGATCTCACGGATGTCCGCGCCGGCGATGAACGCCTTGTCGCCGGCCCCGGTGAGGATCGCCCCGCGAACCGAGACGTCTCGGCTTATGTCCTCGAACACCTCGCGGAGCTCGGTGAGTGTCTTGTGATCGAGGGCGTTCAGCACCTTCGGCCGGTTCACAGTCACGTAGGCGACGCCGGCGCGTGTCTCGTAGAGTAGGTTCTGCAGCTCCATGGCGACCTCCTTACACGAACGCGCTGAGGCCGGAGATCGCGCGTCCGACAATCAGCGTGTTCATCTCGCGCGTGCCCTCGTACGAGTAGATCGCCTCGGCGTCGGCGACGAAGCGGCCGACCTGGTGATCGAGCACGATGCCGTTGGCACCGAGCAGTTCGCGCGCGTAGCCGACGCTCTCACGCATTCGCACGGTGCAGAACGCTTTCGCGAGTGACGCGTGTTCGTCCTTCAGCTTGCCCTCGTCCTGCAGCGTGGAGAGCCGGACCATCATGGAGAGCGATGCGGTGATGTTGCCCAGCATCTTTACCAGCAGGTCCTGGATGAGCTGGAACGAGCCGATCGGCTTGCCGAACTGCTCGCGCGTCTGCGCGTAGCGGAGCGCGTGCTCGTACGCGCCCATCATGCAGCCGACCGCCTCCCACCCGACGAAAGCGCGCGTCATGCGCAGCACGCGCGCCGTGTCTCGGAACGACGTATCCAGCTGCAAGCGATTGGCTTCCGGCACGCGGCAGTTCTCGAGCGTGATCAGCGCGTTCTGGACGACGCGCAGCGCCATCTTGTGCTCGATCTTCTCCGCCTTGAACCCCGGTGACTTGTTCTCGACGATGAAGCCCTTCACCTGGTTGTCGCCGAGGTCGCGCGCCCAGATGATCGTGACGTCGCCAAAGGTCGCGTTGCCGATCCATTTCTTCTGGCCGTTCAGGATCCAGGTGTCTCCTTCTCGCCGCGCGGTCGTGGTGAGCCCGCGCGCAGTGCCCGAGCCCACGTCCGGCTCGGTGAGGCCGAACGACCCGACCTTTTCCAGCCGGGCCATCGGCGGCAGCCACTGCTGCTTCTGCTCTTCGGAGCCGCACAGGTAGATGGAGCCCATCGCGAGCCCGCTGTGCACGCCGAAGAAGGTGGCCACCGAGCAGTCGACGCGCGCGATCTCCATCGCGACGAAGCCGGCGAACAACGAGCTGTGCCCGGCGCACTCATATCCTTCGAAGCCCGCGCCGACGACCCCGAGGTCGCGAATCCCAGACACGATGTCGAAGGGGAAGGAGTCGGCGGCCCAGTACTCGGTGATGATCGGCGCGACCTTCGCCTCCATGAACTCCCGCACCTGCCGGAGCTTCTGCTGCTCCGAGTCACTCAGGATCTCCTTGAGTCGGTAGAAGTCTCCGTCGGGGGCCGGCAGCGCGCGCGCTGCGCCCTTCGTCTTCGCATCGGTGTTCATCGCGTTCCTCCCGCGGCCGGCTTGGCCGCGCGCAATGCGAGGAGTCCCAAGAGGACTTCGTCGCGTTCGTGATCCAGCTGCTCGATCGAGCGGCCGGTGACTTCCTGCGCAACTCCGGCAATCACTTTCTCCTTGAGCTCGGGCGCGATGTGCTCCATGCGCCCGAGATCCTTCCACCAGACCTCCATTGCGGGGCCGAGGTGATCGAGGAGGTGGCGGATGCCGCCCTCGCCTCCGCCCAAGTGGAAGAGCAGATTCGGTCCCATCACGCCCCAGCGAAGGCCGGGTCCCCAACACACTGCGGTGTCGGCGTCGGAGACATCGAGCACGCCCTGCTCGATCAGGTGGAGCACCTCGCGGTAGAGCGCGGCCTGCAGCCGATTCGCGACGTGACCCACGACCTCCTTGCGCACGTGGATCGCCTTCTTGCCGATCGACTCGTAGAACGCGATCGCGCGCGCGATCGTCTCGGGCGACGTCTGCGCCCCTCCGACCACTTCGACGAGCGGAACAAGATGCGGCGGATTGAACGGATGGCCGATCACACAGCGCTCGGGACGCTTGCACCCGCTCTGGATCGTGCTCATCGTGAGTCCCGAGGAGCTCGACGCGAGGATCGCGTGGGGCGGTGCAGCGTCGTCGATGTCGGCGAACAGCTTGATCTTGAACTCCTTGCGCTCGGGGCCGTTCTCCTGCACGAAGTCCGCGCCGGAGACTGCCTTCCGCAGGTCGAGCGTGAACTCGAGGCGCTGCTGCGACGCGTTCTCGGAGAGCCCGATCCGCTCGAGCGCCTTCCATGCCGAATCGACGTAGCGGCGCAGGTTCGCCTCCGCGTCCGGGCCGGGGTCCGTCGCGATCACGTCGAATCCGCGTGCAAGATACTGTGCGGCCCAGCTGGCGCCGATCACTCCGGTTCCGACGATTGCGATTCGCTTCACGGTTCTTTCGGTCATCTCGCCGACTCCTTGTGCTCTTGTGTCTGAGCAACTGGAGTGCCAACGCTCCCGACCGCAAACGCGCTCTCGGGAGAGGAGCCTGCCTGCCGTTTGGCTGGCGTGCCGCCCCATGGGCGCGCCGACGACCGGCTGGCTCGGGGCCTTAGGGGGCCGAGTCGGCGGGGAGCGCGAACGAGAACGTGGCGCCCGCTCCGCGAGTGACTTCCGCCCAGAGACTTCCGTGATGCGCCTCGATGATGGAGCGGCTGATCGCCAGACCCATGCCCATGCCGTGCGGCTTGGTGCTGTAGAAGGCGTCGAAGAGCCGATCGAGCTCCGTGTCCTTCAGTCCGACGCCGTGATCCTGCACGCTCACTGTGACGGCAGGGCGCCCGTCGCGGACGTCGCGGCGCACGCGGATCTCGAGCAGGCGCTCCGACTCGGCAACCGTTGCCATCGCATCCATGGCGTTCACGACCAGGTTCAGCAGCACCTGCTGCAGCTGCACGCGATCTCCCGCGACGCTCGGCAGGTCCTCGGCGACCTCCGACCGGATCGTCACGCGACGGCGCGCCGATTCCGCGGCGGCCAGCGCCACGACGTCGTCGACCACGTCCGCGAGCCGCAAGGACGCGGACACAGAGGGCGATCGCGTCGCCATCGAGCGCACGCGCTCGATCACGGCGCTCGCACGCACGGCGTCGCTGCTGATGTCCTCGAGCGCCGCGCGCAGCTCTTCGACGTCGGTGGGCTCGTGAGACAGAAACGAAAGACTGGCGTTGGCGTTGTTGGCGATGGCTGCGAGCGGCTGGTTCACCTCGTGGGCGATCGACGCGGTGAGCTCCCCGAGTGTGGTCACGCGCGTCACGTGGGCGAGTGCGTCCTGCGCCTCATTCAGCGCCTCCTCCGCGCGCTTGCGCTCGCTCAGGTCGACGATGGTGACGAGCACGCTCTCGAAGCCCGACGACTCGGGCGGAAGCGCGATCGCGACGAGCGCGTGGATGGTCTCGTTCCGGAGTGTCGTGAGAACGATCTCCTCGACGCTGCGCCGGCCTTCGGCCACCGCGAGCAGCTGGGAGGCCCAGGCCGCCCGCACCTCGCGCGTAGTGAGTCCGGGCAAGGCGTCCAGGAACTCTTCCTTGCTGGAGGCGCCGAACAAAGCGACCGCGGCTTCATTGACGTCCTTGATCCCGACGAGGGCGAGTGTCTCGCGCGCGAGCTCCGGATGCTCGGCCAGGTAGCGGCGGAAGTCAGTCACGCCGTGCGACTTCAGGTCGCCGAGCCGCGCCATCACCTTCGAGAAGTCCTGCTCGACGATGGCAACTCCCACCGTCTGGAAGATGTTCCGATAGCGCAGCTCGCTCTCTCGCAGCGCCTCCTCGGCGCGCTTGCGCTCGGTCACGTCGATCGTGGTCCCGATGAGCTCGACGGGCCGACCGGCCGCGTCGAGGATCGGATCGACTCGGGATTCGATGTAGCGCAGCGTTCCGTCCGGAAGGACGAGTCGCCACTCGGCGCTGTGGCCGATCCTCCCACTGGCCGCCCGCTCGAACTCCGCAGCGACACTCGGTCGGTCGTCGGGGTGAAAGCGGCTAGTCACCGCCGCCCTCGACGGAATCCCGCCGGCCGGGTCGAATCCGTAGATGCGAAGGATCTCGGGGGACACGTAGACCAGTTCTCCCGTGTCGAGGTTCTGCGCAAAGCTGCCCGTGTGACTGAGTCGCTGCGCTTCCGACAGCCAAGCCTCGGTTCGCCGGAGCGCCTCCTCCGCTTCGCGCCGGTCCTGGATGTCGATCCCGATACCCATCCAGCGCGCGATCCGACCTTCGGCGTCGCGAATCGGCCGGCCACGAAGCAGGTGCCAGCGGTACTGGCCGTCCGCGGCCCGGCGGAAAGGAGCCTCGTCGTTCCATTCGCCTCCAGATGCGACCGCTTGCCGCCACGACTTCCACAGCCGGCGGCGGTGTTCGGGGTGTATCGAATCAAGCCCTTCGGTCTCTGGTCGCGTGAGCCCCGTGTACTCGTACCACCATCGGTTGGTGTGCATGTTCAATCCGTCGGCCGACATCGTCCAAACGATCTGCGGCGACACCTCGATGAGCGCGCGGTAGTGCTCCTCGCTTTCCCGAAGCGCCTCCTCCGCCTCGCGACGGTCCTGGATGTCGATCGCGATGCCGATCCAGCGAACGATCCGCCCATCGGCGTCACGCATTGGCCTGCTACGAAGCAGGTGCCAGCGGTATTGCCCGTCCGCAGCCCGACGCAGCGGAGCCTCTTCGACCCATTCGGAGCCCGACGCGACGGTCTGCCGCCAAGACTTCCACATCCGGCGCCGGTGTTCCGGGTGTATGGGCTCGAACCCTTCAGTCTCCGGGTGCGTGAGCCCCGTGTACTCGTACCACCATTGATTGGCGAAAATGGTCCATCCGTCCGCCGGTGTCGTCCAAACCATCTGCGGCGACACCTCGAGGAGTGCCCGGTAACGCTCCTCGCTCTCCCGCAGCGTCTCCTCGCTGCGTTTCCGATCCTCGATGTCGATGCTGGATCCGTACCACTTGGCGATGTTCCCGTGTTCGTCACGCGTCGCGATCTTGTGATGGAGCATCCAGCGGAACGCTCCGTCCGCGCGCCGCACGCGGGCCTCGTGCAGGAAGGGATCCCCGGTGGCCAACGCCGCGCGCCACGCGCGCAGCATGGCCTCGAGGTCGTCGGGATGGATGAAGGTCGTCCACTTCCATCCGTGCAAGTCTTCCTGTGACCGCCCGACGTAGGTCAGCCAGGTCCGATTGAAGAAGTCGAGGTGGCCATCGGGCCGACCGGTGTGGATCAGCGCGGGGGCGGATTCGATGGTGAGCTCGAGGTCCAAATCGGAATCTGGAGTGCCCACATGGCCTCCGCCGGAAGCGGTGGTGATCGCGGCTCCGCCGGGCTGGATCCTATCACCTCGGCCGGGTCCACATGCGCCGCGGAGATGTCACGGTCGGGCGAGGTCCCCGGTGCTGAACGCGAAGGCCGCCGACTGAGTCAGCGCCTCCGCGCGCGCGGCCTGGTCGAGCGTGCGCGCGCTGGCCAGACTTCGCTGAGCCTCGCGGACGTCGGGGAACGTTGCGAGGCCGTGCTGGTAGGACTCGAACGTCGCCCTCCACGACTCCTCCGAAGCCGAGAGCAGTGCCGCGGCGGCCTTCTGCTTCGCGAGCGCAACCTTGGCATCGTTGTACGCCTTCCACACCTCGCGAACCGCCTTGTCCTTCGCGTGGTCCAGCTCGCTCTCGGCTTCCTTCTGCACTGACTCTGCGAGGTGGACCTTGTTGCGACGCTCGAAACCGTCGAAGAGGGTCCACTCCAGGCGCAGCCCCGCGTCGTACTGCAGCTCGTGGACGCCCTGGTAGGCACTGTCCTCGACCTTCAGCTGCCCGATGTTCCCGGCGACCGCCGACCGCGCGAGCAGGCGCGGCCAGTAGTCCGCTCGAGCTTTGCGCACGTCGGCCTGCTTGGCGCGCACGCTCGCGAGGCGCGCGAGAAGATCGGGCCGCTGCGTCAGCGCGCGGTCGACCGCTTGATCCACTGACTCCTCGAGAGCGGACGGCAGGGGCTGCTGTGACACGTCGGCGATCTCGATGGGGGTGCCGGGTCGGATGCCAACGCTCTCGAGCAGGGCCATGCGCGCATCCTGTTCTGCCGCGAGGGCATCGTCGAATAGGTAACTCGTGCGCGCGACCTCCTCGCGCGCCTGTAACACTTCGGGCAAGGTCGCGAGCTCGTGCTGCTTGCGCGCGAGCGCAGCCTCCTCGAGTGTGCGGGCGGAGTCGAGCGCCGCGCGCGCGGCAACGACCTTGCCGCGCGCCGCGCTCAGTGAGTAGAAGTCGCGCGTGACGGCGAAGACGACTTGCTGCTGCTTTCCGTTGAAGCCGGCGATCGCCTCGATGACCTGCGCCTGAGTCGCGTCGACCAGGGCGCCGCGGCGACCGAAGTCGAGGAGCACCCACTCCAGGCTGAGGGCCGGGATGACGAACTGGGTGTCCGCCTTGAACACGCCCCCCGGCACCACGGTGGTGGGGATCGGCGCCGGGGCGTGAGCGACCACGCCGGTCGCCGCCGCGACGAGGGTCGGATAATACGTCCCCTCGGCCAGGCCGGTCGCAATGGCCGCTTGCCGCGCGCGTTCCCACGCCATGCGTGTCTCCGGATTGGTGCGCTGGGCCAGGTCGATGAGCTCGTTCGGACCGTACTTCGTCTGCGGATCCACCCGCACCTGGCTGGACGGTCGGGCGCGCTCCGAGTCACTCAGCGCCGCCGAGTACTTCGGCAGGTCCGGAGCACGCCAGGGCCGATCGGGCGACGGCGGCGCCATCGACAACGGCTCGCGCGCCGCGCAGCCGCACAAAAACGTCGCAGCGAGAACGATGGCGCGCGCTCGACTCACTGGGCGACCTCGAAGGCGAGCCGTTGGATACGCTGCACGAGCTCGCGCTCCAGCGGACTCTCGAGCGCAGCGAGCTGAAAGTCGGGGAGAGAGCGCTCTCGGCCCTGCTGCAGGCGATCCGCGATCGCAGTCAGGCTCTCCGCGACGGCGGAGTCGAAGCCACTCAAGCGAGCGTCCGTCCGCTGGCTGGCGACCGCGAGCTGCGTCAGCAAGACCGACTGCGCATCGGCGACGGCGCGCTGCGCGCGTTCACGCGCCTGGTCGCCTGCGCTCGGCTCGAAGGCCGCTTCGTCGGCGGCCTGCTGCGCCGCCGCGAAGTCACGCAGCGCTTGCAGACGCAGGGTCTCGCCCTCCGTGTTCCCGCTTCCGACGCTGGCCAGCGCCGCCATCGCGCGCAGCCCGGACCCGAAGCTCTTCCAGATCGCCTCCGCCGCGCGAACGGGCCAGATGAAGTGGAAGACCAACGTGATGACGACGTTGCCGAGCAGGATGCCCAGCAGGCGGTCGCGGATCGTGTCGAAGTGCCACGTCGGCTCGAAGCCCTGGATCACGCAGACGTAGAACGCGAACGCGATCTGCACGCCGACGTAGGCGATCCGCGGGCTCCCGACGACGACCCACGCCGCGACCGCCGTGCCGGCTGCGACGAGCAAGGCCAGAGAGGTGATCGACTCCATTCGCGGGATCAGGAGCAGGATCGCCGCGAAGCCCATGACCGCGCCGACCAGCGCTCCCGTGATCCGCAGGCTGCCCTTCTGGATCGTCGCTCCGTCGCTGCCGAGTCCGACGATCAGACAGGTGACGATGCAGGTGCGGATGCCGGGCCAGTCGACGGCGCTCTGCAGGACGTAACAGATCATCACGGCGAGCACGCCCTTCAGTGCGTAGTGCAAATGGTCGCGGTTCGTGAACGCGTCCTTCACCAGCCACGCCGGACGCTCCGTTTCGGAGCCCGTCGCGAGAGCAGTCTTACCCTCCGGCCCGAGCGCCTGCTGCAGCTGGTCGACGGCTTGCTCGAGCTCGTCGACGACGGGCGACACGGCCGAGGGCTCCGGGCGTTGCCAAGGCTCAGCGGTGCAGCGGGCGTCGAACACGCGGCGCAGGTAGGCGCACTCCGCCGCAATCTGCTCCAAACGCGCCGTCTCGGGGACCGCGGGCATCCGCTCCAGCGTTGCCGCGGCAGTCACGAAGCGGTCGGACAGCGTGATCAGCGCGCCGTAATGCGCATGGCGCGCTCGGACGGAGGCGCGCGCGAGCGCCGCGCTCCTCAGCAGGGCGAGCAGCCTCGTGACACCCGCCATCGCGAACGGCCGCGCGCGCTCTTCGACCACGCCGGTCACGCGGCTCGAGAGTGACTCCTCGGTCGCCCGCAGCCGCTCTCGGATCTCCGCACGAAGCAGCCCCTCGGGATCCGTGGGGACGATGAACAGGTTGGCCGCGACCGCCGCGGCGATGCCGAGCGCGAAGACCGGCCACAGCCACAGACTTCCGCGGATGGCCAGCTCCGGGACCGGAATGAAGTCGGGCACCGTCAGGATCAACGTGCCGATCAGGCCGATCACGAAGCCGAGCGCTCCGATCAGGAACGTGCGGCGGAGGAACAGCCCCGCTCCCGCCATCGCCGCGATCAGAACGAAACGCAGCGCGGGCTGATCCATCGCGATGATGAGGAGCAGGATCGCGAGCGCGAGCCCGACGGTGAGCGCAACCAGGAAGACGATTCCCGTGAGCAGTGTCTGGCTCGAGTCCTCCATCGCGAAGCGAGTCACGACCCAAACCGACAGATACGCCTCGGGCACGCGCAGAGTCATGCACAGGATCAGCACGGCGACGCAGGCGACCACGACGCGGGCCGTGGCGACGCCACGCCCCGGAAACGGCGCGAGCTCCCGGCGCAGAAACGGCTCGATCGTCTGCGCCTGGGCGGAAGGCATCACGTCTCACCCCGCGGGCCAGCCGCGAATGATCGCGACAGCGGAGCCGCCGACGCGGAAGAGATGCGAGGGCTGCGGATCTTCGATGCGGATGCGCACCGGAAACCGCTGCGCGATGTGCACCCAGTTCAGCTCGCGGTGGATCACCGGCACGCCCACGGAGAGCGGCTGGTCCTCGGGATTCACCGCCCACCCGATTCCTTGCACGGTCCCGCGCAGCCGGACCCCGGGATCCGTCAGCAGAAAGATCTCCGCCTCCATTCCGGGGGCGATGTGCTTGAGCTCGGTCTCGCGGAAGTCCGCCAAGACGTACCACGCGCGCGTGTCGACGAGCGAGAACACCGGCGCCGGGCCGGGTGAAACGAACTGGCCGATGGCCGTGTTCAAGTTGACGACGAGCGCGTCGAACTCCGCGCGCACGGAGCAGAAGCCGAGATCCAGCTCGGCCTTCCCGAGCGCGGCTTGCGCGGCGTCGCGCCTCGCGAGCAGCGCGTCGAGATCGCCGACGTCCTTCTCGGCCTGATCCATCTTGCGCCGCGCCTCGTCGAGCCCCGCCTCTGCCGTCCGCCGGGCGGTGCGCGCCTGGTCGATCTTGTCCGGAGTCACGAACTCCTTCGACAGCAGCGGCTCGAGTCGCCGGAGGCTGTCGGCCGCGTTCTGTGTCTCCGCCTCCATGCGTTGCACCGCCGCCTTCGCCGCGGCGACCGCGAACTGCTGTCCGTCGATCCGCCGCTGCGTGACCTCGATCTCGCCGTCGAGCGCCGCGACCTCGGCGCGCGCGCGCCGGACCGCGAGCTCGTACGGGCGCGGGTCGATCAGGAACAGCAGGTCGCCGCGCTTCACGAGCTGGTTGTCCGCGACGTGCAGCTCGACGATCGTCCCACTCACCTGCGGGACGACACCGATGATGTTCGCCATCACGATCGCGTCGTCGGTCTGCGGATGCCGTTCGACCCTCAGCAGAGCCACGAAGCCGAGAATGAGCGCGCCCGCGACGATACCGAGGGCGACGAGTCTTTTTGGTGCGACACGCGCTGGGCGCATGTCAGCTCGCGAACACGATGAGCCACGTGGCAAGGGTCAAGAGACACGCCAGCGAGGGATACACGAGCTCCGCCGGTGCGACGTAGTCCGTGGTCCCCGTCGCAACGAACACCTGCCGCGCGACAACGGTGAGCGCGATGCCGGCGACGATGGAGAGGAGCCACGCCGGAAAGAACGAGCCCAAGATGTTGATGGATGGTGCGAGGTGCATCCGGTCCCTCCGTCACCAGTCGGGGAGCAACGAGCATGCCGAGCTCGAAGCGCCAGCGCGTCGGGCTGCGCTCCGCCGCGCGCCGACGGATGGGCGACCGCGACGACCCGTGGGCGTCAGGACGATGGAAGGGCACGGCGATCGAGCGCTTGCCGGACGCAGCGCAGCTCGGCGACACCGGTGAGTGTCGGGGCCCGCAGCGCGGGAAGCGCGTCAGAACTTGAACGGCGGTTCCGCGAGTCGATCACCGGTGCCTTGTTGACTCACTCGGCGGCGCTGGCAACCCTCAGAAGCCCAGCTTCAGCTCGATACCCAGGTAGTCACCGTCGTGACCGCCGGCGCGGCGAATCGGCTGCCCCGCATCGAAGTGCACCGCCTCGACCGCCGCACTCAAGTTCGCGCTGATCAACCAGTCGGCCCGGAGCTGCTCGTACATGCCGGTGAAGCTGCCAGGGCGCCCGGCCGTGCCGGCAACCGGGACGTCGGGCTGGACGTAGATGGCATCGGCGACCGTCTCTCGCCACTGCAGCGCCAGCGCGAGCATCACCGACAGCGTCGGCAGTGGCCGGACGGTGAGCGACGGCTTCACGTGCACGAGATTCGCGTAGCCCGTGAAGCCACCGAGGGTGAAGTAGTAACCGTTCGGGAACAGCGGATTGAAGGTGCCGAGCGTTCCATTGCCCGGGCGCGTGTCACCCGAGGCCGCGTCGACCTGCAGCCCCAGGCGCGGCCGCCAGACCTCGTCGCCGAACGTGTAACCGCTGCGCGCGCCGATGGCCCACGCGTGCACGTCCTTGTCGCCGACGCGACCGAGCTGGCCCATTCCCTCGAGGTCCCAGTCGAAGCCCGCGAGCGTCCCTGCGTAGCGCGCGTCGAGGATGTCGCGTGACTCGTTCCCCGCCGCGTCGAGATACTGGACGTCGTCCTGTTTGAAGTGCGAGTAGTAGACCGAGAGCTCGCCGGGCCCCAGGTCTCTCGTCTCGATCCGCGCCCCGCCGTACTGGAACTTCCAGCGCGAGAAGTCGTCGAACGCATGCTCCGTCCGGTACTGCACAGGCCGGCTCCAGAACCCGATCACGCGCCACATTCCGAGCTCCCAATCTGCCCACAGCGCGTCGTACGCCTGGCGGACGTTGGGGCCATCGCGCACGGAGACGAAGCGCTGCAGGTCGAAGGCCATCTCTTGGCGGCCGAAGCGCAGCTTCAGCACGCCGTCGGCGAACTCGTGCACGTACGCGGCGAAGGCCTGGCGCAGGTCGACCCGGTTCTCGTCGACGGGCGTGAGTACGTCCTTCCAGGGCGCGCGCACGTCCTCGAGCTGGACGAAGAGCTGCCACTCCGAGTCGGGGCGCAAGTCCGCGTGGATCTGCACGCGGTCGAGCAGGTAGCTGTCGCCCTTGCGGTCGCCGACTCCGAACGCGGGCGCGTCGTTCGACTCGAACCGCTCGCGGACGTTCAGCCCGAGCGAGAGGTAGGAATGGGGATCCGTCGACGAGAGCGGCACGTACTTCAGGAAGTCGAGCGGCTCGGTGCGCAGCTTCGGATCGGCGAGCACCGACCAGTCTTCCTGCCAGCGGTTGAAGGCGATCTTCGGGCGGGTCGGCGCGTCGGATGCGGGGGCAGCGCTACCGT
>JBGQIB010000128.1:0-13503 GCA_041498295.1 bacterium | reverse complement strand
GATACTGCGCGCCGAGCTCGCGCATCGCCGCCACCACCGGCGCGTCGCGCGCCGCGAGCTTCGACTCGTATCTCATCGTCGACCGAGCCACCGACAGCAAGCGGCAGGTACGGCGCAGCGAAATGCCTCGACCGCGAACGAACGCCACCTGCTGTCGCCGAGCGCTCGCGGTCACCATTTTTTGCCGCCACCTCGCGCATCACCTCGATCTCGAGGTCGCGCTCCGCGACGAGCTTCTTCAGCCGCCCGTTCTCGTGCTCGAGCTGTCGCAGCGCGAGAGCGCGTCCTGAACGCGGAAGCGACGCGCGACGCGAAGTTTGCGGAACTGGACGCAGCGGAAGCGGTGCTCGCGAGGATCAAGCGCAGTGCGAACGGCGCGATGGTCGCGGTCGCGAACTAACCCGGAGCGCGGTCGGGAACTCGACATCCCCCGACCGCACTACAAAGGATGCTGGAAATGCTGAATCAGGACTCGGTGATGATGGTACTCGAGGCGCTGGTCCTCGGGGGCGCGATTTTGGGTGCGCTAGCGAAGACTCACGCGCGGATCATTTTCGCGGTCGCGATGCTCGCGACCACGGGTTGCGCGACGCTCGACCAGAACGCGATCGACCTGCTGCGCAACCCCGATCTCGCGCTCAAACTACGTCAATGTCGGGACTACCCAAACCCAGTGAGTTGTCAGCTGGTCGCGGACGCGCTCGTCCAGCGCGGCGCGGTGAGAGCGGATCGGCTCGACGTGATCCGCAAGGGTCAGGTCCAAATCGGAATGACTCAAATCGAGGTCGTCGCAGCTTGGGGCGAACCGGACGACCGAAACCGGTACGTGTTCGCTTCGGGCGTGCAGGAGCAGTGGGTGTACGGGAGTCCGCGCAGGAAGCAGAGCTATCTGTACTTCCAGGACGGAGTCCTGACGTCGCTGCAAGTGTAGGTCGCTGACTCGAACACGATCGAGCGCTTCGACAGAGAGAGCGTCCGGGACTTCAAACCGGACGCTCTTCTGCGTTCAGGGTCGGTTGCGCAGCGCAGCGAGGACGTGTTCCAAGCGCTCCGCGGGTCGCTCCTGGGGCGTGCTCCTGACCCTCGCGGGGTCGGGATCGTCGATCCTGGCGCATCCTGGCGTCTCAAGTCGCAAAGAGAAGAGACCGATGCGCTGATTGGGGGAGTACCACGGCACGGACTTCCCTGAGCCCTCCCCTCGCGCAGCTCCTGTTGCGGGTCGGAGGGCTCCCTCGCATTCAGAGGTGCGTGCAGGGGGCTTGCTCCGAGCAACAGGTGCGAAAATGCAGTGCATGTACGGAATCGGGGTGGCGACGCGACTGCGCGACGGTGCGCGCGACCCTCCGGCTTCGGTGACCGATCCTGACCTTCCCGTGCAGAAGGTCCGCATCCAGTGCTGCAACGCGAAGGCGACCCATGTCGAGCGCGGCGGCTGGCTCTTGTCGTGTCCGGCGCACCGCGATCCGAGACTGTTGTGGGAAGAGCTGCGTTGCGAGCGAGTCGGCTCGGACAGCGAACCTCACCAGTGCTGCGGAAAATACGCGCAATGCCGCACTGGGGACGGACACCTGAGCTGCGCGGAGTGTCGAGCCAATCGGATCTCCGACGGCGAGGCGAAAGCTGAGTCATTCACTCCGCTTGAACCGGTCGTTGAGTTTGAGGACTACGGCGAATAGGACGAGTCCTGGCGGCGGATCAGATTTCCCACCTGTTCCCAAGTAGTCTCTGCTCGTCGGGTGTACTCTCACTCCGGGCGGGGGCTCACCATGGCGGATCGTCAGGTCGTCTGCATCACGACTCAGGGACTGAAGATCGACTGCAGGTGCATCACACACATTGGTCGCTGGGGCGACGTTGGGCGCATCACCCGCGAGGAAGGCATCCGCAGAATCGTGTCGAAGAGCGACACCTTCTGGGTGAAGGATCCGGTAGACGGTCGTCGCGCAGTCGTTCGCGTCGCGCATCGCGGAAGGACGAAATACCTGCGAACCGAGGCAACTGACACTGAGCGCGACAATCTGCTGAAGCTCCCCGAGTGCTGATCATGCGGGTGAGGTGAGTTCCAAAGGAAAGTCACCCTGACCTGACTCCGTTGGAGTACGATCGATGAGTCGCCCCCCCCTTCCCCAAGAGTCGTGCGACTTTTCCGTTGAGAGTGGAATGAAGCCCCGGTTGGAGAGATCCAAACGGGGCTTTTCTGACTTTCGGCGAGGGAACAGCGAAATCCGAACTTGTCCCCAGACTCCCCCGCAAGCAAACTTGCACCCACATCCGGCTGGGAGGTTTGGGGCAGTTGGCAGGGCAGACCCCGCATGACGTGTACGCGTTGGCAGACGTGGGCACGATTCTGAAGGTGCTTGTGGAACTTCTGGACTCGGGAGCAATCGACGAAGAGAAGTTCATCCGAGAGGCTCGGGAAGCTGTGCTCCGGCTGGAGATCATCCTCGGCGGTTCCGGAGACGTCGGCGGCACCTGATCCCCAGTTATTCCCACGATCTGTATCACTCATTCGGCGCAAGCTTCAGCAGCGATGAAATCCGAGGTCTACAAGGATCGAGCGGGAGAGTGGCGCTGGCGGTTGATCGCGAGCAACGGAAGAAAGATCGCGGACTCGGGTGAGGGCTACGAGAAGAAATACGACTGCATAAGCGCGCTCAACTTGGTCAAGTCGTGCGCGACGGCTCCCGTCGTAGAACTTCCGTAGTCGAACACCGTCGTCACGGAGGTTCGAGACGCTGCTCACCGGCTTGACGAACAAGGGTGCGCTGATCCCACCTTCTTCCCAAGTTAGTCTCGGTTCGTCAGGCGTAGTCTCGATCCGTGCTGAACTGGCGCTCTGCCCTCGCTGTCTCGGTCCTCTTGCTCTCGTGGCTTCTAGTCTCCCCCTCAACCCTCGGCGACGAGATCAAGGGGACGGGCAGCGAGGTCACTTCACCGGCGGCTGAAAACTCTCCGGCCGGTGAAAAGACCTGCACTCCGCGTGCTCAGTGCTGCAAGGTCTGCTCGAAGGGGCAGGCCTGCGGGAACTCCTGCATCAGCGCGAGCTACACGTGTCACAAGGGCAGAGGCTGCTCGTGCAACGCGAGCGAGATCTGCAAGTAACGAGGAGAGTCCATGCCGAAAACTGGTGAGAAGAACCCGACCGCTGGGATCTACAAGTCGAACTGTTGTGGGGTCGAGCGGACGATGCCTGCAGGCCACACGTTTCCGCCCTGCACAGGAGCGGGGAAGTCCTGTAGCGGCGGGAAGGCAAGTTGGACGCTTGTCCGAAAGACTCAGACGAAGTGACTTCTGCTTGACCTCTCCTCCCCCCTCGTGATCTGATGAGCTTCGGGAAGGGATCACTCGCCTCTCACTGGAGGCTGGGCTTGAGATATCTCTTCTTACGGGCGGCGCTGGTCGTCCTCACCGTTTCGTCACTTCCCTTGCGTGCGCTCGCTTGGGGAGACGTCGGCCACGAGCTGGTCTGTCAGATCGCGTACAAGGAACTCACTCCGGCGACCCGGACGAAGCTGGGCAAGATCATGTCCGCGGACGCGTCGGCGCACGGGCTCAAGACGAAGACCTTCGCGGTCGCATGCACGCATCCGGATCATCCGCACGTTCGTGGGGACGATCACTTCATCAACGTTCCCCGCAACACGGCGCACATCACGACCGAAGACTGCGGGGCGAACGCGACCTGTCTCTTCTCGGCGATCAAGGAGGATCTGGCGAAATTCAGCGACTCCTCGGTGTCCAACGCAGACCGGAAACTCGCTCTTTCGTTTCTCGGTCATTGGGCTGGCGACATCCACCAACCCCTCCACGTCTCGTTTGCGGATGACCGCGGCGGCAACGAGATCACCGCAACGGGGAAGTGCGCGTCCCCGGACTACGGAAGCGTGAAGCTCCATGCGGTTTGGGACGTATGTCTCGTCGACCAACCGCGAGGCATCGTAAAGGCTGATCTCACGAACGGGCCGAAGATCGCGACGATTCGGACGGAAGCGCAAAAGCTCCAGCAGGGAATCACAGCAGCGAATCGCACTGACTGGGGCTCGACGGGTCCGGTTCAATGGGCCGACGAGTCCCTTCAGGCGGCGGAACAAACGACCACTGACTACTGCACCAAAGAGAATGGCGCGTGCGACTACGAGCACGGCAACGAAGAGTGGGCAACGGGGGAGACCAAGCGGTCAGTCACAGCGGATCAAGCGTACATCGACGCAAACAAGGCGACGGTCGACGGGCGGTTGCAACGTGCGGGCGTGAGACTCGCGAAGCTGATCGAGGACGCTCTCGGTTCGGAGCACGCGAATCTATCGGCTCCCGATCGGCCCGACACGGTCGCTGGACCAGCGTTTGACGAGGCCCGATCGGCGGCGAGCTGCACCCCTCGCGCACAGTGCTGCAAGGTCTGCGTGAAGGGACAGGCGTGCGGCGCGACGTGTATCAGTGCGAGCTACACGTGCCACGTTGGGCGAGGCTGCGCTTGCAACGCGAGTGAGATCTGCCAGTAGATCGGCAACGTACAGGAGAGTCTCTATGTCAGCGGTTCCCGTAGCCATCGTGCACATACTCTGCTTGCTCGCGGGAGCAGCGATCATCGCGGTGGCACTCCACAAGATTGTCGTGACCAAGACAAACACGAACTCGGACTACTTCCTCTGTGTCTTGGGAGCTGCCCTCATCGTCTTCCCAGTCACCGGTACGCTGCAGCTCGCGAGCGCCGCGCAGGAGACCCGTGACCAGCTCGGCAACCTCATCCAAGCAACTCAACCACATCTGACCGAGACGGCGCCACCTGAGCCACCTCCTCTCCCGACTCCGACTCCACCACCTGGACCTACGTCGAGCAACAACCATCTGAAGTCTGCGGTCGAAGCCGCGGAGAAAGCCAGAGACGTCTACGACGAGGTGAGACAACCGGTTCCTGTACAGGTGTTGAAGAGGCTCTTCAAGTAGCGATTCGACTTCGACAACGACAGAACGCGCAAGGAGTTCATCGTCGGTCAGTCGAAGCATCCCGACTCTCCATTCGAGATCGTGGACACTTCCCTGAAGGAGCCTGCGCCGATGGTCCCGAGATTTCTTGGAGCCTGTCGACGATCGCGTGGACCTCTCGCGCAGCGTCCAGGATCTCGACTTCTCTGGTTTGCCTCGCGATCCAGCAGGTCGTTCGAGACGGAATGCAGCGCTGCCACTTTGACACCAGCCGTGAGTGGACGCGCAACGTGGCTAGGGATCGCAAGGGCGACACAGAACAGACTCACCCGCAGAGAGTTCCGCACATTGACCCCCATCAACAACTCGCCGCTCCGAGATACTCTCTCGGTCAGCGTCCTTCCGCCCATCGTGAGCACAGCCGATCCTGGAACTTGGCGATAAGTTGTGAAACGAGTAAAGAGTGATTGCCTTCTCCCTGGGACGCGGCGTAAGCTGCGCGAGTGCTCCAGGCGGTTCGCCAGAACGCGTTCACCATCGTTGCGCCGCTGACTCTTTCGGCCGAGACGATCGAGTGTCTCGAGCGCGCGCTGCTCGACATCGACCCCGTCCTCACCAAGTCTCCGAGGCTTCAATTCACGGACTTCGACGAGCTCCACTATTGCGCCCTCATCCTCGTGACCGGTCCCAAGGCGCCCTATCTCGTATTCGAGGGCAACATCGACGGCGAGGTCGAGACGTTCCTGCGACGGATCGCGGATCCGAAGGGGCTTTGGCACACCCAGCTCGAGACGATCTACCAGTGCTGCCAGGGCTACGGCGGGCCGCTCGCGGAGTATCTGCTACGGCACGACCAAGGGGCCGGCACCTGGTACGTGGCGTTCCGCGGGCGGTCCGCGGTCGAGATCCGCAAGGAAGACGAGTTGCGCCGCGAGATCGAGTCATTCCTCGATCGGAATGCCGTCGTCACTGCGGGACTTACCCCGCCCGAGGTGCGCGCCTTGATTCAGCACGCGATGCGGCAGCTGGGCCACGAGACCTGGGCGCGGAATGCGCCGCGGAAGCCGTTTCTCGTGCGCTACGGGCGTTTCGTGGGGCCCGCGCTGGCCATCTTCTTGGCCGTCGCCCTGTTGCCCGTCACGCTGGCGCTGCTGGTCGCGGTCGGCCTCGCGCTGTTGCGGGTCCGCCAGCTCGAGCGGCGCGACTCGGTGAAAGAGGTGCAGTGGCAGACGGAGCCGATCAAGGACTCGGAGGTGCGCGAGGATCGCACCTTCCAGAATCACATGTGCAGCGTGACCGAGATCAAGTCAGGCTGGTTGCGCCCGCTCGTCCTCCGCACCTCGCTCACCGTGGTCGGGCTCGCGCATCGTTTCTGGTTCAACCGCGGAGACCTCGGCGGGATCCCTACGATTCACTTCGCGCGCTGGATCATTCCCGCGGGACGCCGCCAACTGGTGTTCCTCAGTAACTTCGACGGCAGCTGGGAGCGCTATCTGGGTGACTTTATCGAGCAGGCCAGCGTCGGTCTGAACTCGATCTGGGCGAACACCGAGGGCTACCCGCGCACCCAGTATCTCGTGAACGGCGGTGCGGACGACGAGGAGCGCTTCAAGGCCTTCGCGCGCAACAGTATGAGGCGCACGCGCGTGTGGTACTCGGCGTACCGCGATCTCTCGGTCGGCAACCTCGCCGACAACGCGAAGTTGCGCGAGGGCCTGTTCGAGGACCTCTCGCCCGACGAGGTCGATCACTGGCTGCGGTTGCTATGACGCGCGCGAGGATTTCGATGGGGCCGTATCCCGAGTCCGAGGTCCAGGGCTTGCTCCTGAGCAGCTATCGGCGCTGGCGCTTCGCGACCTATCTCTTCCTTCGCCTGCAGACGTCGGACAAGAAGTCCGTGCATCGCTGGCTCGCTCGAATGGTTGCCCGCACGACCTTCGGCGAGGCGTCCTACGAGAAGCGGCGCGATGCGAAGCTGAATATCGCCATCACGGCGACGGGACTCAGCGCTCTCGGGGTTTCCGACGCCGCGCTCGAAACGTTCGCGCCCGCGTTTCGCGAAGGCATGACCTCGGAACGCCGCAAGCGGATCCTCGGTGACGACGACGAGAGCGCACCTCCCTGGAACTGGGGACAGGGCGAGCAGCACGTCGATTTCGTACTGCTGCTGTTTCACAAGACCGAGGCCGGTCACTCCGAGCAAGTGGACGCAGAGCTTCGCGAGGCGGAGAGCGCCGATCTACGGCTCGTCTATCGGGTGCCGCTGCAGGCACTCCCGAGCTCCAAGACGGAGATGCACGAGCCCTTCGGCTTCGCCGACGGAATCTCGCAGCCGGTGTTCGACGGGTTGACGGACGCGGAAGGGATCGGCGAAGAGACGGCCCGTCTCCACCGCGTCGAGGTCGGTGAGTTCATCCTGGGCTACAAGAACGCCTACGGCGAGGAAACGAGCATTCCGCGCCTCAGTGACTCGCGAGACGCCGATCCGTTCGGGAAGAACGGAAGCTACTTGGTGCTTCGCCAGCTCCAGCAGGACATCGCCGGCTTCTGGAACTACTTCCGGGCGGAAGCGAGTCGCTCGAAGGGCGCACTCGAGGTCGAGCGCCTCGCGGCCAAGGCCATGGGGCGCTGGCGCAACGGCTCGCCCATCTCGGAGTATCCCGATGGACCGGGCCCTCATCATGCCGATGCACCGAGGGAGAACGACTTTTCCTTCGCGAGGGTGGACCCCCGCGGCGATCGCTGTCCACTCGGCGCGCACATCCGACGGGCGAATCCTCGAGACAGCTTCCCGGGCGAGCGAGAGACGATCCTGGAGCAGGTGAATCACCATCGCCTGCTGCGGCGGGGCCGGGCCTACGGCGAGAGAATCGAGGACGCGACTCACTTCGCGGACGACCACGGAGAGCGCGGTCTGATGTTCGCTTGCCTGAACGGCAACATCGAGCGCCAGTTCGAGTTCGTGCACCACAGCTGGTGCAACAATCCGAACTTCCGCGACTTGCAAGGCGAGGTCGACCCGGTGATCGGATCGCAGCCGAGTGGGGGGGGCAGTCATTCCCTGCAGCACTGGCCACTGCGCCAGAAGCTGTCTGGCATCCAGCGCTTCATCACGGTGCGCGGCGGCGCCTACTTCTTCCTGCCGGGGCGAGCGGGCCTGATCCAGCTCGCCAGCCTGCACCAAGCATGAAACTTCTCGCCTTTCCGCCCAGCGTCGACACGGAAACCGCACGCTGGGTGCTGGGTCACCACGGCGTGCAGTTCGAGGAGGTGCGTCGCTCGGCTGTCGGCTCTGCACTCACCGCCATTCGTCACCGCGCGGCGGTCCCCATCTTCGTGAAGGGTCGCAAGGAGCTCTCGCCGGCCGGCCCGATCGCGGACTCGCTCGATGCAGCGGCGCCGCTCGAACGCCGCCTGATGCCCGCGGACGAAAACACCCGACGAGAAGTCGAGACTCTGTGGCGCGAGTTCAACGGTCGCATGGGTGTCTGGATCGCTCAATGGATCTACCATACGGTGCTCTCGAACCGCGAGCTCGCGTTGCGCTTGCTCACCGATGGCGTCCCCGGCTGGCAAGTGCTGCTCGATCGCACGCTCTTTCCACTTGTGGCACTCGGCATGCGGCTCGGGCTCGGGCGCTTGGACGAGTCCGTGGCGCGCGAGGCCCTGACTCGCTGCAAGGCGACCTTCGATCTGGTCGAGGCCCGGCTCGCGGACGGCCGCCCTTATCTCACAGGCGACCGACTCACGCGCGCGGACGTCGCCTTTGCTGCGTGCGCGGCGCCGCTGCTGCTGAGCGAGGCCTACGGAGGCACACTGCCGCGGCTCGAAGAGCTACCCGCGGCGATGCAGAAAGAGGTCCTGTTCTTCCGCGAGCACCCCGCCGGTCACTTCGCGCTCCGCCTCTACCGCGATCACTACCGCACGCCGCGTGCAGACCGGATCCCAGCCGGCTTTGCGATCCCGCGTCCGTCCGCCCTTCAGAGTCTCGGCGACTCACTGAAGGCGCGGCTAGCGGGCCCGCGTATCTTGCGGTTTGTGTTCGCGTTGCTGCGCCGCTTCGCACCCGTGCTGCGCTTTGGCAACACCGCCATCGTGACTCGTCATCGCGATGTCGTGGACGTGCTGAAACGTGACGGGGAGTTCAGCGTGGTGGCGACCAACGGGGCGCGCATGGATGCGCTCGACGCGTCGTTCATGCTCGGCATGGATCCCGGCGATCGCTATCGGCGCGAACGGGGCTGGCTCGACCGATGCGCTAGGCCCGAGGATCTCCAGCGCATTCGCGAGCTGGTGCGCGAGCGCTGCGAGAGACTCTTGGATCAGGCCGCGGAGCGCGGATGGATCGACGTCGGCGGCGAGTACGCCCGCGTTGTGGCCACGGCGGTGGTGCAGGACTATTTCGGCGTACCGGGACCGGACACGCCCACCCTGATGCGCTGGATGCGCAGCTTGTTCTACGACCTCTTCCTCAACCTGGGAAGCGACCCCGGGGTCCACCGAACGGCCGCCGAAGCGGCCGAAGCACTGAAGGAGCACCTGCTCGAGCAAATCGCGGCTCTGCGGCGCGGTTCGGGCGGCTCGGATACCGTCCTCGCTCGCCTCGTCAAACTGTCTGCCACCGACTCACTCCTCGACGACCACGGAATTCGGCGCAGCATCAGCGGCGTGATCGTTGGCGCTGTCGACACCACGAACAAGTCGTTCTGCCTGGCTCTCAACCAGCTGTTGGGCCGTCCCGCTGCGCTGCGCAGGGCTCGAGCCGCAGCCAAGACAGACGACATCGAGGAAGTCGGGCGCTCGGTCTTCGAGGCGCTGCGCTTCGATCCGCACAACCCGATCATCGTCCGTCACTGCCCGGCCGACGTCCGCGTGGGCGCGCGGGCGGGCACAGTAATTGCGGCGGGAAGCACTGTCTACGCCGCCACTCTCTCCGCCATGTTCGATCCGGCGATCTTCTCCAGCCCTCGGTCGTTCCGCACCAACCGTGGGGTTCCCTATCTCCACTTCGGCGGCGGCATGCATCGCTGCTTCGGCGCGGCGATCAACGAGGTCACCCTGCCGGAGCTGGCCGCAGCGCTGCTGCGCCGTTCCCCGTTGCGGCGGGCCGGCCTCTTGCGAGGCAGGATTCACTACGACGGGCCGTTCCCGGATCGGCTCGAGGTGCGCTTCTTGACTCCCGCTAGCGTCGAGTGATTGCTCGCAAGAACCACATTTGCTGCGCGGTCGCCGGGAGCCGAGACACGCTCTTCCGACTCGGCGCGCCCCCTCCGCGCCCCGCGCGCTCCGATCTCGCGTCGATCACCTGCGTCGGCTGCGACTTCGCCGTCAGGATCCTAAGCCTCGGAGGAGGAGGGTCGGTCGGGAGCGCGTCCCTAGAAGCGCTCGGGGGCGCGGACCGAGCCGAGTCTCAGAGCGGGGGCTTGCGATTGCTCGCGGCCAGCAACATCTCGCGCTCGAGGCGGCCGGTTGAGTTGCACGAAACCTGAAAAACCGTCTTGTCGAAACTACGTGTCTCTGTGACGGTCACGGTGATGGTGACTCGGGTCTGTTGAGCGTTGACGGGCTGGACGAATACGTTCATCGAGATGGGGCGCGCGATTGGTGTCGCAATCCCCGGACTTCCGCAGTCGGCGTAGTCGGTGTTCGCGACGCTCGCGCGCTCCGCGTAGATGACACCTGACGCCTTGTCGATGGTCTTGATCTGGACCTGGCTGCTGGTGAACCACTGCATGAGGCGCGTCCAGACGACGTTGTACGCGTCAGGGACACTCGATGAGTTCTGAACGCTATAGGTCTTCGGCGGGCTCACGCAGCCGCACACGATCGCGGCAGCGAGAGCAATGATAGCGACACGCCTACAGGTGATGACCCGCATGAAGCCCCCGGTGATCAACCCTCTATCGATCCTGTTCCGCCCCATGCTTGGTCGCCAGCTCTGCGAACCTCTCCAGCGAGAGCCGGTGCCACGTCTGCGAATTCTTGGGCGCCCATAGGACGCCGCTCGGCTTGACACGGATGTGCCCAACAACGCCATCGTCATCGACGATCGTGAAGTCCTGAGACTCCGGCCCTCGGAACTTGTTGGCCATAGCTACTTGCCCCTCCTCAACCCCTGCTTTCGGCCCAGGCTAAGTGACTCTTGAGCAGTAACTCCTCAAGCCCGCTGCGCCAACGTCCGACAGGAGCGCGAGAACACCCTGGGAGTCACCACGATGGACGAAGAGACACTGCTCTGGAAAGGCCATCCCTCCCACACCAAGGACCTCGGGTTTCACCTCGTCTGCCTGGTGCTCTCTTGGCTGGTGCTCCCGCTCCTGTTCTCGTTGGGCCGCTACCTGCAGACTCGCTTCACCAAGTACGAGGTGACCACCGAGCGCCTGCGGATCACCAGGGGCATCCTCTCGACGCGGATGGAAGAGACCGAGCTGTACCGCGTCCGAGACACGACGCTAGAGCAGCCCTTCTTCCTTCGCCTCTTCAGCTTGTCTAGCATCGTGCTCCGGAGCACGGACCTCTCGACTCCGGGGGTCACTCTCGAGGCGATCCCGAACGGACGCGTGCTGCGGGAGAACCTCCGCGGCGCGGTCGAGAAGATGCGCGCCAAGCGCGGCGTTCGGACGATCGAGGCGTAGGCTGATGGTCGCCTTACTCGTCCTACTCTCACTCATCATCGCCGCCGGAGGCGTGGTGAGTCTGACTCAGGCCACGCTAGGCGTCGGCGGCATCGGCTTCGCCTGCTTGATCGGGATCCTCGCGCGAATCGCCCAGGCGTCGGCGTATCACGACCACGCAGCGAAAGGCGACGACTAGATCCCGTCGCGCTCCGTTCCATCTTCGACGGGTCCAACTCCGCCCGCGATGATCTCCCGATGGCCGACCCCACTGATCCCCTGGGCGAAGCCCCGCCCGTCGACGCCGAGACACTCCCCGCCCCGATCGAACCTCTGATCCACTGCTCGACGTGCCGGTGCGCGCTCGACGCCGCGACCGCCAAGCACCGCGGCGGCCGCGCGCTGACCGAGGCACGCATCGCGATCTTCCTCGAGAAGCTCGCCGAGTCTAGGAGCCCGAGTTACTCGGCGTCGTGTGCGACCCCCTGGGCCCAGGGCAAGGACGGCGGCGCCAACACGCTCTACGACGAGCGCCGCAGAGACCCGGCCTTCGCGGCGGCCTGGGACCGAGCCGAGCAGCACTTCCTCGGACGGGTCGAATCTGCGATCACGAAGCGCGCGCTCGAGCCGCCCACGCGCCCGCACTTCGACAAGAACGGCACACTCATCGGCACGTCCGAGGACCGCAACTCGAGCGACCGCCTCCTGCTCCGGCTCGCCGCGCGCCACGACCGCGCGTGGTCCGAGCGCAGCACCGTCGAACACGAGCAAGCTCTTGTCGCGGCGAATCCGAAGCGGAAGAGGCCGGCGCGGCAGGTCGAGACCCTCCGCAGCGGGCTCTTCACCGCCGACCAGATCGACCAGCTGCGCGCCCGGAACGCGGACTGATGCGTCCTCCCCGCTCCGAGCGCGACCTCGACCTTGCCGCGCTCTTCTCCGAGCTGCGCGCGCTCCTCGACAAGCTCGAGGAGGAGCACCCCGAGGACGCCAGGGCGGTCCTCCTGTTCGCTCGAGCACGTGCCGCCCGATTCGGCGGCTCGACCGTAGTGACTCCCGCAGACCTGCGCTTCCTGCTCAGGACCGCGAGGGGCTGCTGAGCCGAGTCGACACCGGGTGGGACGAGGGCACGCTCCTTGCCCTCCTGGGCTTCGAGTGGGCCGGCACCGATCGCTTCCGCTCGATCGTCGGTGAGGTGTGTACCCCGAGGCGGGGCACAGACCCGACCTACGCGGCCGCGCGGAGAGTCTGCGAGCTGGTGGTGCTGCTCTCCCTGGGCATTGGCGCCGACTCCGAGGCGAGCGTGCACTGACCGGCCAAGGCTGGATATCGGGGGTCAAATACCCCATGCGCACCACCTCTCCGGGTGGTGCAACGAGACGCTGCAGGGCGAAAGTCCGCCCGCTCGGTCTAGACTCCGACCACTAGGTCTTGGGGGTCGTGGGGCCGAGCGCTCAACGCTCGACATGGGTGTACCTCTCTGATAGCGTCGATGGGCACATCCGGCCGGGGGGCCGGGTCCCACTAGGCGAAAGAGAGGACTGGACATGTCTCCCAAGATCAGAGTGGCCCCGAGGATCTCCGTTACGAAGTTGGCGGAGTTCCTCGACGCGACGCCCACGCGGCGCCGCACGATCGTGCTCGACGCGAAGTTCCCTCCTGACTTCAAGTCACTGCGATACCGAGTCCCGCGGGAGGTCACCACGGCGGCGATCTGCGCGAGTGACTCGACCGACTTGCGCGAGTTGTTCGACGCCGGAAGGCGGCAACTCACTTCGCGGCGTGCGCGCTCGAGGTGGGACGCACAGGACATCGAGTCGTCTCTGCTGGCGCTCCAGCGGTCCCTTCAGTTACTCGGCGAGCGTCCGTTCGCTGGGCTCGAAGCGACGCGCGGCCCGAACTTCCGACCGAAGCTGGTCATCGAGAGCGTGCAGGTGAGTGTCCGCCCCGACGTTCTGCTGGCCGG
>JBGQIB010000127.1:0-13529 GCA_041498295.1 bacterium | reverse complement strand
GCCTTCACCTGCTCGGGAGTCATCGCGCGCACCGCCGCGTGCGTGCCGACCGGCATGAACACGGGTGTCTCGACGACACCGTGCGGTGTCTGCAGGCGACCGGCCCGGGCCGCGCTGCCGCGGTCCGTGGCCTCGAGCGAGAACGAGATCACGACTCGCGGACGAAGTGCTTCGACCGTCCGACCAGGCGCTCGGGCAGGATTCGCACCTTGCGCTCGGGGTCGGCGACCGCGCGGCCCAGGCGCCAGGCCTCGAGGCCCGTCGCGCGCAGCGCCGCGATCGTGCGCTCGACCTCGGCCGGCGCGACGACGGCGGTGAAGCCGACCCCCATGTTGAATACCGTGTAGAGCTCGGCTGCCTCGAGCTCGCCCATGCGCTGAATCAGGCGCAGCAGCGGCGGCGGCGGCGGCAGGAAGTCGATCTCGAAGCCGACCGGCGCCTCGATGCGCCGGATGTTGAGGAAGCCGTCGCCGGTGATGTGCGCGAGCGCCCGCGGCGCGATGCCGGCCTTCGCCAGCGCCTCGACCTGGGCGACATAGATCCGTGTCGGACAGAGCAGCGCCTCGCCCACCGTCGTGCCCAGCTCGCTCACGTGCTCGTCGAGGCGGAACTTGCGCGAGAGCACCGCGCGCGCGAGCGAGAGACCATTCGAGTGCACGCCGCTCGACGCGATGCCGACGAGCGCGTCGCCCGGCTGCACCTTCGAGCCATCGATCAGCGCGCCGTCGGGCACCAACCCGAGCGCCATGCCGGCGAGGTCGAGCCCGCTGCCCTCGCGCGCGCCGCGCAGCATCTCGGGGATCTGCGCGGTCTCGCCGCCGACGATCGCGATGCCCGCCTGGCGCGCGCCCTCGCACAGGCCGCGGCCGATCTGCCCGAACACGTCGGGGTCGCAGCGCTCGACGGCGATGTAGTCGAGCATCGCGAGCGGCTTCGCGCCCACGCACAAGAGATCGTTCACGTTCATCGCGACGCAGTCGATGCCGACCGTGTCGTACTTCCCGAGCGCCTGCGCGACCAGCAGCTTCGAGCCGACGCCGTCGGTGGTGAGCGCCAGGTGGAGCGGGCCGACGCGAATCACGGCGGCGAAGTGACCGATGCCGAGCTCGCTGCCGGAGCCGAACGCGGCGGTCGGCGCGATCTCGAGCAGCAGACGCGCGAGCGCGCGGTCCGCCTCGCTCGTGTCGACGCCGCTGCGCGCGTACTCGCTCATCGCGCCTCGCGACTCACGTGTAGGGCGACTCGCCACGGCTCCGGCGCAGCCGCACACGGCGGTTCTTGGCGCGCAATTTCGCTCGGTGGTGCGCGCTCTTGCGGCGCTTCCGGTGGGTGAGTTTCGTGCTTTTCTTCATCGCGGGCGCAGCTTACCGACCCAGCCACCTGCGCACAACCGGCGCGCGCTCGCGCGCCGCGACGCGGGAGCGCAGGAGCCGCCGCCGCTCCGCGAGCTTCGCGGCGAGCCACTCGGGGTCGCGCGCGGCGCGGCGGCGCCGGGCGGAGTCGCGGAAGCGCGCGAAGGCGCGATAGGCGGCGCGCTCGTGGCGGAGCTCGAGGCGCAACAGCTCGATCACGATCGCGTCGTCGAGGAAGCCGAGCCCGGGCACGGAGTCCGCGATCAGATCGTCGGGGTCGGTGAAGTAGGCGAGCGCCGCGCGCACGCGCATTCGGACGCGCTCGGGCGGGTTCCAGTCGGCGTCCTCGAGCAGCTCGATCAGCTCTTCGAGGCCCGCGACTCGCTCGAGTACGTAGCTCGGCGGATGGAACTTGCGCAGCTCGGCCGCCCGGGCGCGCGCGGCGCTGGCGATGGCGCGCTCCGGGCGTTCGGTCGCGCGGGCGGCCGCGCGTTCGGCGACGCCGCGCAGATGGCGCACGTCGCGGGCGCAGAGCGTGAACGTGACCGTGAGACGGTCGAGCGGGGGCACGGGCTCCGAGTAGCATGGTGCGCGTGGCCGGGCCAGAGACTGGGAGACGACGGGAGTGAGCGGGCGCGTGCGGGTGCGCAGCGGTGTGCCGGAGGTCGCGCTACGCGTGCTCGCCGACGCGGGGCTCGAAGCCTGCGTCGGCCCGCTCGAGGTCGAAGGCTGCGACGCACTTCTATGTCTGCTCACGGACCGTATCGACGTGGAGTTTCTCGCGCGCGCCCCGCAACTCCGCATCGTGGCGAACATGGCGGCGGGGACGGACAACATCGATCTCGGCGCCGCGCGCGCGCGCGGCGTCGCGATCTCGAACACGCCGGACGTGCTGACCGACGCCACCGCCGACCTCGCCTTCGCTCTCTTGCTCGCCGCGGCGCGACGCCTCGCCTGGGCCGACCGCTACGTGCGCGGCGGTGGCTTCGTCGGCTGGCGCCCCGACCTCGGCGTCGGCCTCGACGTCACCGGCCGAATGCTCGGCATCGTCGGCTACGGCCGCATCGGCCGCGCCGTCGCCGAACGCGCGCGCGGCTTCCGGATGGAGGTGATCTGGCACGGGCGCGGCGGCGGCGTCCCGCTCGACGAGTTACTCGCGCGCAGTGACTTCGTGTCGCTGCACGTTCCGCTGACGAGCGAAACGCGTCACCTGATCGGCGAGCGCGAGCTGCGCCGCATGCGCCCGCACGCGCTGCTCGTGAACACCGCGCGCGGCCCGATCGTCGACGAGGCCGCACTGGTGCGCGCGCTGCGCGAAGGCTGGATCGCCGCCGCCGGCCTCGACGTCTTCGAGCGCGAGCCCGCACTCACTAGAGGCCTCGTCGACCTCCCGCAAGTCGTCCTCGCCCCGCACCTGGGCAGCGCCACCACCGCAACCCGCAACCGCATGGCCGAGCTCGCCGCGCAGAACATCGTCGCCGCGCTGCGGGGCGAGCCGATTCCGAACCGGGTGGTCTAGGCCGGGTGCGCCCCCGTGCGCGCTGATCAGGCGCGGAATTGCCGGGCGGTCGCGAACGTGGCGGCGGCCGTTGCGAGCTCGACGGTGATCGCCACGCCGATCTTCGGGTCGTAGCCGTCGAGGGCGATGCCGAGCAGTCGGGCCGCGACGATGCAGACCATGATCCCGGCGACCGCCTCCAGATAGGCGGGCTCCTTGCGGAAGAGTCCGAGCAGCGCGAGCGCGCCGACCGCGAAGAATGCGCCGCCGGCGTCACCGCGCATCTGACTGAAGGCCGCGGGGCCGGAGAGCGAGATACCGAGCTCCGCGCTCGCCGCCTCGGGCGAGAGCAGCCAGCGCAGCGCGAATGGCAGCGCGAGGAGTACGCCGAGCAGTGCCGTGAACACCCGCGGGACCTTCTGCCACATCGACTGGGCAGCCTATCACCGCCGCGCGGCGAGAGTCAGAATAGTGGTTCGAGCTTGGCCGCGGTTCCCACTGCGTGCAGGCGCAAGCCCGTCGCTTCCGAGTCACTCGCGCGCGCGAACGGATCGAGCGTGACCTCGAGGCCGACCACGGCGTTCGCGCCGAGCAGCCGCGCTTTGTCGCGCAACGACTCGAGCAGCTCGCGCTCCGCCTTCGTCCACGCTGAGAAGCGGTCCTCGACCTGGTCGTCTTGGAGGAAGAGCTCGGAGCTGATCGGCCCGAAGTAGGCGGCCGCGCGCGTGCCGCTGACCCACGGCGACGTGTACAGCTCGACGTCGTTCTCCGAGTTCAGCGGGATCTGCGCCTGCGTCTCGCCCACGGAATCTGGTATCGGCGTCGCCGGATATGGACTGTACGTAGATCGGTGTCACCCGGGCGTTGGTCGGCGGCGAGCCTCTCGGGTATTCTCGCCGCGCTTTCGGGGGGAGTTGCCGGTGCGGTGGAGCAGCGGACCGAGACGCGCGGCGAGCTCAGTTGCACCTTGCCTGCGCGCGCTCTGCGTGGCGGCGCTGGCACTCGCTGGCGCGGCGTGTGCCGGCGGCGGGCCGAGCGATGCCGCGCGCGACTCGGTCGCGGCCGGAGTCGCGCCGATCATCGCGCGCGCCGAAGCGGCGGCCGCGAGTGGTGACCTCGACACCGCCATCGCCGGCTACGCCGAAGCCGAGAAGCGCACGCCCTGGAACCCAAGTCTGCGCAGCCAGCTCGTGGCCGCGTACACGAAGCGCGCCGAGGCGAAGCGGCGCAAGCCGGGCGGCGCCGCGGGTCTCGCGGCCGGGGAGAAGGATCTGCGCGCCGCGCTCGCGCTCGCTCCCGAGGATGCGACGGTGAAGCGCAGCCTCGCTGCAATCCTGCTCGAGCGCGCGGCGTTCGAGCGCGACGACGCGCTCGCCGAGCAGCTCCGCGCGGAAGCGACCGAGCTCGCGCCCGAGCTCAGCGCGCAGACGCCGGCGGTGCGCTTGCCCGTCGAGACCCGCCTCGATCTCGCTTACGACTTGATCGACCGCGGCAGCATCGACGCGGGCATCGACCAGCTGCGCGCCGTCGTGCACGAGTACCCGCAGAACGCGCAGGCGGCGCGGCTGCTCGCGCAGGCGCTCGTGCGCCTCGGCACGCAGCAGACACAGAGCCGCGACTACGACGGCGCGACCGCGAGCTTCACGCAGGCCGTCGAACAGTACGCTCGGCTGCTGCCCTGCGACGGCACGCGCTGTGACTCGGCCGAGCTCGAGCTCACGCACCGCAACCGCATCTTGTCCGCGCTCGACTCGGGGCACGTCGATCTCGCGCGCTCCGCGCTCCGCGAAGCGGAAGCCGTGGGCCTCCACTTCGACGACCTGGTGAAGCGCTGGCCGGAGCTCAGGCCTGACTGACGTTCGTTCGCCTGCGGCTCACTGCGCGCGGCTCACCCGATGATCGCGCGGGCACCCTACCCGCGCTCCGGCGCTTGCGGGCTCGGCTCGGGGCGGCCTCGCCTCGCCTTGGCCTGCTATGCTGCCCGCGGCGATTTCGAGGAGGAACGCGATGGCCACGCACGGTGGAAAGCTCGCGGCCCGGGCACTCAAGCTGGCCGGCGTCGACTGCATCTTCACGCTCTCCGGCGGTCACATCATGCCGATCTACGACGGCGCGCTGGACGAGGGCATCCGCATCATCGACGTGCGCCACGAGCAGGCCGCGGTGCACGCGGCGGACGCTTACAGCCGGCTGAACCCGACGAAGATCGGCTGCGCGGTCGTGACCGCCGGGCCCGGAGTCACCGACGGGGTGACCGGCATCGCGAACGCGTGGCGCGCGAACAGCCCGATCCTGGTGATCGGTGGACAAGGACCGTTCTCGAACCTGCGCCGCGGCTCGCTCCAGGAGATGGACCACGTCTCGATGATCCGCCCGATCTCGAAGTGGGCCGACGCGTGTTACGACACCGCGCGCATTCCCGAGTACATCGAGCTCGCGGTGCGCCACGCCACGTCGGGCATTCCCGGCCCCGCGTTTCTCGAGATCCCGATGGACGTGCTGATGGGGCCCGGTGACTTCGACAAGGCCTGGTTCCCGAAGTTCCGGCGCGCGCCGCGTCTGGCGCCCGACCGCGCCGACGTCGTCGCCGCGCTCGAGATCATCGCCGCTGCGAAGCGCCCGATCATGATGGCCGGCACGAGCGTGAAATGGTCGCAGGGCGGCCCCGCGCTGCGCCGCTTCGTCGAGGAGACGAAGCTCCCGACTTTCCTGAACGGCATGGGCCGCGGGCAGCTGCGCTTCGACGACCCGCAGTTCATGAATCGCTCGCGCAAGGAGGCGATGTCGAAGTGCGACGTGTTCGTGCTCGCCGGCTCGCCGCTCGATTTCCGCCTGCGCTTCGGCAAGGCGATTCCGGCGAGCGCGAAGATCGTGCAGCTCGAGATGGAGAACACGCTCGTCGGGCAGAACCGCTCCGCCGACGCGGCGATCGTCGGCAACCTCGGTGTCGCGTTCGAGCAGATGCTGCAAGTCATGAAGGAGGAGTCGATCAAACTCGACTTCCACGCGTGGCGCGACGAGCTGCGCGCGCTCGAGACGAAGATCGAAGCCGGCTTCCAGAGTGAGTTGGCCTCGAACGAAGTGCCGATCGACCCGCTGCGCATGTGCCGCGAGATCCGCGACTTCATCGACGAAGACACGATCCTGATCGGCGACGGCGGCGACATCGTCGCGCAGGCGGCGAAGGTCGTGCCCGTGATGAAGGAGAACTGCTGGATGGATCCGGGCCCGCTCGGCACGCTCGGCGTCGGCATGCCGTTCGCCCTGGCCGCGAAGGTCTCCTTCCCCGACAAGAAGGTGCTGATCATCTACGGCGACGGCTCTTTCGGCTTGAACGGCTTCGAGTACGACACCGCGATCCGCTTCAATCTGCCGATCGTCGGCATCATCGGAAACGACGCGGCGTGGGGGCAGATGCTACGGCCGCAGATCGCGATCTACGGCAAGGACCGCGCGGTGGGCACGTATTTGAACTACACGCGCTACGACAAAGTGGTCGAGGCGCTCGGCGGTCACGGCGAGTTCGTGGAGCGGCCCGAAGGGATTCGCCCCGCGCTCGAGCGCGCGTTCGCCTCGGGCAAGCCCGCGCTCGTGAACGTGATCATCCGACGCGACGAGACCGAGCCCAAGGGCAGCACGTACGTCTAGCGGCGAGGAGCTCGCCTCGGCGAGCTGGGGACCGACCGTCGCCGACGCACCGCCCGAGGGTCATCCGGTCGCGAACGACGCGGTCCGTGCCGTCGCGAGC
Source organism: bacterium (assembly GCA_041498295.1). GTDB lineage: Bacteria > Myxococcota_A > UBA9160 > SZUA-336 > SZUA-336 > VGRW01. Next base: position 6,931 of record JBGQIB010000127.1, on the reverse strand, counting down.
GCTTCGGGCGTGACTTTCGCGGGCGGGCGCATCGACGCGCTCGTGCGTTCCGAGGGCAGCGTGCTCTCCACGCGCGAGCCGAGCGCTACGCTTTTCGGTGTCGCCCAGGTAAGGCGCGCGCTGCATACGCCGAGTCTCTCGCTCCTGCACGTGGTGTTCGCGCCGGTGTCGCCGCGCGCGCTGCTGCTCGGATTCGTGGTTCTCGAGAATCGCGGCGACGAGCCGCTCGCGCTCGAGTACACCGAGATGTGGGACGTGTCGCTGGGCGAATACCGCGTGGCGCACGCGGCCTGCGAGCGGCGCTTCGGCGGTCACGTGTTCGCGCTCGCGGAGGCTTCGTCGGTCACGCGCGCGCACGCGCCCGAGGCCACGCCGGTGAGCGGGCTCGCGCTCGACCTCACGGTCGCCGTGCCCCCCCGTGCGCGGCGGCACCTCGAGTTCGCCTACGTCGCGCTGCCCGAGGAAGAGGACGCCGGCGAGGTGGTGCGCGCCTGGCGCGGCGCAGCCGCCGCGGAGCTCGAGCGCATCGGCGGGTCGGGCCAGAGCGTGGCAGCCTACCGCGAGCTCGGCCGCTACTCTGGGCCGCGATGAAACTCCGCGCCGCGCTCGCCGGTCTCCTGGCTCTCTCGGGGCTGCCGATCTCCGCCGCCGCGACGAGCAGCTCCGACATCGCCGCCGAGACCGCGCGCAACGTCGAAGAAGGCTCCACCCACGTCGCGAACTTCTGGTGGCTGCCGCCGGAGTACTGGGTGCAGTCGGCGAAGGAGATGGAGCTCGAGCCGGACGTGCAGGCCAAGGTCGAGAAGCTGTTTCGCGACTACGTGATCGTCGCCGCGATCGACGCCGACCTCTCGGAGAAGCGCAAGCCGATCCTGGCGCCGATTGCCGAGATCGTGAAGCGTTCGCGCTTCTCGCGCGGCGGCGAGACGCTCGAAGTGCTGCGCGAAGTGAACCCGGAAGTCTCGAAGCTCGTTCCCACCCTCGTGTATCTCCTGCGCGCGTCGCTCGGCCCGCTCGGCGAGGGCCTGCGCCTCTTGCCGCTCGGGAACGTCGACGCGAAGGGGAACCCGGCGCTCTCGGCCACGACGCCGGGCGAGCTCGAGCTCGAGTTCCGCTTCACCGAGGGCGGACCCGTGCACGAGTTCCGCTGGCACATGCCGCTCACTTCCGTCGCCGGCGCGCGCAAGTGCCCGAAGGGCGGCGAGCCGCTCGAAGCGAGCTGGAACTACTGCCCGTGGCACGGCGTGAAGCTGGAGGCGCCGAAGCCCTAGTCGACCGCGACCGGAGCGAACGCGAGATCGACCTCGATCGGAATCGCGCCCGAGAGTGACTCGTGGCCGCAGACCGCCTTCAACGCGGCGAGCTGCGCGTCCATACCGAGATCGTGCGCGGAGAGCACGATCGGCGCCGCGTTGTGCACGTGCAGGTGGTTCTGCGCGTCGCGCGAGACGCGCGCGATCAGCTTGAGCGGGAGCGAGGCCCCATGCAGCGAGAGCGTACCCGCGAGCTCGAAGCGCGCGCTCGCGCCGGGCGCCGGCAGGGTCTCGGGCGCGGGCAGCCCGCTCACGTCAAAACGTGCGACCGGGAACTTCAGCGCCTCGAAGAACTGCGCGCGGATGTTCTCGTCGCGCGCCGGGTTGCCCGTCTCCGCACTGCCGAGCTTCACTTCGACGAAGCCGGTACGCTTCGCCGCGTCGAACGCACCCTCGAGGCTCGCGAACGAACCGGGCACGCCGACGGCGTTGTTCTTGATGCCGACGAACTGGATCGTCGACTCCGCAGGCACGAGCCGCCAGACGCCCGACACTTCTCTGTGTCCACCGAACATCCGCGACTGACACGCCAGCGCACAGGCGAGCGCGAGCCCAGCGAAAGCGATACGCCTGCTCACGACGGACCCGCCACGCAGGACTCCAGCGTATCGAGGCCCTGCGCGAGGTCGCTCTCCGAGATGTTGAGCGCCGGGAACAGCCGCAGTACGCGATCAGCGGTGAGGTTCACCAGCACGCCGCGCTCGCGCATCGCGGCCTGCGCCGACGCGGTGAGCGCCGGGTCGTGCAGCACGACGCCGATGAGCAACCCGACGCCGCGCACGAGCTCGACCTTGTCGCGCTGCTTCTCTGCGAACGCGCCGAGCCGCGCGAGTGTCTCCTTGCCGAGCATCGCGGCGCGCTCCACGAGCCGCTCGTCCTCGATCACCTTCATCACCGCGGCGCCCGCGCGACACGCGAGCGGATTTCCCGCGTAAGTCCCGCCGTGATCGCCCGGCTGGATCGCGGCCATCACCGCCTCACTCGCCATGAAGCCCGCGAGCGGGAAGCCGCCACCCACGCCCTTCCCGAACGTGAGGACGTCCGGCGCGACGCCGGCGTGATCGCACGCGAACCAGCGACCGGTGCGGCCGACACAGGTCTGCACCTCGTCGGCGATGAGCAGCGCGCCGACCTTATGACACGCATCGGCGATGCGGCGCAGATAGTCGGCCGGCGGAACCACGACCCCCCCCTCGCCCTGGATCGGCTCGACGATCATGGCGGCATATTCGGTCGTGAGCGCTGCGCTCACCGCGGCCGCGTCGCCGAAGGGAACGAACGTCGCTTCCCGCACGATTCCCTTCCACGGCCCGCGATACTTCTCTTGGCCGAGGCAGCCCATCACGCCGAGCGTTCGGCCGTGAAAGCTGTTGAGCGTGGCGAGGAAGCGGCTGCGCCCCGTCTTGCGCGCCGTGAGCTTCAGCGCGCCTTCGTTCGCCTCCGCGCCGCTCGACGTAAAGAACGAGCGGTGCAGGCCGGCGGGCGCGACGCGAGCGAGCCGCTCGGCGAGATCGAGCTGCGGCTTGGTGTAGACGAGGTTCGTCGTCTGCATCAAGGTGCGAGCTTGATCGCTGATCGCGTCGGCGAGCGCAGGATGGCAGTGACCGATCGAAGTCACTCCCCAACCGGCGGTCAGATCGACGTACTCGCGGCCGTCGACGTCCCAGACGCGAGAGCCCTTACCTCGCTCCAGCGCGAGGGGCCAGCGGCGTACGGAAGGCATGAAGAGTTGCTTCTCTCGGCTGACGAGCTGGTCGAACTTCTCGGACATGATTCCACCTCCTGGAGTGCGATTGATCGAAAGATCAGGGCGACGCGGGTTCTAGGAGCTCGGGGTAGGTCCCGGCGGCCGGCGTCGATCGCGAGGCGGATCTATCCGTGCCGGCGGGACCCTGTACGGGCGCGACGCACGGAGGCACGAGCGATGAAGCAGACCGCAAGCATCGGGCGCGCAGATTGAGACAGGCGGAAGGGCGTGTCAATCGCCGCCGCGGCCGAACTCGTGCGCGATCGTCCGGCGCAGCGCCTCGGCGAGCGCGACCTTGGCGGTGAAGCCGCTCCGGCGCGCGCGTTCGCTGGAGAAGACCGTCGTCGCGCAGAACTTCTGGACGCGTACGGCGCTGATCGGTAGTGACCGGCCGGAGAGCCGCGCGACCAGGTCAACGGCGTGCCCGCCGAGCATGCCGAGCGCATAGGGAATCCGCAGCATGTGCCGGCTGCGCCCCAGCTCGGCGCGCACGAGCGCCACGAGCTCGTTCATCTCGAGGTCGGGCTTGTCGGCGTAGTTGAACAGCCGGTAGCCGCCGTCGCTCGACTCCAGCGCGAAGCGCAGGAAGTCGGCGACGTTCTCTACGTAGGACATCGACTTCTTGTTCGCGCCGTCGCCCACCATCAGAAACGAGCCGCTCGCGAGCTGGTGCAGCAGGTTGAAAACGTTCCCGCGGTTGGCCTCGCCGAAGACGACGGTCGGCCGGACGATCGTCAGCCGGCGTGCGCCGTCCTCGAGCTGCCACGCGCGCATGGCGTCCTCGGCTTCGCGCTTCGAGAGGCCATAGTGGCCGAACGGGTCGAGCGGCGAGTCTTCGTCCGCCTCGGGACGATCCAGCCCATACACCGCAACCGTGCTCGTGAACACCAGATTCCGGATCGCGTGGCGACGCAGCGCGGCGAGCACGTTCACGGTGCCGGCGACGTTCACGTCGTAGTAGCGCGAGCTCGGGGTCACGTCATCGCGATGCTCAGCCGCCAGGTGCACGACCGCGTCGTGGCCCGCGAGCTCGCGCGCGATCGCGTCCGCGTCGCACACATCGACCCGCACGGCGAGCGCTGGGAACGCGGCGGAGTCGGCCTTGTCGAGAATCTTCACCTGGTGCGCGCCGCACAGGCGCTCGACGAGCCGCGTGCCGATGAAGCCCGCGCCGCCGATGACCGCGACCTTCACCGCGCGCCTCCGCGGTCGAGCGCGCGCGCACCGAGCTCGCAGGCGAAGCCCGAGAAGTGGGCGATCGGCTGGCAAAGCAGCACGACGCCGCAGAGCAGCGCGCGGGGCGCGAGCCCCGGCAGCTGCTCCGGGTCGCCGCGCCAGAACTCCTCGCGAAAGCACGCGCGCCAGCGGAACGCGCTGCGCGCGCCTTCCGCGAACACCGCGAGCACGCCCACACCGAGCGCTGCGATGGAGTGAAGCCGGCCGCCGAGCGCGCCGACGTCGATCAGCAGGAGCGCGATTGCGCTCGAGATGCCGAGGAACGGCACCCGGCTGCGCCAGGGCGACTTACCGGGGTGCTCGAGGACCGTGCGGCAGCGCCCGCGTCCGTACCAGAAGTACTGGCGGAACAGGCTCGCGAGGCTCGTGCGGGGGAAGTACTCGACGCGAATGCTCGAGCTGACATACACGCCTCGGGGTAGCTCACCGGGCGCGCCCGGCTGGGCCTTGGCGAGCAGGCGGATGTTCAGCTCGAAGTCCTCGTTCGTCGCGCGCAGCGAGTAACCGCCGACCTCGCGCAGGACGTCGCGCCAGAAGCAGCCGAGATAGACGGTCTCCGCCCAGCCGCTGCGCGCCGGATCGCGGTAGCGCGCCCCACCCGAGCCGAGCCGGCTGCGCGACGCCAACGCGACTCCGGCCTGGAACGCGGTTCGCGCGACGAAGCGCTGCGCGCCCCCGGCGTTCAGCGCGCCCGTCTCGAGGAGTGTCTCGACGCAGCGCTCGACGTAGTCGTCCGCGTACAGACAGTGCGCATCCGCGCGCAGGAAGACCTCGCCGCGTGCGCGCTCGAGCGCCAGGTTGAGTCCGCTCGCCTGAATCCGCGCGGGGTTCTCGAGCAGCGCGACGCGCGCGTCCCGCGCGGCGAGCTCGAGCACGATCTCGCGGGTGCCGTCGCGGCTTCCGCCGTCGCTGACGAGGATCTCGATGAGGTTCGGATAGCGAGTGACGAGGAAGCGCTCGACCAGCGCGCGGATGCTCGCCGCCTCGTTCAGCGTCGGGATCGCGATCGTCACGCTGGGAGTCGCGCTCATGCTGCGCCGGCGGCGAGATCGATCACGGACTCGAGCTCGGCGAGGTCGGCGATCGCGTGCGATGGACGCACGCCGCTGTAGGCTTCGATCGCGGCGTCGGGATTGCCGACGCGGCGCGTGATCCACGCGGTGCGAATGCCGAGCGCGGCCGCGCCCGCCACGTCGGCTTCGAGGTTGTCGCCGACGTGCAGCGTTTCCTCAGGCGCGGTGCCAAGTGACTCGAGCGTGGCGCGGAAGATCTCCGGTCTTGGCTTGCGGATGCCGACATCCATCGAGATCACGACCCCATCGAAGTGAGTCAGGAGCCCCGCGTCGGCGAGCACCGCGCGCGCCGTATCCGAGTGACTGAAGTTCGAGCACACCGCCAAGCGCACTCGGCCGCGCAGCCGCTCGAGCACGGCGGCGTGGTGCGGATGAAACGTCAGATGTCTGCGCAGCTCGCCCATGTGGGCCTCGGTGAGCGCGTGCGCCAGGTCGTCGCCGCGCTGGCCGATGCTGCGCGCGAAGCTGCGGAAGCGATCGAGGGTCGCGACCTCGCGGTGCTCGTACCGGAGCGCGTCGCGGAAGTCGCTGTCGACTTTTCCGAGCGCCGCAGCGAACGTCTCGAAATCGAGCCCGTGCCAGTGCACACTCGCGTCATGCAGGAGCCCGTAGGTCGAGGGAATGCGCCGCCCGCCGATCTCGACGAGCGGCAGCCGCTCCATGTGGATGTCGACGAGCGTGTCGAACAGATCGAGCGAGATGGCGCGGATCGGCACGCGGCGCAGGATACGCGGGTGCGCTGGATCGTCCAGGGCGAGAATCTCGATGTGCTGCGCGCGCTGCCCGACGCGCGCGTCGCCCTGTGCTACGTGGACCCGCCGTTCAACACCGGCCGCACGCGCAAATACACGCGGCTGCGCACGCGGCGCCACCCCGGGGGCGGCGATCGCACGGGCTTCGCCGGGCAGCGCTATGAGAGCGAGGTCGTCGGTGTCTCGCAGTTCGAGGACCGCTTCGACGATCTGCCCGCATATCTCGAGCCGCGTTTGCGCGAGGCGCGCCGCGTGCTGCGCCCAGACGGCTCGCTCTTCGTACACCTCGACCCGCGCGAGTCACACTACGTGAAGGTGCTGCTCGACGGGACTTTCGGGCGCGCGTCGTTCGTGAACGAGATCGTCTGGGCCTACGACTACGGCGCGCGCACGAAGCGTCGCTGGCCAGCGAAGCACGACACCATTCTGTGGTACGCGAAAGACCCCGCGAGCTACGTGTTCGACTACGGCGCGATGGATCGAATGCCGTACGCGGCGCCGGGCCTCGTGGGGCCCGAGAAAGCCGCGCGCGGCAAGACGCCGACCGACGTCTGGTGGCAGACGATCGTGCCGACGAACGGCCGCGAGCGCACCGGCTACGCCACGCAGAAGCCGCTCGCGATCCTGTCGCGCATCGTCGCGGTGCACTCGCGGCCGGGCGACCTCGTGCTCGACTTCTTCGCCGGCAGCGGCACGACCGGCGAGGCCGCCGCGCGCCTCGACCGCGACTTCCTGCTAGTCGATTCGAACCCCGAAGCGGTGCGCGTGATGCAGAAGCGGCTGCAGTTCGCGGCGGCGAAAACCCTGACG
>JBGQIB010000126.1:0-13592 GCA_041498295.1 bacterium | reverse complement strand
CGAGCGGCTGCGGCGCGCGCAGCGCCCGGTGCTCGTCGCCGGCGTCGACCTCCACCGCGTGGGTGCGCACGGCGATTTCCTTCGGCTCGCCGAGAAGCTCGAGTGCGCGGTCGCGACGACGATGCTCGCGAAGGGCGTCTTCCCAATGGACCACCCGCTGCACCTCGGCATCCAGATCGGGCCGTTCGGCGCGGAGCCGATCCAGAGACGCGTCGCCTCAGCCGACCTCGTGATCGAGCTCGGCACGCAGCACACCGACATCAACCTGGGCCGCAAGCCCGAGATCGCGCCCGCCGAGCGCAGTATCTGGGCCGAGCCCGAGCGTGTCTCGATCTCGTTCCACCAATACCAGGGCGTCATGCTGCACGAGTTCGTGCGCGACCTCGCGGACTCGGTGCTGCCGTGCTTTCGCGAGAAAGTCGAATACAGCGACAACCTCGTGCGTACGCCGTTCGAGGCGAACGCCGGTGCATTGCTCTCGACGAACGACTTACTCGTCGAGCTGAACGAGTTTCTCGCGCGCCACCCCGGTTTGTTGGTCGTGGCCGAATCCGGAGACATGCTCTTCGGCGGGCTGGAGCTGCGGCTACGCGGCGGGATGTATTTCGCCCAGGGTTACTACGCGTCGATGGGCTTCGGCGTCCCCGCCGCGCTCGGGGCGCAGCTCGGCACGGGTGTGCGCCCGCTGATCGTGTGCGGTGACGGCGCGTTCCAGATGACGGGCATGGAGATCTCGCACGCGCCGGGGCACGGCCTGAATCCCATCTGTGTCGTGGTGAACAACGCGGGCTGGGGCATCTTTCGGCCCGTCGTCGAGCGCCAGGAGCTGCTCGACGTGCCCGCCTGGCCGTACGCGGAGATCGGCCGCGCGCTCGGCGGCGCTGCCTGGCGCGCGACCACGCGCGGCGATCTGCGCGCCGCGCTGCAAGCCGCGTTCGAGTCCGACCGCTTCTCGATCATCGAAGTCGTGACTCCGCCCGACGATCTGTCGCCCATCTCGCGCCGCTACATCACGACCGGCGCGAAGCGCTAGAGCGGATGCTCGCCGCCGCGTCCGCGTTCTTCGCCAGTCACATCGAGGCCTGCCTCGCCGCCGCGCTGCTGGTCGCGCGCCTGGCCGACATCGGGTCGACGCGTTTCGCGACGCCGAACCTGCGCCTCGAGATGAACCCGGTGGCGCGCAAGCTCGGCTGGCCATACGCTTGGGCGACCGTGGGGCTCTGCGTCCTGCCCTACGTCGCCGACTGGGGCTCCTTCGTGGCCGTGCCCATCATCGTCGCATCGCTCTTCGTGGCCGCGTCGAACCTCTCGCGCGCGTGGATGATGCGCACGCTCGGCGAGGACGAGTATCTCGTCTTTTCGCGGGCCGCGTTCGCGCGGGCGCGACCCGCGCTCGTGTATGGCTCGATCGTCGTCTCGAGCTCGCTGATCGCGGCCGCCGGAGGGCTTCTCATGCTCTTCTATCCGAAGCCGGACGAATGGGCGAACTCGTTCGCGCTGGGCATCGTGGTGTACGGCCTGGCGATCGCGGTCCACGCATCGCTCCACGCGCGCCGCATGTTCAGCGCCCGTCGGAGCCCGGCGATCTGACTCACTCGACGAGCCGACGCCCTTCCATTGTCACCTCCCAGCCGACGCCCCGCTGCCGCAGCTCGGCGGCGTAGATCGAGTCGCGGCGCAGACTCCGCGACACGAGCGTCGCTAGCGCCGTAGCCAGCACGAGCGGCAGCACGACCGCGTAGTCGCCCGAGAGCTCGAAGACCATGACGGCCGCCATGAGCGGCGCGTGAGTCGTCGCGGCGGCGGCCGCTGCCATCCCCACCAGCGCATAGCCGGCCAGCGGCCCGATGGGGACTCCGAGCAGCGCGAGCGCGCTCGCGTAGAGGAACCCGAGCGCGCCGCCGACCAGGAGCGTCGGAGTGAAGACACCGCCGGGGTTGCCCGACGACACGGATGCGGTCGTCGCCAGGCACTTCCCGATCAGCAGCAGCGCGACGAATCCGAGCGAGAACTTCGCGTCGAGCAGCGCGTTCAACGGCTCGTATCCGTTTCCGGCGACCTCAGGAACGGCGACGATCACCAGGCCCGCGAGCGCGCCGCCCAGCGCGGGACGCCAGGGGAGCCCCAGCCACTCCTGCCGGAACGCGCGCTCGCCGAGAGACAGAACGCGCATGAACACTTGAGTGCCGAGCGCCGCGAAGATGCCGAGCCCCGCGAACGCGAGCAGCTCGAGCGGTGCGCCGAGCTGAAATGCGCGCTGGCCGTAGAAGGGACCTTCGCCCACGAACGCGCGCGTGATCGCCGTGGCGATCGCGGTTGCGACGAGCGCGGGCAGAATCGTGTCGAGCACGACGACGCCGGTGACCACCTCGAGCACGAACAACACCGCCGCAAAAGGCGTGTTGTACGCCGCGGAAAAGCCGGCGGCCGTCCCAGCGGCGACAAGGATGCGAGTCTGCTCGGGACTCAATCCGAAGCGATCGCCGACGAGCTTGCCGGCCGCGCCGCCGAATTGGATGAGCGGCCCCTCGCGGCCGATCGATCCGCCAGAGGCGATCGCCAGCCACGATGCCGCCGACTTCAGCAGAGTGACTCGCAGCGAGAGGTTGAAGCGGCCCAGGACGACCGCCTCCATCACGTTGCCGACGCCGTGGCCCTGCGGAGCTCGCGCCACGACTCGTCCGAGAAGTCCGCCGAGCAGTCCTCCGAGCGCAGGCGACGCGAATCGCGCCCAGAGGGGCGCAGCCTGCATCGCGGACACGACGTCCTTCGCGCCCGCCGCGTGAAACAGCGCGAACCCGAGCGCGAAGCGGAAGCCGACCGCAAAGGCCGCCGCGAGCACGGCGACCAGGAAGACGCCGACACCGAATCTTCCGTTCGCCGAGACGGTCGGCACGCCGAGACTCTATCATCCGCTCGCCGGGGAGAGCTGCGCGCATGGCGAGAGTCGAGGTCGATGGGTCGCGCTCGCACCGGTCGCGGTTCGCCTCGGCCTCGCCGTCGCGATGTTGCTCGGATGCGCGACGCCTCCGCCGCTGCGCATCGGAACGAGCGGCGACTACGCGCCGTTCTCGAAGGACGGGCAGGGCTTCGACGTCGACGTCGCGACGCTCTGGGCGGCGGAGCTCGGGCGGCCGATCGAGTGGGTGCCGTTCCGCTGGCCGGAGCTCGCGCAGCGCGAGGCGCACGGCGACTTCGACGTCGCGATGAGCGGAGTCACCTGGCGAGCGGACCGCGACGTGCACGGCTGGCTCTCCCTGGCGATCGGGCAGGGCGGACCGTGCTGGATCGGGCCGCCGGAGCCGAAGTCCGTCGCGGTGAATCGCGGCGGCGTGCTCGAAGGCTTCGCGCGCGCGCGCTTCCCGCAGGCGCGCATCGTCGCCGTCGACGACAACGTCTCGCTGCCGACGCTGCTCGCCGACGGACAAGTCGAGGCGATCGTCACCGACAGCTTCGAGATCGCGCACTTCCGCCGGCCGGGTGACACATCTCTGTGTGTGGCGGAGAGCTTCCGCAAGGTCTACTGGGTCGCGCCCGCGCGCGCCGACGAGCTCGGTACCGCGCTCGACGCGTTCCTGCGCGAACGGGAGCCCGAGCTGGGCGCGCTGCGCGAGAAGTGGTTCGGCGCGCCGTTGCCGCGCGACCCAACCGACGACGTGGTGGATCTGGTCGCGCGCCGGCTCGAGCTGATGGAGTGGGTCGGCGCGTGGAAGCGCGCGCACGCTAAGCCGATCGAGGATCTCGCGCAGGAGGCGCGCGTGCTCGACGCCGTGGCGCAGCGCGCGACCGAGCTCGGCCTAGAAGCGAACGGCGTCAGGAGCTTGTTCGAGCTCGAGATCGCGCTCGCGAAGCGCATCCAGAGCTCGACCCAGAAGGCCAGCGCCGCGCTCGACCTCGACACAGAATTGCGTCCCGCGCTCGCGCGCCTCTCGGATCGACAGCTCGAGGCGCTCGCCCGAGCCGCGCCGATCGCCCGCTCGTCGTTCGACCCGGCCGCGCTTGCGCCGCTCGCGGGGCTGCTCGCGGACGGCGAAATCGCGAACCTGGAGACTGCGCTCGCTGGGGTGTCCCGCGCGAAATGAGTCGTTGCCGATTCGCATGGCCGGGACCAGAATGGCTTCGGGGCGTGAGCAGGAGGGCCGAGATGGGCCTGATCGCAGAGCTCCTCGCGAAGCGCTCTCCCGTCGTGCACATCGTGAGTCCCGAGCAGATGGTGCAGGACGCGGTCGCGCTCATGGCCGCGCGCCGAGTCGGCGCGATTCCCGTGGTCGAGGCCGGGCGCTTGGTCGGCATCTTCAGCGAGCGCGATCTCGTGCGCCGCGTGGTCGCGCCCGGCCGCTCGGTCGAGAAGACACGCATCGCGGAGGTGATGACCGCCGACCCGGTCACGGCGGCGCCGGGCGACGAGCGCGCGCTCGCGGTGCGCAAGATGGAGAACGTCGGCTGCCGGCACCTGCCGGTGGTGCAGCACGGCGCGCTCGTCGACATGCTCTCGATTCGCGACCTGCTCTTCGTCGAGCTCGAGGAGCGCGCCGAAGCGGTCGAGTCGCTGCGCCGCTACATCGGCGGGAGCTACTAGGCTACTAAGAGGGTCAAGCCCGCAGCCAGCGGGCGCTCACAAGTCTCGCTATCGTGAGCCACCCCATGCGGCTCGCGCTCGCGCAGATCAACACCACGATCGGGGACTTCGCGGGGAACCTCCGCAAGATCCACGCAGCAGTCGAACGCGCGCGGGCCGAGCGCGCGGACGTGGTGATCCTGCCCGAGCTCGCGGTCTGCGGCTATCCGCCCGGCGATCTGCTCGAGCGGCCGAGCTTTCTGCGCGATCAGACACGCGCGCTCGAAGAGCTCGTGCCCGCGTCGCGCGACATCGCGATTCTGACCGGCGCGGTGCTACCCGCGCCGCAGGGTGCGCCGAAGCACTTGTCGAACGCGGCCGTGTTGCTCGACCGCGGCGAGATCGCGCACGTGCAGGCCAAGACGCTGCTCCCGACCTACGACGTCTTCGACGAGGCGCGCTACTTCCAGCCCGCCGCCGAGCGGCGCGTGATCGAGTTCCGCGGCCGGCGTGTGGGCATCGCGATCTGCGAAGACGTGTGGAGCGGGAAGTTCTGGGGCGCGCGCAGGCCGTATCCCGTCGATCCCGTCGAGGAGCTGGTCGCGCGCGGTGCCGAAGTGATCTGGACCATCTCCGCGTCGCCGTGGAACTCGGCCAAGATGGCGCTGCGCGAGGCGATGCTGCGCGATGCCGCGCGCCAGCACCACGTGCCGCTCGTGTTCGTGAATCTCGTCGGCGGAAACGACGAGCTGATCTTCGACGGGACGAGCTTTGTGACCGATCGCGACGCGCGCGTCGTGACTCGGCTCGCGCGCTTCGCCGAGGACTTCGCGCTCGTCGATCCGTTCGAGACCGGCCGCCCCGAGGCGCCGCCGCTCGAGTCCGACGCGGAGCTGCTCGAGCGCGCGCTCGTGCTCGGCATTCGCGACTATCTGGGCAAGCTCGGGCTGCCGAGCGCGGTGATCGGACTCTCGGGCGGGATCGACTCCGCGGTCACGGCGCATCTCGCGGCGCGCGCGCTCGGGCCGACGAACGTCGCCGGCCTCTTGATGCCGGGACCCTTCTCGTCGGAGCACTCGCGGAGCGACGCGGAGGCGCTGGCGCGAAATCTCGGCGTCGAGGCGCGCACCGTCCGCATCGACTCCATCTACAAGAGCTATCTCGAGCAGTTCCGAGGCTTGTTCGGTCCGCGCGAGAGCTACGGGCTGACACAGGAAAATGTACAGGCGCGGATCCGAGGGGCGCTGCTCATGGCGGTGTCGAACGCGGAGAACCGCATCGTGCTCGCGACCGGGAACAAGAGCGAGCTCAGCATGGGCTACACGACGCTCTACGGCGATCTCGTCGGCGGGCTCGCGGTGCTGGGCGACGTGCTGAAGCGCGACGTGTATGCGCTCGCGCGCTTCGCCAATCGCGACGCCGAGCGCATCCCGCGCGGCTCGCTCGAGAAGCCGCCGTCCGCGGAGCTCGCCCCGGGCCAGAAGGACAGTGACTCGCTGCCGCCGTACCCGGTTCTCGACGAAGTGCTGCATCAAGCGATCGAGCTCGGCCTGCCCGGCGACGAGATCGAGCCGCCCTCGGGCGCGACGCGCGAGACGGTCGCGTGGATCCTGCGCCAGATCGACCGAAACGAGTACAAGCGGCGCCAGGCGCCGGTGGTGCTGAAGGTCTCGCAGAAGGCGTACGGCTCGGGCCGGCGCATTCCCATCGTTCACCGCAGCGGCTGGGGCGTCTAGGCACCGATGCGCCGTGTGCTCGGCGTCGCGCTGGGACTCTCGTGCGCGGCGTGCGCGCTGTTCGGGCCGACCCCGGACGACGCCGTGCGGCTCGCCGAGTGGCAACGCAAAACTGTGTCGCTGCGCGGGCTCGAGTTCAAACACGGCGTCGAGCTCCGTTGGGTCACGCGCGAAGAGATGCCGCAGGTGCTGAGCTACGAAGCGGGCGAGGAGCTCGAGCCGACGCGCGTGGCGCAGGAGCGCGACGTCCTTGCGGCGCTCGGCGCGCTCTCGCCGAAGGTCGACCTCGGCAAGGAGATGCTCGCGCTCTACTCGAGCCAGGCGGCCGGGATCTACAGCGCGAGCCGCAACACGCTGTTCGTGAGCGACGACATGAGCGGCGCGCTGAAGGCGCTGCTGCTCGACCCGATCGTGGTTCACGAGCTGACTCACGCGCTGCAGGATCAGAACTTCCCGCAGATTCTCGACTTACTGCTCGGCTTGCGCCGCGAGGACGACGTCGCGCGCGCCCTCTCGGGGACGATCGAGGGCGACGCGACGGTCACCATGTTCGGCGCGTTCCCCGGCGGCGCGAACGCGGACAAGGTCGAGCTCGCGGAGCGCGCGCGCGACGCCATGCTCGCGCAGCTCGACGATGGGGACTCCGAGGTCGGCCGCGCGCCGCGCCTGCTCGCGGTCGACCTCGTGTTCCCGTACGCGTACGGCACGGTCACGGCCGCGCGCGGCTACGCGCGAGAGGGCGACGCCGGGCTCGACGCCGAGCTGCGCGATCCGCCGCTGGCGAGCGTGCAGCTGCTCCACCCGGAGACGCGGCGGAGCGAGATCGAGTTCGTGCGGCTGCCGCTCGACGCGCTGCGCGTGCACGAGCCGATCGCGCGCTGCGCGTTCCAGGAAGACAACGTCGCCGGCGCGCTCACCGCGCGAGTGATCTTCGAGTCGACACTGAAGGGCGACGCGCTCGAGTCACTCGTCTCGAGCTGGCGCGGCGACCGCTACGCGCTGCTCGACTGCGATGGGAAGTGGGAGCTGCTCTGGCTCACGCGCTGGGAGTCGGCGCCGGCCGCCAAGCGCTTCGCCGTCGCGTACGGCGCGCTCGCCCCCGGCATCGCCGCGCGCACGAGTCTCTCCGGCGCGGCCGAAGTCACCGTCCGGGACAAGACCGCCCTCGTGCTGACACCCAACCTGCGCCCATTCGCGGACGAGATCCTCGCCGGGGCCGAGATCCGCAGTTACACGGACTTCAAGGCCTGGGTCGCCGGCAAGTGTTTCCCGGAAAGCGCCTGCCCGACTCGCAAGGAGCGTTGAGCGTGGGCGCTAGGACTCGCGTTCGCGCGCCGCGCGCGTCTTGAATTTGAAGTATCTCCCGAGGCGCGCGTTCGCCTGCTGGTCGTTGTTCGCCTTGATCGCGCGCTTGAACGCCGCAAAGTCGCCGTCGCGCGCGAAACGCTCCCCGGCGCCCAGCAACACGTCGTCGAGCTGCCGCGGCGACCGCGAGCTCGACAGCGACTCGTAGGCCTTGATGAACCGCTGCTCGTCCACCCCCAGCTCCCCGAGCGCCCGCCGCGTCTTGCCCCACGTCAGTAGCTTCGGTGCGGTTCCCTTGACCCTGGGAGTTCTCGGAGCGCGCTTCGTACCGGTGGCCACGGTTTATCTCCTGGGTGGTTGAAATGTTCTTTTACCATTTCTCGACAAACTCCGCAGTGGGTAGTGACTGGTGGCCCGCGACGCGGTGTATGATGCGCTCGAGGGAGACCCTTTGCGGAATCGCTTCATCACCGCGTGCGGCGTTCTGGGCGCGGCGCTCCTCGCGGCGCAGCTCGCGCGGGGCGGCGTCCAGCAGAAGACACTCCATTCGGGCAACGAGGGGCCCGTCGGCATCGCGCTCGACTCCGAGGGGCGCCTGCATGTCTCCTGGCAGTCCGTGGATCTCAAACTCCACTACACCCGGATCGAGCGGGGCAAGAAGCTCGACCAGATCGTCGATGCGCTCCCCGCCTGCGGCTACTGGAGCTCGATCGCCGTCGATTCCGCGGGTCGGCCGCACATCGCGTATCACGCCGAGCGCGGGAGTGACCAGATACTCCTCTACGCCCACTTCGACGGCGCCGCGTGGCAGATCGAGGAGATCGGGCCCGGCGGCTACTCGACCGCCATCGCGATCGACGCGGACGATCACCCGCACATCGTGCACGGGCATTTCGACGGCAGCTTCGAATACCTCCACCGCGACGACTCGGGCTGGCAGCACGAGACGCCGGCCGGCTTCACCGCGAAGTGGACCAGCCAGATGTCACTTGTCCTCGACTCGGCCGGGCACGCGCACGTCGGGATGCAGGAGACGGTGAACGGCCACCCGATCTACGCCACCAACGCGTCGGGTGACTGGACGGCGTTCGAGCTCTCCGGCGAGTTCTCGGCGGTCGTCTCTCTCGTGCTGGACTCACTCGAGCACCCGCACGTCGCGCTTCCGCTCTCCGACACGGGGACGGTTCGCTACAGCCACTTCGATGGCTCCCAGTGGCTCTCGGAGGATCTCTACGATCCGAACGATCTGCCGCCCGGCGCGTGGAGCAAGCCGCAAGCCGCGGCGCTCGTGCTCGATGCGCACGATCGCCCGCAGATCGTGTTCAAGGGCCAGATCTATCTCAGCAGTGGGGCGTCGGGGGATTTCGTGATCTACGCCTACCACGACGGCGCGGATTGGCGCGGAACCGCGCTGACGCACCACCCGGCGAGCGACTGGGCTCAGCTCGCGATCGACGCGAACGGTGTGGGAAGCGGCGCGTACGCCTTGAGCGGTCGCGCCTTCGACACTCAGGTCACGAAGCTGGTTCGCGTCCCGCTGCCAGACGTCAGTGGTGACTGGGCGAGCCTGGCCCTCAGCGAGCAGGGCGGAAAGTCTCGGGTCGACGCGGTGCTGGCGGTGCGCAACGAAGGCGCGCTCCGGTCGAAGAGCGCGCAAATCGCGCTCTACCTCTCGGACGACGCCGTGCTCGATCCCGGCGACGTCCCTGTCGCCGTTCACAAGTCCACGGGCGGAGTGGCGCCAGGAAGCACGAAGAACGTGAAGCTCTCGTTCGAGCGCACCGGCTCACTGGCCGGCCTGTACCTGATCGCCGTCCTCGATCCCCAGGGCCGCATCGACGATCTCGACCGGTCGAACGACACGATCGCGGGTCCTTTGGGGAACTGAGCGCGACCGCTAGAGTCCCGGCGCCGCGCCCGTAGCTCAGTTGGATAGAGCGAGGGACTTCTAAACTTTCGCGGCCCTACTTTTGAGTTTCTCGGAGGCATGCGGAGCTAGCGATTTCGCGGGCTTACACGCTGCTGAGACAACCGAGTACTACGGCACTTCTCTGAGTTTCTCGCACCGCGCCGCACACCACGTCTCCTACTCGCGCGTACGCTATTCTCAGTGAGTGAGTCGGAGAACGCCGAGTCTTGATCCGCATTCCGCTCGGTCGCGACTGATCGACGCGGCCCTTTCGGGCGAGCCAGTGCCCGCTGATCTCGCGGTGCCTACGGCCGGAAGCGCACCGAGGGCCGCGAACGTTCGCAAGAGGAGACGGCGCAGGGTCGCGATCGAGCCAGGGGAGTGGCCAGCGTTTCTCAAGGCTCAGCAGAAGGCAGACGGCGTTCGCGCGCGCGAGCTCGCTCGAGATGGAGAGGAGATCGAGGTTCTTGGACAGGAGGAATTCTTAGCCGCCATTCAGCAGCTCGCGCCGCGTGTTCTCGCCGAGCTCGCGCAGATCCACAGGCGAATCCGTCGTCTGCGGGCCTCCGGTGTCCCGGTCCGGGGTTACGCGCGCATGCTGTCGGTCGCGCTGAAGAAGTGGGCTGCCGATCATGGCCTGGGCGCTGTCGACTGGGCGCTGCCGCTCGCGCACATCACGCTCGGCCTGTGGCGCCGCGATCCGATGGCCATGAGGGGTCGCGCGTGGGCGCTCAAGCGCAACCCCAGCACCTCGGAGCGTCCCATATCCACGCGGCCAGCTCCAGCGCCTGCCTCGGCGTCGGCCAAGCGGGACTTCGAGGGCCCGGCACGTCGGCTCGTCCTCTACCAGGTGCTCGGGAAGCCGATGACAGAAGTTGCGACCGGAAAGGCCCAGCGAGGTACGCTTCACTCGTTCGCCGAGCTGATTGGCGTACCGCTGCGGGATCCTGAGGGTCGCGGACCCGACAAGCGCAAGCGGCGTAAACACCAAACGGTGTAACTCACCCCCTTTAGCGGTACTTCCCTTCTCACTGACTCCGCCGCCCAGTATAACACTCCTCAGAGATGGAGGAGTGCATGACAACTCGGCGCCCGCTTCAGGGCATTCAGTATCCAGTCGAGCTCGGCCTCGGAACCCCGAGTCACATCTACGCGCTCGCGAAGGTGGGCATCATCCCGGCGGTGCGCATCGGCCGGCGGGTGATGTTCGATCCCGATGCACTCGATCGTTTCATCGAAGCCGGTGGAGCTGCGCTTCCGGGCGGCTGGCGTCGCGAGCCGATCGAGACAAACGCCGCGTGACTCTCGCGGCCCCAAAATGCGACGGCCCGATCTCTGTCGCCGCCCCATGCCTCGAGGCGACGACGACGAGACCGGGCCGAGATCGCAATGCAGACTCTACACCGGTCGGTGTCGAGTCGCAACACAGAGCCGCGTGGGAGGAATACTCTCGCGCGATCGAGCGCATGCGCACGGCACGTCCCGGCACTCCGCAATTCTCAGAGATACTCAGTGAATGCAGAGTTGCTGAATTCGCGTGGCGTCGGTTCGATCGCTTGTTGAGCGGCGATCTCGCGGAAGCCGAGAAAATCTTGGTGCTCGAGCGCGCTCGCGACCTGCTTCGGCCGAAGGTTCGCGAAGTGACTCTCCGCACCGCACTGCGCGCCATCGACGCTGCGATCGCGCCCGCTCTTCCCCGTGGAACGTTGCGAAAACTCATCGAGGTCAGAGGCTAGTGCGTGGCCGACACCAAACTGCGTCGGGAGCCGTTCACCGGCGAGGCGCTCCTCGAGCTGCTTCGCCGACCGGAGCCTGCGCCGATCTCGGCCGGCATTCCGCCGCTCGGGAATCTCTCACTCCTGATCGCACCGGCGTTCACGGGGAAGACGTCGCTTGTGTGCTGGCTCGCGATGGCACGCGCCGCGGGCGTCGCGCCTTGGGATGGAGCGCCGACGCTGGCCAAGGGCGCGGCGCTAATCCTGTCACCCGACGAGGCGGTCGAGCAGCTCGTGCGGCGGATGGACGGACTCTCTCGTCGGCATCCCGCGGGACCTCTCGAGCAGTACGCGTGGAATCTGCACGTGCTCGGACCTGATCCGTACGTCGACGAGCGCGAGCTCGCATCGCTGCGCTTCGACAGTGCCGGGCTCGCGCGCCTCGGTGCTCGTCTCGAGCGAGCGACCACGGAGGGCCATCCTTTCGCCGACGTCTTCGTCGACGCGTACGCAGACGTTCTACCGCTCGGCGAGTCGGAGAACGACAACGGCTCGGCGACCCGCATCGGCGGCGCCCTCCAAGCGCTTGCGGTCAAGCACGGATGCTCGATCTCGCTGCTTCACCACGCCGGAAAACCGCCCAAGGATACGCCCGACGACGCGGATGTCCGCTTTCTGGGGCGCGGGGCTTCGGCCCTCGCCGCAAAGGCGCGCGCGGTCTTCTCCCTCGAGCAGATCACGGAGATGCCGTGGGCGAGACGGATCCGGACGATCACGAACCTCGGCAAGACGCCGCCGGCGCAGCTCTTCGAAGTGTCTCCCGAGGGGACCGACGGCGAGCTCTCGTACTTCAAGCCAATCGTCCGCCCGCTGCCGCGACAACTTCACCCGCGGGACTTCCTTCGCGACGGACAAGAAGTCACGACCACCGAGCTCGGCGACCTTCTCGCTCCGAGGCTCAAGCTTTCAGGTGGTGAGCTCAAGAGGGCCACTGCGGCCGTGCGCAACGAGTGGGTGAAGCTCGGCCTGATCGAGGTCACCGACGGCGCGCGCGGCGCGAAGCTCGTTCGACTCCGCGACGACCCGGAGAGGGTCACGAGATGATCGAGCAGTCTGAGCAGTCCGAAGCGGTCCTAGACCACTGGACCAGTCCAGGGCGACGCGAGTGGTCTGAGCGGTCCCCTAAGAGGGGACCGCTGCTCACGGACCACTCGCATGCTCGCCCGGGCCGACCGCAGACTTGTTCGAACCAGACCACTCGAGGGGGGAGGAAGTCTGCGCCAGCCCCACGCGACCGCTCCTGTTGCTCGCCGCCGTCCGCCGCGACTCGCCGCGAGTCACTGCGCGCGCTTGCGCTGATCGAGCCGAAGCGAATCGATGGCGTGAGGAATGCCCGAGGAATCATGCAGAGGACTCTCAATCCTCATGTCAGCGACTGCTCAACGCTAGCAGCGTCGCTGGGTTGGGCGCCGATCGACAGAGCTCGGTGCGAGACGGCGTGCGAGAAGGGCGCCGCGTGATGCCGCGGCTCGGGCAGACGCTCACCGAGGCGCAGAAGGCCGTGGTGCGCGAGGGCACGAAGCGGGGCCGCCGTGAGCAGCTCGCGCGTAGGCGATCGCTCGCGCTGATCTTCCGCGGCGAGCTCGAGCGGCTGATCAAGTCCGGCACGATTGCGCCAGGCTTCGAGACGCTGCCGCACGTCGCGGCGTCGGAGGCAAGCGATCTCAAGGACGCGCTGGGCGGCGCTGACGCGCTCTCGCCGCAGCAAGCGCTCGTGATCGGGGATCTCGTCTCCGTCGGCATCGTGCTGCGCGCCATGCTCGCGGCGTTCCTTCAGAAGCCCGGCGGCGACCCTGACCTCGCGTCGAGAATCGGGACTCTCGTCTCGACACGCCGCAGCTCGGTCGCACTGCTCGGGCTCGCTCGAGTTGCGCTCGACATCCCCGAGGAGCTCTCCGAGGCCCGCCTCGCCGCTGCCGCCGCTGCCGCAGGGTACGACTTCACGCCTTCGGGCGAGTCAGTAGAGCCGTCGGGCGGCCCGAGCGCCCCTGAGCGAACCCTGAGCGGCAGCGTGGTCACGTCGTGATCTACACGCCAAGCCAGAGAGCGATGTTCGCGGCGAAGAGGGCGAATGCGACAAAGGCGGATGGAAACTACAAAAGCCGCATCAACAAATTTGTTGATGCGACCGTAGTGCCCGTTTCCGAAGCCGCCGCCGAGGTCGGAGTCGGTACCACTAGCGTGACCGTAGCCAAGCGTCTTCGTCGCGAGGCTGCACCCGAAATCGTCCGCCGCGCAGAGCGCTGCATGGGGCTAGCGATTCGGAAGGGGCAGGAAGAAGGGCGGATCGCGAAGCGGGGAACGATCGG
>JBGQIB010000125.1:0-13617 GCA_041498295.1 bacterium | reverse complement strand
GAGGCGACCTCCTTCACCATCTGCGCGCCCATGTTCTCGAACTTGCCTTCGAGCTCCACCGCTTTCGCGACGGTGACTCCGTCCTTGGTCACCGTCGGCGAGCCATAGCTCTTCTCGATGATGACGTTGCGCCCCTTCGGACCCAGTGTGACCGCGACGGCTTGGGCCATCGTGTTCACGCCGTCGAGGAGTCGAGCGCGCGCCTCCTCGTCGAAACAAATCATCTTTGCAGCCATTTCTTCTTCTCCTAATCGAGGATGGCGAGGACGTCTTCCTCGCGCATGATCATGTGTTCTTCGCCGTCGAGGACGACGTCGTTCCCGCTGTACTTGCTGAACAGGATGCGGTCGCCCGCTTTCACGCCCATGGACTGACGCTTCCCGTCTTCGCCCACCTTGCCGGGGCCGGCCGCGACCACGCGACCTTCCTGTGGCTTCTCTTTGGCGGTGTCGGGGATGAAGATCCCGCCCGCCGTCTTCTCTTCCCCGTCAATCCGGATGACGAGGACGCGATCGTGCAGGGGTCGAACTTTCATGGTTTGTCTCCTCCTTGGGTTGCCCGGCGCTCAGCACTCCGACCCGGGGAGTGCTAGCCCTGCGGGTGGGTAAGGCCTGCGATCTCACTGTCAAGCCTTCTGGTAGCCTTCCGCCGTGGCGAGGAGTCGTGGACGCGAGACCCGGCTCGCGGATCGGGTCCGGGGGGACTACGCGCTCGCGTATGTCGCGCTGCTCGGCGCCGCTCTAGCGATTGGATTCGCGTCGTGGCCGATCTTCGCCACGGATACCGACCTCTGGT
The DNA here is from genome assembly GCA_041498295.1 of bacterium. Classification (GTDB taxonomy): domain Bacteria; phylum Myxococcota_A; class UBA9160; order SZUA-336; family SZUA-336; genus VGRW01. The sequence continues at coordinate 12,822 of JBGQIB010000125.1, read as the reverse complement.
ACCACCTGAACGCCGGCCGCTACATCGCGACCGGCCACAGTCTGCCGCAGGCCGCGTTCTTCTCGTTCTTGCGGCCGACGCCCCCCTGGCTCGACTACTACTGGCTCTCTCAGGTCCTCTTCTACGCGGTGCACTCCGCCGCGGGCTACTTCGGTCTGGTGGAGCTGCGCGCGCTCGCGGCCCTGGGAACCTACGCGTTCGTCCTCGCGAGCTTGCGGCTTGGGCAGCGCGGCGAAGGCTGGGGATATACCGCGGTCGTCTTCACGCTGGCCGCGCTGTTTTTGGTCGGCCGCTTCACGATGGTCCGCCCCGGCGACCTCTCGTACCTCTCGATCGCGGCGTTTCTCTTCATGCTCGAGTCGCGGCGCGGCCTGCTCGCGCTGCCCGTCCTCGCGCTCCTGTGGATGAACCTGCACGGCATCGAGTACCCGGTGATGCTGCTGATCCTGGGGGCGTACCTCGGGGAGTGGACGCTCGCGCGCCTCGGCGTTCTTGCGAACGTGACGGCGCCCGCGTGGCACGCGTTCGTGGCGGCCGGCACGGCGCTGCTCGCGGTCCTCGCCACGCCATACGGCATTGCGCTGCTCGCCGCGCCGTTCCGGTCACTGACGTTCGCGTCGCAGTACATCTTGGAGCTCACGCCGGTCGATGTCCTGGGTTTGCTCGCGCTGCGCGTCGACGGATTTTATGTGAGTCGTCCGAGCTTTCTCGCGCTGCTCGGCGCAGCGAGCGGGCTCGCGGTGCTGGCGAGTCTGCAGCGCGCGAGCTGGCGGCCCGCGCACCTGGTGCTGCTCGCCGGCGGGCTGTTCCTGCTGACCCGGGTCGAGCGCTTCTCGGCGGAATTCGTGTTGCTGGTGGTGCCGCTCCTCGGCGCGTTCCGACCGAGTCTCTCGGCGAAGCCGCTCCTGAGCGCGCCGCTGCGCGCTGCGCTCGTCGTCGCGGTCGCAGCGTTGCCGTTCTGGCATCTCTACAAGGTGCGGGAGACGAGCTGTGCTTTCCCGCTATGCACGCGCGCCTTGCCGGAGGGCTCGGTCGCATTCCTTGACCGCGTGGGCGCGACCGGGACGGTTCTCAATCACCCGAACGACGGCGGGTATCTCGAGTGGGAGCTCTCGCCGCGCCAGCAGATCTACGCCGATCTGCAGACGCCTTTTCTGTTCTCGGACCGCGACATCTTCCGAGGCGACCAAGCGTTCCAGGATCCGACGGTGCTGGCGGGCTTGATCGCCGAGTACCATCCGGCGTTCCTGCTCGTGCCGAGGAAGCTGGCCGGTCTTGGCACCTGGGTCGGGCGCGTCTCCGACTTCGCGCCCGTTTTCGTCGACGATGCGGCGGTTCTCTACGCGAGTAGTGCGTCGCAGCCGGAGCTCGTCGCGCGCTTTCAGATGACGGCGATCGATCCCTTCGCGCTCGTAGTCACTGGCGACCCCGCCGACCCAAAGGCGCTCGCGCGCGCCGCCGAGGAGCTCGTGCGCGCGAACGAGATCTATCCCGCGGGCGGGCGCATGCGCGTCTTCGAGGGCGCGCTCGCGCTCGCGCGCGGTGACACGGACGGCGCATTGCGGATCTCCGCCGGAGTCATCGCGTTGCACCCCGATCGCTGGGAAGGTCAACGACTGCGCGGCGACGTCCTCGCGCGCCTGCAGCGGACCGCGGACGCGTGCCAAGCGTATGAAGCGGCGCTGAAGAACATCGACATCGAAGGCGGCGTCGAGCAGACGTCCTATCTGCAGCAGCGACTCTGGTCGTGTTACACGCACCTCGGCCGGCGCGAGGACGCGTACCGCGCGCTGCGCGCCTCGGTCGGCGATCTGTATCGTCCCTCGGTCGGCTATCAGGAGCTCGCGTCCTTGGCCGTCGCTGCGCTCGACGCGGGTCACGAGGGAGAGGGGCGCACCCTGATCGAGTTCGCGCTCGCGAAGACCCCGGCGTCGGAGGCGGAGCTGCGCGGGAAGCTGGAAGCGAAGCTGCGCTCGCTCCCGCCTAGTCGCTGAGCACGGCCTTCGCGATCCGGATCGCCGCGTTCGCGGCGGGCACCCCGGCATACACCGAGCTGTGGAGCAGCAGCTCGGCGAGCTCCTGCGGTGTGACTCCAGTGTTGCGGCTCGCGCGCAGGTGCAGCGCCAGCTCGTCCTCTCGGCCGAGCGCGATCAAGAGCGCGATCGTCACCAGGCTGCGCGTGCGGCGGTCGAGGCCGGGCCGCGCCCAGACACTGCCCCATGCCGTGCGCGTGATGTGCTCCTGGAACTCGCGATCCAGGTCGGTCGCGGCCGCGAGCGCGCGCGCGACGTGCGCCGAGCCCAGCACCGCGCGCCGCACTTCGAGCCCGCGCGCGAAGAGCTCCGCGAGTGTCTGGGGCGCGGGCGTGGCTTCCGCGAGGAACGCGAGCACGTGCGCGGCCACGACCTCGGGCGCGTCGAAGACGGGGAGATGGCCTGCGCCCGCGACGACCTCGAAGCGCGCGCCGCGGATGGAGTCACTGAGCTCGCGCGCGCTCGCGACCGGGACGGCCGCGTCGTGTTCGCCGGCGAGCACGAGGGTCGGCGCGGCGACGTGCGCGCACTCGGCGCGCAGATCCGCGGCGCGAAGCGCCGCGCAGGCGCGCACGTAGCCGACGGGCGACGTGCTCATCAGGAGCGCTCGCAGCCCGGCCGCGTCGGCGGGCCGGCGCGCGCGGAAGTCCGCGGAGGTCCAGCGCTCGAGCACGGCGTCGGCAACCGTCGCGAGGCCGCCCTTCGACACCGCGTCGATGCGCTCGCCCCAAAGCCGTGGCGAGCCGATCCGGCTCGCGGTCGCGCACAGGACCAGCCGCTCGACGCGCTCCGGTGTCGCGGCCGCCAGCTGGAGCGCGATCTGCCCGCCGATCGAGACACCGAGCGCATGCACTCGCGGAAGTGACAGCGCGTCGAGCAACGCGCCGGCCGCGTGCGCGAGCGCCGCGATGCTCGGCTCGCTCTGCGCGTCGGGCAGGGAGCTCAGCCCATGGCCCGGCAGGTCGAAGCGCAAGACGCGCAGGCGCGGCTCGAGCAGGGCGGCCAGCCGATCGAACACGTGACTGCTCGCGCCGAGCGAGTGAATCGCGAGCAGCACCGGTGCGCCGCTCGGCCCCGTGAGTTGGTAGTGAACGGTCTGCGGGCCGACGGCGACGAACGGCATGCGATCCTCGACCGCAATCTACCGCGTCCGGCAGTAGAATGGGCCGCCGTGATCGCTTTCCGGACCGACGACCGAGAGGTGCACCCGCCGCACCGCTTTCCCGACTACCGCTCGACGCGCTTGCGCGCGCCGCTCCTGCCGCTTGTCGCGTGGGCTCACTCACCGTCCGAGAGCACCGGGCCGAACTTCGCGGAGCGCCCACCGGCGAGGCGCGAGGCGGACCTCACCGCGCAGCATGCGGGCGTGCCGCTCGGCGAGCGCATCACGGTTGCGGGCCAGCTGCGCGACGAAGACGGGCGCCCGCTCGCGGGGCAGGTCGTCGAGGTCTGGCAGGCCAATGCGGCCGGACGTTACGCGCATCCGGTCGATCAACACGCGGCGCCGCTCGATCCGAACTTCAGCGGCGTCGGCCGCTGTCTCACGGATGCCGACGGGCGCTATCGCTTCGTGACCATCAAACCCGGCGCGTATCCCTGGCAGAACCATGCGAACGCATGGCGGCCCGCACACATTCACTTTTCGGTGTTCGGGCCCGCGTTCGCCACGCGCCTGGTCACGCAGATGTACTTCCCGGGCGATCCGCTGCTCGAGCTCGATCCGATCTTCCATGCCGTGCCCGAGTTCGCGCGCGAGCGGCTGATCGCCGCCTTCGACCTCGCCTCGACCACGCCCGACTGGGCGCTCGGCTACCGCTTCGACGTCGTGCTGCGCGGACGCGCCGCGACTCGGGAGGGACTCGGATGAAGTCGCGAGTCACTCCCGCGCAGACGATCGGCCCGTTCTTTCACGGCGCGCTGTGTCGCGCGAGCGACGGTCGGCTCGCGGAGCCGGGAAGCGCGGGCGCGCTCGAGCTTCGCGGACAGGTGTTCGACGGCGCCGGAGCACCGGTCGGCGACGCGCTGCTCGAGCTGTGGCAGACGGACGGGAGAGAGAGCGGCTTTTGCCGTGCAGCCACGAACGACGCGGGCGAGTACCAAGTCGTGGCGCGCAAGCTCGCGGGCGCAAAGCTCGCCGACGGGCGGCGCCAGGCGCCACACATCAATGTGTCGCTGTTCGCGCGCGGCCTGCTGCACCGCCTGGTGACGCGCATCTACTTCCCCGACGAGGTCGCGGCCAACGCGCGCGATCCGCTGCTCGCGTCGATCGCGGATGCGCGCTTGCGCGCGCGCCTGATCGCGCAGCCCGACGCGAACGGCGCGGGCCTGCGCTTCGACGTCGTCCTGCAGGGCGAGCGCGAGACGCCGTTCCTCGATGTCTGACGGCGGGCTCTTCGCGCCGGTGTTCTCGACACCCGCGCTGCGCGAAGCGTTCTCGGCGACGGCGTGGCTGCAGGCGGTGCTCGACTTCGAAGCGGCGCTCGCGCGCGTGCAGGCGCGCGCCGGGACGCTCCCCGCGAGCGCGGCCGAGGCGATTGCGGACGCTTGCCGCGCGGAGCGCTTCGACGCGCTCGCCATCTCGGAAGCCGCGGTCGCCGCCGGCAATCCGGTGATCCCGCTGGTACGCGCGCTCTCGCGCGAGCTGCCGCCCGAGGCGAGTCTCTGGGTCCACTTCGGCGCGACGAGTCAGGACGCGCTCGACACGGCCTTCTCGCTGCTCGCGCGCCGTGCGCTCGAGCTAGTGCGCGCGGAACTCGACTCACTGCTCGACGTCTGCGCGACGCTCGCCGCCACGCACCGGGACACGCCGATGGCGGCGCGCACTCTCCTGCAGCAGGCGCTTCCGACCACGTTCGGGCTCAAGGTCGCGGGCTGGCTGAGCGCGCTCCTGGACGTGCGCGTGCGACTCGACGAGCTGCACGCGCATGGGCTCGCCGTTCAGCTCGGCGGCGCGGCGGGGACACTCGCGGCGCTCGAGCCCGGCGGCCTCGCGCTGGCGCGCGATCTCGCGCGCCAGCTCGGCCTCGCCGAGCCGCTCGTCCCGTGGCACAGCGCGCGCGGTCGCGTCGCGGAGCTCGCGTGCGCGCTCGGAGTCACTTGCGGGGCACTCGGCAAGGTCGCCCTCGACGTCGCGCTGCTCGCGCAAACGGAGGTCGGCGAGCTGCGCGAGTCGCCCGGCTTTGCGCGCGGCGGGTCTTCGACCTTGCCGCAGAAGCGCAATCCCGTCGGGGCGGCCAGCGCGCTGGCGTGCGCGAAGCGCGCTCCCGGCCTGGTCGCGACGGTGTTGGCGGCAATGCTGCAGGAGCACGAGCGCGCGGTCGGCGGTTGGCAAGCCGAGTGGGAGACCGTGCCCGAGATCTTCCGACTCACGGGGGCCGCCGCGGCACATCTCGGGGCCGCCCTGCGCGGCGCGGAGATCGATGCGGCGCGCATGCGCGAGAACCTCGACGCGACGCGCGGCGCGATCAGCTCCGAACGGCTCGCGCTCGCGCTCGCGCCGAAGCTCGGCCGGCTCCAGGCCCGAGAGCTGGTCGATGCCGCGTGCCGGCGCGGCGGCGCACTGCGCGAGGCGCTCCTGGCCGAGCCGCGGATCGCGGCCGAGCTGAACCGTTCCGAGATCGAGGACCTTCTCGACCCGACTCACTATCTCGGCGCCGCGAGCGAGCTGGTGGAGCGAGTCCTCGATTCCTGGCGCAGATCCCGCGCGCGCTAGTGGTGAGGCGCGCGGTTCCACGCACCGTCTGGGCGCTGGGTTTCGTCTCGATGTTCATGGACGTATCGTCCGAGATGGTGCACGCGTTTCTGCCCGTGTTTCTCGTCTCCACGCTCGGAGCGAGCGCCTCGCTCGTGGGCCTGATCGAGGGAATCGCCGAGGGCACGGCCTTGGTGACCAAGGTCCTCTCCGGCGCGATCAGTGATTGGTTCGGCAAACGCAAGCTTCTCGCCGTCGTGGGCTACTCGCTCAGCGCGCTCACCAAGCCGGTGTTCGCTGTGGCAGTGACTCCAGTCGAAGTGCTCGCGGCTCGCCTCGTGGACCGGATCGGGAAGGGAATCCGCGGAGCGCCGCGCGACGCGCTCGTGGCCGACGTGACTCCCGAGGCCGTTCGCGGCGCCGCGTACGGCGTGCGCCAGGCGCTCGACACCGTGGGCGCGTTCGTAGGGCCGCTCGCCGCGATCGTCCTGGTGGCGGTGTTCCGCTTCGATCTGCGCACGGTCTTTGCGCTCGCGATCATCCCCGGGTTGCTCGCCGTGCTGCTCCTGGCGCTCGGGGTCGAGGAGCCGCGCGGCGCGGCGACCCCGGCCGGGGCGCGCGAGCGGTTCCACCCGCGCGAGCTGCGCAAGCTCGCCGCTCCGTTCTGGATCGTCGTCGCGATCGGCGCGGCCTTCACGCTTGCGCGCTTCAGCGAGGCCTTCCTCGTGCTGCGCGCGCAGGAGGTCGGATTGCCGCTCGCCTATGTGCCCTCGGTGATGATCGCGATGAACCTCGTCTATGCGCTCGTGTCGACTCCGGCCGGCGAGCTCTCCGATCGACGGGACCGGCGCGTCGTGCTCGCGAGCGGGCTCGCGCCTCTCATCGCCGCCGACCTCGTGCTCGCGTACGTCGGCAGCGTCCCCGGCGCGCTCATCGGAGCCGCGCTCTGGGGTCTGCACATGGGAGTGACTCAGGGACTCTTCGCGGCGCTCGTTGCCGACACGGCACCGGCCGCGCTGCGCGGCACCGCATTCGGCGTGTTCAATCTCGTCTCGGGCGCGAGCACGCTCCTGGCGAGCGTCATCGCGGGAACCCTGTGGCAACGCTTCGGGTCGGGGGCGACGTTCCTCGCCGGGGCGACACTTTCCGGTGTCGCTCTCGCCGGGCTGCTCGCGCTCGTGCGGCGGCGACCGGCAGGCTGAGCAGCCGGTCTTCGAGTATGCTGCGGGGCGTGACGCGCACGTGTGTCGGCATCGTCGGCGCTGGGCCGGCGGGACTCGTCCTCGCGCATCTCTTGGCGGAGCAGGGCGTCGAGTCGGTCGTGCTCGAGCAGCAGAGCCGAAACTACGTCGAGAAGCGCGTGCGCGCCGGCCTTCTCGAGCATGGCACGGTGGCGCTGCTCGAGCGGCACGGGCTCGCCGAGCAACTGCGCGCGCGCGGCCAGGTGCACCGCGGCGTCGAGCTCCGCTTCGACGCAGCGCGACACCGCATCGCGTACGCCGAGCTGTGCGGCGGCCGACACATGATGGTGTACGCGCAGCAGGACCTGGTCGCGGACCTGATCCGGCTCTGGATCGAACGCGGTGGCGCGATCGAGTTCGAGGTCGAGGACGTGAGCTTGCACGGCCTCGACGGCGAACGGCCGGAGATTCGCTACCGGATCGCAGGGCGCGACGAGCGTCTCGGCTGTGACTACGTCGCGGGCTGCGACGGCTACCACGGCGTCTCGCGCGGCTCGATTCCGCCGAGCGTTCTGCGCGTGTACGACCAGCGGCTGCCGTTCGCGTGGGTCGGGGTGCTCGCCCAGGTCGCACCGTCGACGGAGGAGATCATCTACGCGCAGCACGCGCGCGGGTTCGCGGGCCACATGCTGCGCAGTCAGACGGTGAGTCGCTTCTACCTGCAGACGGAGCCGGACGATCCGATCGAGAGCTGGCCGGACGCGCGCATCTGGGAGGAGCTGCAGCTCCGCCTCGCGGTCGACGACGGCTGGAAGCTGCGCGAAGGGCCGGTGCTCGAGAAGAACGTCACCGAGATGCGCAGCTTCGTCGTCGAGCCCATGCAGTTCGGCCGGCTCTTCCTCGCCGGCGATGCGGCGCACATCGTGCCGCCGACCGGCGCGAAAGGACTGAATCTCGCGGTCGCGGACGCGCGGGTGCTGGCGGAGGCGCTGGCGCGGCGCGGGCGCGCGAGTGACTCCCGGGGTCTCGACGCCTATTCAGCCGATTGTCTGCGGCGCGTGTGGCGCGTGCAGGAGTTCTCGAGCTGGATGAGCTGGCTCCTGCACCGGATCCCCGACGCGAGCCCGGACGTAGACCTGCGCCGCCGCCTGCAGCGCGCGCAGCTCGAATACGTGTGCAGCTCGGCCGCGGCGGCCACGAGCTTCGCGGAGAACTACGTGGGCGTCTTGAATCTCTGAGCCGCGCGCCGGTCGAGCAGCCGCTGCGCGTCCTCGAACACGATCTTCCACTCGGACTGAGTGAGCGCGTGCTGGCGGGTGGTCTCGACCGTCATCGGCTCGCCCGGATTCCGCGCGCTCGGCCGCAGGCTGCGTTGCCACCAGCCGACGTCGTGCCACTCGCCCAGCTTGTAGCCCACCGCGGCGTATACACCGATCGGCGTGAAGCCCACGGACTCGTGCAGACCCACGCTCCCCGCATTCGGCAGGGTGATCCCCGCGTAGGCGCGGTGATAGCCCTGGAGCCCGAGTAGCGCGAGCAAGGTCGTGTAGAGCGCGCGGCCGATCCCACCGCGGCGCGTGCGTTCGTGCACGTAGGCGCTGACGTCGACCGACCAGCGATACGCGCCGCGTTCGCGGTGCCGGCTCGCGTACGCATAGCCGAGGATCTCTCCGTCGTCGGAGCAGACCAGCCACGGATACAGCGGCAGAATGGAAACGACCCGCCGAGACATCTCCTCGATGCTCGGCGGGTCGTTTTCGAACGAGATTGCGGTGTCACGGACGATCGGCGCGTAAATCGCCTGCACGCCCGCTGCGTCGGCCGGCTCGGCGAGCCGTACGACGGGTCGCACTACAAGGCCTCCTCGCCCCGCTCACCGGTGCGGATGCGAATCGCGTCGAGCACCGGACTCACGAAGATCTTGCCGTCGCCGATTCGGCCGGTGTTGGCGGCTTTCCGGATCGCCTCCACTACCGCTTCGGCGCGTGAGTCGGGAACGACCACCTCGATCTCGATCTTCGGCAACATGTCGACCACATACTCCGCGCCCCGGTAGAGCTCGGTGTGGCCTTTCTGTCGGCCGAAGCCTCGGACCTCGGAGACCGTCATCCCCTCGACGCCGACCGCTGTCAGCGCGTCGCGCACCTCGTCGAGCTTGAACGGCTTGATGACTGCTTTGATCATTTTCATTTCGAGTCTCCCCGTTTCTTCTTGATCAGTGATGCGCGGTGGCGAGTGACGCGGCGCTCTCTGCGCCATGCCCACCCATGGAGCCGCCCATGCTCGAGCCACCGCCAAAGGCGTATGCGCTCTCGCTGTGCGCCGAGACATCGAGGCCTTCGAACTCCTCTTCGTCGCTCACGCGCAGTGACCCGAACACCAGCTTCAGCGCCATGAGGATCCCGAACGACATCACGGGCGCGTAGACCGCCGTGAACGCGATGCCCTTGAGCTGGACCATCACCTGCTGTCCCCATGACTCGATGCCGGTGCCGTAGGTGGCCACGAACAGACCCGAAGCCAGTGCCCCCCAGGCGCCGCCGATCCCGTGTACGCCGAACGCGTCGAGTGAGTCATCGTATCCGCCGAGCGGCTTCAAAAAAGTCACCGCGAGATAGCAGACCACCGAGACCCCGACGCCCACTCCGATCGCGCCCATCGGCGCGACGTTGCCGCACGCCGGCGTGATCGCGACGAGGCCGGCCACCGCCGCGGTCGCCGCGCCGAGCGCCGTCGGCTTGCCGCGCGTAATCCACTCGATCGCCACCCAGGTCATCACGGCCGCCGAGGTCGCGGTGCTGGTGTTGAGGAACGCGAGCGCCGCAAGCGGGCTCGCCGACAGCGCGCTGCCCGCGTTGAACCCGAACCAACCGACCCACAATAAGCCCGCGCCGATCAGACACAGCGGCAAGCTGTGCGGCGGCATCGGCTCCTTCCCGAAGCCGTGCCGCTTGCCGAGCATCAGCGCCGCGACCAGCGCCGAAGTTCCGCTCGACATGTGCACGACGAGTCCGCCGGCGAAGTCGATCGCGCCCGCTTGGAAGATCCAGCCACCGCCCCACACCATGTAGGCGAGCGGGCAGTACACCACGAGCAGCCAGATGCTGATGAACGCGAGGAACGCCGAGAACTTCATGCGCTCGGCCACCGCGCCGAGGATCAGCGCTGGCGTGATGATCGCGAACATCGCCTGGAACATGATGAAGATGTACTCGGGGATCTGGCGCGGCGGCGTCGCGAAGTTCGCCGTCATGGAGTCGATCGTGACTCCCGCCAGGCCGACCTTCGCGAAGTCGCCGACGAACGATCCGCCGCCGTTCGAGAACGCCAGGCTGTAGCCGACCAGGATCCAGAGGAGGCCCACTGCGCCCGCCGCGATGAAGCACTGCATGAAGATGTTCAGCACGTTCTTCGCGCGCACCAAGCCGCCGTAGAACAGCGCGAGACCGGGCAACGTCATCAGCAACACGAGTGCGGTCGACGTCAACATCCAGGCCGTATCGCCCGTGTCGATCACCTTCGGCGCGTCGTCGGCCCATGCCGGTGCCGAGATAAGCAAGGGTAGGGCCAAGCCGAGTACTGCCCCCGCAGCGCGTCGAGCTTTCGTAGAGTCAACATAGTCGAACATGAGTATCTCCCTCCTCCGGGTAGAGGTATTTGCAAGACGCGAGAGCAAGGAGGATGCCACGGCGGCGGCTCTTTGAAGCGTCTCTCTTTTTCAGCGTCTCGAAAAAGCTGCCCAGCTCGCGGGCGCGCGTGCCCGAGTCCTGGGCAGCCTAGCGATAGCCCTCGGCCACCGGGCGGCGCGGTAGGTGCCACCAAACTGCGTCACAGAGCTTCGCGAGCTCAGGGTCGAGCCGGAGCTCGGCGCCGGCCAGAGTCGCGTCGAGTTGCTCCGCGCGGCTGGCGCCGATGATCGCCGAGGTGATTCCCTCCTGGGCGAGCACCCAGGCCGTCGCGACCGACGCGAGGGCGAGCCCACGCGCTTCGGCCTCCTTCGTGAGCTCTTCGACTGCGGCGATCTGCACTTGGTCCCAGTACCTGTGTTGGTACATCTCGCCCGCGCCGCGAATCGTGAAGCGCGTTCCGTCGCGCGGCGCCTCGCCCGCGCGGTACTTGCCGCTGAGCAAGCCGCCGGCGATCGGGTTGTAGACGATCACGCCGAGCTTCTCCTGACGCGCGTACGGCAGGAGCTCCGTCTCGATCTCGCGGTACAGAAGGTTGTAGCGGGGCTGCAGCGTCTCGTAGCGCCTGACCCCGAGCTCGCGCGCGACGCGCTCCGCTTCGGCGAGGCGGTACAGCGGATAGTTCGAGCAGCCGACGTAGCGGACCTTGCCCGCGCGCACGAGGTCGTCGAGCGCGCGCAGCGTCTCGTCGATCGGCGTGAACGGATCGAAGAAGTGCGTCTGGTAGAGGTCGATCACGTCCGTGCGCAGCCGGCGCAGGCTGGCCTCGACGGCGCGCTGGATGTGAAAGCGCGAGAGGCCGACGTCGTTCGTGCCTTCGCCGATCTTGCCCCGGCACTTGGTCGCGAGGAACACACGATCGCGTAGCCCGCGCGCGCCGAGCCAGTTGCCGATGATCTCTTCGGTGCGGCCCGCGGTCGCCACGCCGCCACCCAGCGGGTAGACGTCGGCCGTGTCCATGAAGTCGATGCCGGCCGCGAACGCCTTGTCGAGGATCGCGAACGAGGCGGGCTCGTCGGCCTGCACACCGAAGGTCATCGTGCCCAGGCACAGCGAGGGCACGCGGATCCCGGTTCGTCCCAGCGGTCGTCTGTCCATGAGAGCCTCCCTCGCTAGAATCGTCGCATGTCGGGCGACGTGAAGGACTGGGAAGAGGTGGAGCGCGAGCTCCTCCAGGACTGCCGCGTCTTCACGGTGAGCCGCATGACGTCGCTCTCCCCGCACACCGGGAAGGCGCACCCATTCTACCGGATCGACTCGTCGGATTGGGTGAACGTCGTCGCGCTCACGCCCAAGGACGAGCTCGTAATGGTGCGCCAGTACCGGCACGGCGAGGGGCGAGTCACGCTCGAGATTCCCGGCGGGCTGGTCGATCCCGGGGAGTCCGCCGCGGCCGCGGCCGCGCGCGAGCTGCTCGAAGAGACCGGCTACCGGGCCGCGTCCGTCGCGAGCCTCGGCGTGGTGAATCCGAATCCGGCGCTGTTCGGCAATCGCACCGAGACGTTCGTCGCGCGCGGCGCCGAGCGCGTGGCCGAGATCGCGAACGGGGAGAGAGAAGAGACGGTGGTGGAGCTCGTCCCGAGAGCCGAGCTCCGCGAGACCCTGCGCGCGGGGCGGGTCACGTCCGCGCTGGTCGTCGCCGCGTTCTACTGGTTCGAGCTGGAGAACGGGCGATGACCATGAAGGCGCGCATGCCGCTCGGCGAGTTTCTGGTCGCGTACCTGCGGCGCCTGGGCGTGACTCACTTGTTCGGTCTGCCCGGGGATCTCGTGCTCGGCCTGTTCCAGAGCCTGGCGCGCGACCGCGCGCTCGAGATCGTCACGTTCTCGCACGAGCCCGCGGTCGGCTTCGCGGCCGACGGCTACGCGCGCGCCACGCGCCGGCTCGGCGTGATCTGCGTGACCTACGGCGCGGGCGGGCACAACATCGTGAACCCGGTCGCGGCCGCGTACGCGGAGCGCGTGCCGCTGCTCGTCATCTCGGGCGGGCCCGGCGCGGCCGAAGCGAGCCTGTCGAACATCCACCACCAGGTGAAGTCACTCGATTCCCAGTGGCGCGTGTTCCAGGAAGTGACTTGCGACGCGCGCCGCATCCTGCACCCGGAGCGCGCGGCGCTCGAGATCCACGAGCTGATCACGAACGTGATGCGCGAGCTGCGCCCGGGCTATCTCGAGATCCGGCGCGACCAGGTCGAGCTCGAGATTCCGGTCCCGGAGGAGATTCGAAACTGG
>JBGQIB010000124.1:0-13648 GCA_041498295.1 bacterium | reverse complement strand
TCAACCAGCCGCAGGTCGGGATCCTGCGCATGGGCGAAGTGAAGAAGCGTCCGGTCGTCGTCGAGACCGGCGGCGAGGAGACGCTCGCCATACACCCGATGATGTACCTGGCCCTCTCGTACGATCATCGAATCATCGACGGAGTCACTGGAAACGGCTTCTTGTACCGCGTGGCGCGCGTGCTGGAAGCGGCGGAGTTCGAGATCTGATGCCGATTGCAGCCGCAGACCAAGTCAACATGTACCGCAAGATGGTGCTGATCCGCCGCTTCGAGGAGGGCGTCGCCGAGGCCTACGCCGACGGCTTCATCGGCGGCTTCACGCACCTGTACATCGGGCAGGAGGCCGTCGCGACCGGCGCGATCTCGGCGCTGAATCACGACGACTACGTGATTGGCACCTACCGCGTACACGCGCACGCCCTGTGCCGCGAGACACCGCCGCGCGCGCTGATGGCCGAGCTCTACGGCCGTTCCACCGGCGTGTGCAAGGGGAAGGGCGGGTCGATGCACTTCTTCGACGCGTCTCGCTATTTCCTCGGCGGCTACGGGATCGTCGGCGGAAATCTCCCGATCGGCGTCGGCGCGGCGCTGTCGATGCACATGCAGCAGCAGGATCGGGTCGTCATGAACTTCTTCGGTGACGGCGCTTCGAACCAGGGCGTCTTCCACGAAGCGCTCAACATGGCGAAGCTCTGGAACCTGGGTGTGATCTTCGTGTGCGAGAACAACTTCTACGGCATCGGCACCGACGTGCGCACGTCGTCCTCATTCAACGAGATCCACAAGAAGGCGCAGGGCTACGGCATTCCGGGTCACGTCGTGAACGGCATGGACGTGGTCGCGGTGCGCGAGAAATGCGAGGAGCTCGTGAAGTTCTCGCGCCAGGGCGGCGGGCCGGTGCTGCTCGAGGCGCGCTGCTACCGCTATCAGGGTCACTCGATGACCGACGCGGGCAAGTACCGCAGCGTCGCCGAAGCCGAGCTGTGGCGGAAACGCGATCCGATTCCGCGGCTCGCGAAGTCGATGCTCGAGGCGGGCATCGTCGATCGCGCACGCCTCGAGGCGATTCAGCAGGAGGCGAACGCGGTCGTCGAAGAGGCGATGCAGTTCGCGGAGGCGAGTCCCCGACCCGCGCCCGAAGCGCTGTACGAGGACTTGTACGTGGAGGGGCCGCTTGCCTGAGATCCGCTACTACGAGGCCGTGCAGCGCGCGCTCGCCGAGGAGATGGCGCGCGACGAGCGCGTGTTCATCCTGGGCGAAGACGTCGGGTTGGTCGGCGGCACGTTCCGCGCCACCGAAGGGCTGATGGCCGAGTTCGGCGCGCGCCGCGTGCGAGACACTCCGATCGCCGAGGCCGCGATCATCGGCGTCGCGATCGGCGCCGCGATGACCGGCCTGCGCCCGGTCGCGGAGCTGATGACTCTGAACTTCGGCATCGTGGCGATGGACCAGATCATCAATCATGCCTCCAAGGCGCGGTACATGTTCGGCGGTCAGGTGAACCTGCCCATGGTGATTCGCGCGCCTGCGGGCGGCGGCACGCAGAAGGGCGCTCAGCACTCGCACTCGATCGAGTCGTGGTTCGTGAACGCGCCGGGCATTCGCGTCGTGCTTCCCTCGACGCCCTACGACCTCAAGGGATTGTTGAAGACAGCGATCCGCTGCGAGGACCCCGTGCTCTTCATCGAGCACGAGATGCTCTACAACATGAAGGGCGAGGTGCCGGACGAGGAGTATCTGCTTCCGTTCGGCGTCGCCGACATCAAGCGGCCGGGCCGCGACGTCACGATCGTGACTTGGTCGAGGATGGTGCACGAGGCGCTGCGCGCCGCCGAGATCCTCGCGAACGAAGGCATCGAGGCGGAGGTCGTCGACGTGCGCACGCTCGATCCGCTCGACCGCGACACCATTCTGAGTAGCGTGCTGCGCACGCGCCGGGCGGTGATCGCCGAGGAGGGTTGGCGCAAGGTCGGTGTCGGCGCGGAGATTTCGTCGCAGATCCAAGAAGCGCTGTTCTACGAGCTCGAAGCGCCCGTGCAGCGCGTCGCCGCCGCCGACGTTCCGACGCCGTACGCATCCAACCTCGAGAAGCTCGCGCTGCCCGACGCGCAGCGCATCGTCGACGCCGTCCTCAAGATCACGCTTTAGCGAAGCACCGGGAGACCGCGATGCCCAAGCAGATCCGCATGCCCAAATTGTCGGACACCATGGAAGAAGGCCGGCTCATCGCCTGGCGCAAGAAGGTCGGCGATCCGGTGAAGCGCGGCGAAGTGCTCGCGGAGATCGAGACGGACAAGGCCGACATGGAGTTCGAGGCATACACCGAGGGCGTGCTCGCGCAGATCGTCGTCGACGCCGGCGCGACGGTGCCGGTCGGAACCTTGATCGCGGTGCTGCGCCTGCCGGGCGAGAGCGAGGCTGCGGTCGCGCTTTCCCTACCGGCCGCACAGGAGCACGCGCTCGTAGTCGGCGCCCCGCCCGCGAGCGCCGCAAGCGCAAAACCCGCTGCGCCGAGCGCGCCCGCGACCGCGAAGCCCGCGCCGAGCCGGCCCGCGCCTACACCGCAGCGTGTCGAGCTACCGCCCGCGCCCCCGGGTGAGCGCGTCGCGGCGACGTTCGCGCCCGACGACGGCCGCATCCGCGCGACGCCGCGCGCGCGCCGGATCGCGGAAGAGAGGTCGATCGATCTCTCCGAAGTCACCGGCTCGGGAGCCGGGGGCGCGATCCTCGCAACTGACCTCGAGGCGTATCTCGCGCAGCTCGAGACACAGCCGCCCGACGCGGATGGCGTGCGCGCGACGCCACTCGCGCTGCGCATGGCGGGCGAGCGCGGCACGGACCTCGAGGCCGTGAAGGGCAGCGGTCCCGGCGGCCGCATCACCAAGTCCGATCTGCTCGCGCACTGGAAGCGCGAGCACGCGCACACGAAGGAGCGCGAGGCGGTGATGTATCGGGGCACCTTGCAGCTGTCGCAGAAGCGCAAGGCGCTGATCCGCAACATGGTGCGCAGCAAGGCCGAGGCGCCGCACTTCTACATCCAGATGGACGTCTCGACGGAAGCGCTGAAGGACCTGCGCGACCAAGTGAATCGCGACGCCGGCGACAAACACCCTCGTCTGACTTACACGCACCTGATGCTGAAGGCGGCGGCGCTCGCGCTCGAGCGCCACCCGCAAGTGAACGCGACGTACCGCGCGGAAGAGAACGACATCGCGATCTACGACGCGATCAACATCGGCTTGGCCGTCGACGTCCAGGACGAGCTCGTCGCGCCGACGGTGAAGGACTGTCAGGGTCGCAACGTGTGGCAGCTCGCGGAGGAGGCGAACTCGCTGATCCAGCGCGCACGCATGCGCAAGCTGCAGCCGGCCGACTACGCGGACGGCACGTTCACGATCTCGAATCTCGGCATGTTCGGGGTCGATCGCTTCTACGCGATCGTGACGCCGCCGCAGAGCTCGATCCTCTCCGTCGCGGCGATCAGCGAGCGGGCGATCGTGCGCGAGGGCCGGATCGTGATCGGCTCGATCACCACGCTCGGGCTCTCGGTCGATCACCGCGTGGTCGACGGCGTGCGCGCCGCGCAGTTCCTCGCGGAGATCAAGCGGCTGATCGAGCAGCCGCGCGAGCTCGCACAAGATGGAAACGCTCTCGCCCAGTAACGCTCTCGAAATTCGGCGTCTCGGCCGCGTGCCGTACGCCGACGCGCTCGCGCTGCAGGAAGAGCTGCGCGAGCGGCTGGCGAGCGGCGCGGGCGGCGAGACGGTTCTCTTGCTCGAGCATCCCGACGTGATCACGTTCGGGCGCGGGGCGTCGGATTCGAACGCGCGCGCGAGTGACACAGAATTGCGTCAGCGCGGCTACGACGTCTTCCGCGTCGGCCGCGGCGGCGACGTCACCTGGCACGGCCCGGGTCAGCTCGTCGGCTATCCCATTCTCGATCTGCGCCGCCACGGCGCGGACGTGCACCGCTACCTGCGCGATCTCGAGGCCGTGCTGATCTCCGCGCTCGCGGACTTCGGCATCGAGGCGCGCCGCCGCGACGGTTTCGCCGGCGTGTGGCTCGATGCGCGCCGCAAGATCGCATCCATCGGCGTCGGCGTGCGCGCTTGGCGGACGCTCCACGGCTTCGCGCTGAACGTCGACTGTGACCTCGCGCGCTTCGGCGCGATCGTCCCGTGCGGTCTCGCCGAGGTCGAGATGGTGAGCATGGCGAGCGTGCTCGCGCGCCCCGTCGCCGTCGAGGACGTCGCCTCGTGCGTCGAGGATCAGCTGCGCAAGGTGTTCGCATGAGCGCCGGGCCGCGCCCGAGCTGGATTCGCGCGCGCTACCAGCAGACACCGCAGCTCGAGCGGCTGCTCGAGCTGGTGCGCAGTGAACGCCTCAACACGGTGTGTCAGTCGGCCGCGTGCCCGAACCTCGGTGAGTGCTGGGCGCACGGCACGGCGACCTTCATGATCGCCGGCAATCAGTGCACACGCGCGTGCGGCTTCTGCGACGTGGCGACGGGTCGCCCCGCGCCGCTCGACGCCGATGAGCCCGCGCGCGTCGCCCATGCGATTGCGGAGCTCGGCCTCGGCTTCGCCGTCGTCACGGCGGTCGCGCGCGACGACCTCGACGACGGCGGCGCCGAGCACTTTGCGCGCACCATCGCCGCGATTCGCGCGCGCGCCCCCGGCTGCAAGATCGAGGTCCTGATTCCCGACCTGAAGGGCTCGCTCGACGCGCTCCGCATCGTGCTCGACGCCTCGCCCGACGTGCTGAACCACAACCTCGAGACCGTCGAGCGCCTGCAGCGCCCGGTGCGCAAGGCCGGCCGCTACGACCGCTCGCTTGCGCTGCTCGCCAACTCGGCGCGGCTCCGGCCCGAGATCCCGACGAAGACTGGGCTCATGCTCGGTCTCGGCGAGCGCGAAGACGAGGTCCGCAGCGCGTTGCGCGACATCCGCGCGCACGGCTGCCGGCTGCTCACGATCGGTCAGTACCTCGCGCCGAGCCCCGCGCACCTGCCCGTCGCCCGCTGGGTCACGCCCAAGGAATTCGACGCCTGGGCCGAGGAGGCGCGCGCGCTGGGCTTCGACGAGGTCTTCTCCGGCCCCCTGGTCCGCAGCTCGTACCGCGCCGAGAAACTCGCCGCCGCGACGCGAGTGACTGGCGCGCACGCAGAGTGAGTCACGCGAGCGCCGGCTCCTGTGGCCGGCGGATCCACCCGGGTGGCCGTTCGCGAAGATCCCGCCGCAGCCACTCTCCAGCGCCGCCGTCGAGTCACATTGTTCGGCCGCCGCGAAGGCCTTCTCGCAGCAGACGCCGGGGTTCACCACACGCGGCTGTGCGATCGCGACCGGAGAGGTCTCACTCGATATCGGCTTCGCCGCGAGCCACTCGGACTGGCAAGTCCTCGCGCGCGGCGGACGCTTGCACGGTCCGCTGCGAATCTGGAATGGGCAGGGGAGCGAGGTCGCGGAGGCCGGGTTTCGCGACGGCGCATCCGACGGGCGAGTCGTCTTCCGGGGGAACGACGGGGCGGACGCTGGAACGAATCGGGCGACGACGGCGCGATGCGCTCCTTGGTCGGCCACAGCGACGGAGCGCTCGACGGCCCGTTCATGAAGTGGGACTACGAGAGTCGCCTCGTGACGCAGGGCCAGGACAAAGCGGGCAAGAAGACCGGCCGCTGGGTCGAGGGCAGCGGCGGAGGCGGCAGCGAAGGGACGTGGGTCGAGGACCAGCGCGACGGTGCCTGGATGTTTCGCGGCCCCGGCGGTGGGATCGCCGCGCACGGTCGCTACGAGCGCGTGCGTCGGGTCGGCGAGTGGAAGCGCTTCGGCGAGACCGGAAAGCGACTCGCGGCGGGCCCCTATGAGTGGTGTTTTCGCCGCCGGACACCTCCGAGGCCAAGCTTGCGAATGGCGGCGTCGTTCAGGAAGACGGATCCGAGGGATGCAAGAAGGGGATCGTGTTCGTACTGGACTGACAATGGTGAGCTCCACGGGCGCTTCGATCACGACGAGACCGACCTGGAGAATCGGCCGCATCCTCCGCACCTTCCCCTCGCGGCCACCGTCCTGCCGGAGTAGCCGGCGCGCGTCGTCTCGACGCGCCCGCGGGGTCCCGTATACTCGCGCGCGACTCTGGGGTCGGGAGACAGGTGCCGGGCAAGGTCGTCAAGGTGCGTCGTGCGGAGCGGCTCGGCTGGGCCGAGCGCCTGTATCTGCCGACGATCTTCGTCGGCCTTTGGGTCACGGCGCGCGTGTTCTTCCGGAACTTCTGGGGCTACATGATCGGTCGGCCGTCGACCTTCGTCGTGCTCTACCCGGAGCAGCGCCTCGACTACTCCGACGCGTTTCGTGGCTACCCGGTGCTAGTGCAGCTCGAGAACGGGCAGCCGAAGTGCGTGGCGTGCGGACTGTGTGAGTTCGCCTGTCCGACGGACTGCATCACGATCCTGCCGGCGGAGACGAGCGACGCGATCGAGCGCATTCCGGCCGTCTTCGACATCGACATGTCGCGCTGCATGTTCTGCGGGCTCTGCGAAGAGGCGTGCCCGGAGGAGGCGATCGTGATGGGTCGCGACGTCGAGCTCGCGACCTACGAGCGCGGCGCGATGCTCTGGCACATGAAGGACCTGCTGCGCACGGAAGAGCAGGTGGGCCGCCGACTCGACCTGATTCGCCGGGACTACGCGCGCTGATGGCCGCAGCCGACGAGCTCGTCGCGCGCGTCCGGTCGCTTCTCGGCAGCGACGTCGTCGATTCGCATACACACGTCGGTGACGCGACGATCCTCGTGCCCGTCGACCGCACGCGCGAGGTTCTTCAGAGACTGCGCGACGATCCCGGGCTCGCTTTCAACCTGCTCATCGATCTCACCGCGGTCGACTATCTGGGTCGCGAGCCCCGTTTCGAGCTCGTGTATCACTTGGCCGCACTCGAGCTCTCGCCGCCGGCCGGCGAGCCGTGCCGCATCCGGCACCGCCTGCGCGTGAAGACGGGAGTTCCCTCGCAGCGCGCCGAGGCGGATTCGGTCTGCACGCTCTGGGACGCGGCGAACTGGTTCGAGCGCGAGGTGTACGACTTGTACGGGATCGTGTTCCGTGGCCATCCCGATCTGCGCCGGATCCTCTTGTACGAAGAGTTCCAGGGGCACCCGCTGCGCAAGGACTACCCGAAGGAGCGGCGCCAGCCGCTCATCGGTCCGCGGAACTAGGAGTAGCGAGTGACTCAGTCGGCGCCCATTCGCTCGCCCCGGCCCAAGGGCGATCTGCACACCGAGACGCAGGTCCTCTCGATGGGACCGTCGCATCCCGCGACTCACGGGACGGTCAAGATCATCCTCGAGATCGACGGCGAAGAGATCGTCGAGATGGACGTGCAGATCGGGTATCTGCACCGCGGCTTCGAGAAAGAGTGCGAGAGCGGGACCTGGTATCAGGCGATCCCCTACACCGATCGATTGAACTACAACTCGGCGATCCTCGCGAACCTCGCGTTCTGCATGTCGGTCGAGAAACTGCTGGGCTGCGAGATCCCGCGGCGCGGAATCTGGGTGCGTACGCTCGCGAGCGAGCTCTCGCGCATGGGCGACCATCTGACGCGGCTCGGCGCGGCGTGTCTCGAGCTCGGCGCGATGACGCCGTTCCTGTACGGGATCGAGGCGCGCGAGCTGTGCTGGGATCTGCAGGAGATGCTGTGCGGCGCGCGAGTCACGTCGAACTACATCCGCATCGGCGGTATCCAGCGCGACGTGACTCCAGGATTTCTCGAGCGCCTCCACGCGTCTCTGCTGCGCATCGAAGCGCTGCTCGCGGACTTCGACAAGGTCGTCACTTCGAATCGCATCTTCGTCGACCGCTTCCGCAATACCGGCATGCTGCCGCTCGAGAAGCTGATCGCGTACGGAGTGACTGGGCCGATGCTGCGCGCCGCCGGCGTGCCGCTCGACCTGCGGAAGGCCGAGCCGTACCTGGCCTACGACGAGATCGACTTCGACGTTCCGATCGGCACCACGGGCGACAACTACGACCGCTTCCTCGTCTGCCAAGAGGAGCTCGTGCAGAGCATTCGCATCATGCGCGCGTGCGTGCCCGTGCTCGAGAAGACCGTGGGCGAGGCGGTGAACGTCAGCGATCCGCGCGTCCGCTGGCCGGGCAAGGAGCGTGTGTTCGGCCGCATGGAGGAGCTGATCCAGCAGTTCAAGGGCGTGACCGAGGGCATCAAGGTGCCGGCGGGCGAAGCGTACGCCGCGGTCGAATCGCCCAACGGTGAGCTCGGCTTCTACGTCGTCTCCGACGGCACCGGCAAGCCCTACAAGGTTCGGTGTCGTCCGCCGAGCTTCGCCAACGTCGCGCCCATGCGCGAGATGCTGGTCGGCGGGATGCTCGCGGACATCGTCCCCACCTTCGACATGATCAACATGATCGGCGGAGAGTGTGACCGCTAGCCAAGTCACTCACTTCGCGGTGCGCGAGCGCTTCGGTCTGCCCACGGAGCAGGTCGGCAGCGTGAACGACCCGCGCACGCGCGAGGAGCACGGCCTGCGCTGGAACGAGAAATGGATCTATCCGTTGCCCGACGGTGGCCGGCGCATCGTGTACTGGCACCGCTACGACTTCCGCGGCGTACTGCGCGAAGAGTCGGACGGCAGCGTGCAGAGAGAGTCGCTCTGAGCGCGGCGCCGCTGGCGCCGTTCGGACTCTGGCTGCGGCGCGACGGGAGCTTCTGGCACGAAGGAGTGCGAGTCACGCACCCGCGTTTGCTGCGCGCGCTGCGCGCAGGCGTCCGTTTCGCGGAGGCGGAGCGCACGTTCGTGGTGCAGATCGGGCCGTTTCGCGGCTGGCTCGACGTCGAGGACACTGCATTCTTCGTCGAGGCGTACGACCCCGAGAGCGGCGAGATCGAGCTCTCCGACCGCACGCGCGAGCCGCTCGACACGGCCTCGCTCTCGGCCGACGCGGACGACGCACTTCGGTGTACGGTGAAGGCGCGCTTCGCCGCGCGCTTCACGCGCAGCGCTCAGGCGGAGCTCTTGGCCGCGGTCGAGCTCGACGGCGATCGGATCGTCGTGCGCGCGCGCGACCAGCTCCGGCCCGCGCCCGGGCTACGCGTTTGAAGCGCTGGAGGCGCCGCCCGGACTCGAACCGGGGATAAAGGCTTTGCAGGCCTCTGCCTTACCACTTGGCGACGGCGCCTCGAAATCGGGAGCGTAGCTTAGCCGGTCTCGCCGGCGACGCGACGACGGAGTACGCTGCGTCTGCCCGGATGGTGGAATTGGTAGACACAGAGGACTCGAGGTTTGGGTCTCCCGCGCGGCAACGCGCGGGTAACAAACCGGGTGAACTCAGGGGAACCTAAAGCGAGTATCGCCACGGCAATCCTGAGCCAAGCCGCGGAGGGCAGTGAGCGTGGGTAGGGTGCCCACGCGATCACAAGAAGGTTCCGCGGAAGGTGCAGAGACTAGCGGGGTGAGCCCCAACGATAATCCCCGCCGATGAGCGCCCGGCACCCCACGTGGGTGAAGAGATAGTCCGCCCCGGAGGGAAACTTCCGGACCAGTGTAAAATTCTCGGAGGCGAGAGCCTCGTGCGGGTTCGAGCCCCGCTCCGGGCAACTGTTCTTACGGGCGCCGGCCCGCGGGCGTCCGCGGGCCACCCGGGCTTCGCTCGCCCGCGGCTCGCTGCGCGCCGGCGCCTGAGGCGCAGCGGCTTGCGTTCCTGGGTCGGAGCGGTCGGTCGGATCGCCTGAGTTACCGGAAGAACATGGAAGAGCGGACCGTTGCCTCCGGGGTGGCCTCGAGCAGGGAGCGGAGTGTCTCGCGGTCGAGGATGGTGGTGCGCAGATAGGACCAGTCGGGGCGTTCGAGCTCGATGCGGAAGAGCTCGGGGCCCTTCATGATCTGGCGCACGTATGCACGGCCGCCTTCGTCGAGGTCGCGCTGGATCGACTTGATGATCGAGCGGATTCGCTGCAAGCGGAGCCCCTCAGGATCGAGTTCGAAGGTCCGGACCCCTCGGATCCAGCGGAACGTTCCCGGCGGCTTCAAGGCGCGCATGGCAAGGCATGCTATCGGCGGTCCACAGGAGAGGCAACCGCAGATTCCGCATCCACAGCGTCGGCCGATGCAGCGGCGCGCGCGATCCGGCCGATCGCGCGTCCGTAGCGTTCGAGCGCGCGGGGCGCGCCGCCGAGCAGCTCGAGACCGACGAGCGCGACGGCGCGCGCGCCGTGTTGGCCGGGCACGAACGTGACGCGCGACCAGCGCGCGAGGCCGACAACGTCGACCGGATCCTCGCCCGGCAGTCGCAGCTGAACGAGCATGCGCGCGCCGATCTCGGGCGGGCGCTCGCAGCGAATGCACAAGCCGCGGCGCGACAGGTTCGTGGTCTCGTCGTCGTCAGCGACGTCGTAGAAGAGCTCGCGAGTGACGGGATCGCGGAGGGGATCGATCGAGCTGCGCTGCACGCGCAACGAGAGCGGGGTGCGGACGTCCGCGCGTCGCTGCAACTCGTCGCTGTGCGACTCGAGCTCAGACTCGCCCGGCTGACGAAGCCTGCGCCAGCCCGCCTCGGTCACCGGCGCGTTCGCTGGGGCGATTCCCGGCGTCGACTCCTCTCGTATGCGCTCTGCGCGGCTCATGCGGCTCGCTTCGGCGCCGCCGCGGACGTGCTTGAGGCGACGCTGACGCCGCTGGCTGTCACTCGCTCGTCTCGAAGCCCCAGCTGCGCGCGAAGCCGCGTCCCTTGTCGCGAGTCTCGCGTAGCTCCGACTCGGGATCGGAGTCCGAGACGATTCCGCCGCCGAGATGGAGGTGGAGCTCGCCGCGCGCCGCGATCGCCGTGCGGATCGCGATCGAGAGATCGACGCGGCCCGCGGCGTCGATCGAGCCGATCGCGCCCGTGTAGACGCCGCGCGGAACCGGCTCGAGCTCGGCGATGATCTGCATCGCGCGGAGCTTCGGCGCGCCGGTGATGGAGCCGCTGGGGAAGGTCGCTTCCAAGAGGCCCACCCAATCGCCCGGGTCGCGCAAGCGACCCCGGACCGTCGACACCAAGTGGTGTACGTCGCTGAAGCTGCGCGACCTGCACAGCTCGGAGACGCGCACGCTGCCGATCTCGCACACGCGGCCCAGGTCGTTCCGCTCGAGGTCGACGATCATCACGTGTTCCGCCCGGTCCTTCGCCGACGCCAGGAGCTCGCGCAGCAGCGCCGCGTCCTCGGACGGCGTACGGCCGCGCGGGCGCGTTCCCTTGATCGGGCGCGTTTCGACCTCGCCGCCGTCGCTGCGCAGGAAGCGCTCGGGCGAGCTCGAGAGCAGCGTGCGCTCGCGCGTCTCGAGATAGGCGCAGAACGGCGCCGCGGTCGCGTCGGCGAGTCGGAGATACAGCCGGCGCAGCGCGCTCGGATCCGGGCAGGGCGCGTCGAGCCGGCGGGCAAGGTTCACCTGGTACACATCTCCGGCGCGGATGTAGTCCTGAACGCGTCGCACCGAGTGGAGAAAATCCACGTCGCTGGTCCGCGCGCGCGGGCGGACGATGTCCGGCGGACCATCGGAGTCATGCGCGGCCGGCACGCTGCGCAACAGCTCGGCGAGCTCCGCCGTGTCGCGCGCACAGCCGCCGACTACGGCACCCTGCTGCGAGGCCGCGTCGTGGACGTAGAGGGCGCGGAAACCGGCGAGATACACCGGCGCGAGCTCCGCCTCGGGATCTCCCCCGACGCGCCCGTCGGCGAACGCGTGACCGAGCTCGTACGAGAAGCTGCCGACCAGCAGCGCGTCGAGCGCGGGTCTCCCGCGGAATTGAGCGAGCCAGCGCCTCGCCTCCGCGAGCGCTTCGCGGCCGCCGCGAAAGACGACCTCGGGCCGAACGCCGAGGAAGCTGCGCTCGCCGCCGGCCGCGCCGATCGCCTCGCCCCATCCCCCTTCCGCGCGCGCATCCAGTAGATGCGGCTGCGAATCCGGCGGGAGCTGAGCGAGTAGCTCCGCCGGCGAACGTGGCTTGCGACCCAGAGAGATGGCAAACGAGTCCACGGTCACGGCCCCTGGCACGCGCGTGGCGGGCAGCTCGGAGTAGAGTGCGAGCGATGGCGGTCGACCCGGCGAACTTAGCCCTGATCGAGGGAGCGCGACCAGTCATCGAGGCCATCCGCGCGCGGCGGCGACAGGTTCGCGCCGTGTATCTCCCGGACGGGGACGGAAGCTCGGCACGGCGCGAGCTCGAGGCGCTGGTGGTGGAGCGCTCGATCGAGCGGCGCGAGGCGAAACGGGGCGAGGGCGTCCACGCGTTCGCGGATCCCTATCCTGAGGAGGAGTTCGAGGAGCTATTGGCTGCGCCGTCCCCGCGCTTCCTGGTCGCACTCGACCGCGTGACCGACGTCGGGAACCTGGGCAGCATCGCGCGAACCGCGGAAGGTGCTGGTGCGCTCGGCCTGATCCTCGAGCATCGGCACGCGCCGCCCATCGCAGCGGGCGCTTTGCGCGCGAGCGCCGGTGCGCTCGAGCACCTCCGCGTCGGCCGAACCCCGAACCTGGCGCGCGCAGTCGACCTCGCGCGGAGCGAGGGCCTCGCGGTGCTCGTCGCGGACGCGGGCGGCCCAGCGCTCGAGGATCTCCCGACGGCGCTCTTTACGTCCGATCTCGTCTGGGTGTTCGGGAGCGAGGATCTGGGCGCTCGAGAAGCCATTCGCCGGAACGCGACCGCCACCGTGGGGATTCCCCTCGCAGGGAGAGTCGGCTCTCTCGGGGTCGCCGCCGCCGCCGCCTACCTTGTGTTCAGAACCGCAGAGTTGCGTCGCTGCGCGGGCGGCGCGAAGATTGCTGGCAGAGCCGAAACCTCCTGATACAATCGCCGCTTGCGCTGGCGTAGCTCAATCGGTAGAGCAGCTGATTTGTAATCAGCAGGTTGGAGGTTCGAGTCCCCTCGCCAGCTCCGCGCGCAAGCGACGGAGCGGCCGCTCGAACCAAAGACACTCCATGTCGCCAGTCGCGATGTGACATCCGGTCAGAGCACGAGTTACACAGAGAAGAGACGGGTTCGTTCCTGCGCCGCGGGGAAAAGGGGTTCTTGCGGGGCGGGATTTCTTTGTTTTCGGTTGCGTTGCAGAGATGTGCGCGGGCAATTCGAACTGACGAGCGAGTGAGAGTAGGCGCGGGCGCAGATCATCCTCCGGAGAGGTACCAAAGCGGCCAAATGGGACGGGCTGTAAACCCGTTGGCTCACGCCTTCGGAGGTTCGAATCCTCCCCTCTCCACCAAGAAAGCCGGTTTGCGTGTCGGAGGCATACACAGAAAAGTTTCGGGCGGGAATAGCTCAGTTGGCTAGAGCACAAGCCTTCCAAGCTTGGGGTCGCGGGTTCGAGTCCCGTTTCCCGCTCCAGGGCTTGATCGGAGCTCCGCCGAAGAGCGCCCATGTAGCTCAGGTGGTTAGAGCGCATCCTTGGTAAGGATGAGGTCGGCGGTTCGACTCCGCCCATGGGCTCCAGAGTTCACTGAGTTCAACTGTCTCTGAGAGGGAAATACACGAGAGATGTCGAAGGAGAAGTTCGAGCGAAAGAAGCCGCACGTGAACGTGGGGACGATTGGGCACGTGGATCACGGGAAGACGACGTTGACGGCGGCGATCACGGCGCGTCAGGCGACGAAGAAGCTGGCGC
>JBGQIB010000123.1:0-13680 GCA_041498295.1 bacterium | reverse complement strand
CTCGCCGCCGGCCTAACCCTCGTGGCCTGCGCAAGCGCGAGCGGCACCCCGGGCGAAGCGCTCTACGATCCGATCACCGAGCGCTTCATCATGGCGCCGTACCCGGCTGCGGCGCCGTGGAAGCAGGTCAGCGATCGACACAGGCGCGGCGGCTCGATCGCCGTGTGGGTACCGGCGGACCAGGACTTGGAGCACGCGCGCGACCTGCTCACGAAGCAGATGATTCTCGGGAGAAACAAGGTCGAGGCCAGCGAGCTCGCGAGTGAGCTCGCGAAGGGCCTCGCGGAGCGCTGCCAGGACGCGCACATCGAAGGTCCGAGTCGCGGCACCGAGGACGGCAACGACGTGGCCTACGCCGAAGTCTCGTGCTCCCTTCAGCAGCTCGTCCTCTTGAAGGTGATTCGCGGCCACGAGGCGCTATACGCCGCACAGCGCGAGTTCCGCCGCGAGCCGGACGCCGCCGCGCTCCGGGAGGCGAACTCCTACCTGGCGGAGCAGGTGTATCTCTGCCCGGTCAGCGGCGGCACCGGTCGCTGCGCGCACCTTCCGTCCGTCTTCGAGTGAGCTCCGTCGCGCAGCTTCACGCCGGATCGAGGAAGCTCTTGAACCCATACTTCGGGTGCGGGCCGATCGCGATCTGCTCCAGCACGCCGATGCCTTCGTCGTTGCCGCAGCGAGCGCGCACGACTTGCTGGATGTGCTGGTTCTCGAGCGAGTTCTCGTCGAGGTCGGCGGTCTTCCACGACTCACCGCCGATGGCGAGCTCGCCCTTCCACTTGCCGTGACCCCACACCGGGTGCTGATAGCCGATGCCCTTCATGCGGAAGCACTGGATGGGCTCGAGCTCGATCTCGTTCTTCTTCCCGTCGAGCTCCACCTTCGTGATCACGGCGCGGCGCGCGCGGCGCGTGCCCGGGACATACTCGATCTGGTGGTCGACGTATAGCAGCGGAGTGACTCCCGGATCGTCGACGAGCGGGATCTTCTCGGGGTCGTCGTACGTGGGGACGATCATTCCGTCCCAGTGCCAGCGCACGCCCTGATTGTTCTCGAATACACCGGCGTGTGTACAGCGGTGCCGCCAGTGCAGGGGCGCCCAAAGAAAGAAGATGCCGCCCATCTCGAAGGGCCCCGGCGGCGCGCCGCCGAGGTCCGGATCGCCGACGGGGCGCACGCCCCAGGAGCGGTCCTTCGTGCCGTAGACGCGCTTCGGGTCGATCGCGAGGGTGCGACCGGCGTAGCGGATCTCCCCCCTCCAGTAACCGAATTGATTGAAGCGCGTCGCTTCCATCGTGCCGCGGCGGCGGCGCATGCGCTGGTAGCCTTCGAGGAAGCTGGACGTGCGCGGGATCCAGAGGAGCTCGCCCGAGATCCCGGTCTCGTTCGGATCGAGTACGACGCGCAGTGACTTCAGCGCCTCGAGTATCTCGATGCGGAACGGTCCGACCTCGATCTGACTCGGCTCGCGCGGCGCGCGCCGCGACGCGTGAAACGCGTGCTGCTCGCCGTCGCGCACGATGCTGAAGCCACAGTCCATGATGCCGAGATTCGGGTACAGCGCGGCGCCGATGCCGAAATAGAACTCGCCGTCGTTGGCGTAGCCGTTGAACCAGAAGCGGTCGTAGGCATTGCGATCCGTGGTCGCTGGAACCGCGATCGGCTCGGCCGTCTGGTGGATGGTGTAGTCGTCGAGCTTCGAGAGCATGAATTCCCTCCCCGCGAATTCGTCAACTATACGCGGCGGACGGCCCACCCTCGCGCTTCACCATGGATATGGCACTTTTCGGTCCGCTCCGACCCCCCCTGGGAACCCCTTCTGCGCTCGGCCGACTTTCGCCCGAGCCCGACCGAGGTGACGACCGGATGGACGTCCTAGAGACGGCCCTAGCGACATTCCACTTCTCGAAGACGCTGTACTGCGCGCACTGCACGAATCGCGCGCCGTGGGGCGTCGCGCTCGCCGAGTCGCGCTCGGTGCAGTTTCACGCGGTGCGCTCTGGGCGCGCGTGGATTCGCCTGCGCGGCGAAGCGCCGATCGGCCTCGAGGCGGGTGACTTCGTCGTGCTGCCGCACGGAGACGCGCACGAGGTGACCGATGATCGAGATACTCCGGCGCTCCCCGCGCGCGAGCAGATCGGGTCCGCGCAGCTCACGAGCCCCTGGATTCTCGGCTTCGGCAAGAAGTGCGCGCGTTCGGAGCTGATCTGCGCCGCCTTCGAGTGCGCGGCTCAGTGCGCCGATCCGCTCGTGTCTTTCCTGCCGCGAGTGATTCTCTTGCGCGGCGCGGACACCCAGTCGCTCGAGCCCATTCTCGCCCTGGCGGAGCGCGAGATGCGCGCGCCGGGTCATGCGCTCGACGTGATTCTCGCGCGACTCGCCGAGATACTCATGGTCGAAGCCGTGCGCGCGTACGTGAAGACACTCGCCCCCGGCGAGGGCGGCTGGCTCCGCGCGCTGCACGATCCGCAGATCGCGTGCGTGCTGCGCGCGATTCACACGGAGCCTGCGCGACGCTGGACGCTCGCGGCGCTCGCCGCGGTGGCGTCGATGTCTCGCACGTCGCTGGCGACGCGCTTCCGAGCGCTCGTGGGGACGTCGGTGCACGCGTACATCGCGCGCCTGCGCATGATCACCGCGGCGTCCATGCTCGAGGATCCGAAGCGGCCGAAGCTGGCGCGCGTCGCCGCGGAAGTCGGCTATGGCTCCGAGGCGGCGTTCAGTCGCGCATTTCTGCGCGAAATGGGCGTCGCGCCGACGAAGCTGCGCCCGCGGGCCCAATCCATGCGATCGGCTGAACGCTCGGCATAGAGATCCGTACGGCGCGTGCTGGCGGCTCGCGCTTGCGAAGCGCACACACTTCGCGACCCGAGATGGACGTCAGCACGATCACCCAGGACGCGTTCTTCGGCGTGCCGCCGCACGACGTGTTCGAGATCTTCGTCGACGCGCGCACGCACAGCGCCATGTCGGGCGGCGAGCGCGCGGACATCGACGCGCGCGTCGGCGGCGCGGTCTGCCTGTTCGAGAGCGCGGTCAGCGCGACCTTCCTCGAGATATCCCCGGACCGCCGCATCCTCCAGACCTGGCGCGATCGTGACTGGCCGGACGGTCACCATGCGCAGCTCGAGCTGCAGTTCATGCCGGTGAACGAGGGCCGCGGCACTCATGTCCATCTGACGCTTTGCGGTGTACCCGTCGACAAGGCGCGCCAGACCGCGAACGGCTGGCGCGACTACTACTGGGTGCCGATCGCCGAGTTCCTGCGCGACGCGAAGGTCCGCCCCGCGCGCCGCTTCTTCCTCGAGTTCAAGAAGCGCGCGAACCTCGAAGCGGTCGACGAGACCTGGGCCGAGGACGCGATCCTGCACCTGGGCGGCTCCAGCCTCGGGCGCGGGTGCCAGCCACAGAAACGTGTCGGCCGCCTGATCTTCGAGGCGTTTTCCGACGTCCGCGTCGAGGTCGAGGACCAGATCGTCGAGGGCGATCGCGTCGTCGAGCGTCACCGCGCGACGGGCGTGCACGCGGGCGAATTCATGGGCATCCCCGCGACCGGACGCGAAGTCTCCTGGACCGGGAATCACATCTACCGGATCGCGAACGGGCGCATCGCCGAGGCGTGGTCGGAAGTGAGTCTCTACGAGCTGCTCGCCCAACTCACCGAGGAGCCGTAGTGCCGGACAGCCTGCACGAGATCGCGATCGACGCGCCGATTCAGGTGGTCTTCGACGCGTGGATCACGCCGCAGGGAATCGCCTCGTGGTGGACCAAGGACTGTCATCTCTCCGGTGAGAGAGGCGAGGTCAACGTCTTCGGCTTCAACGGGCGCTCGGTACTGTTTCACTTCCACATCGATGAGCTCGTGTCTCCGCAGCGTGTGCAGTGGACGGGCATCGGCGGACCCGGGATGCCCGACGAGTGGATCGGCACGACGATCGACGTGCGACTCATCGCCGAGAGCGAGCAGCGAACGCGCGTGCGCTTCTCGCACCGCGACTGGCGCTCGTTCGAGGGCAGCTACCGGCTTTGCAACACGACCTGGGGCGAGTTGATGTATCGCCTGCGCGACGCCTGCGAAGGGCGAGGCACCGGCCCGCTGTTCAAGTAGGCGCGCGCCGAATCACTCGCCGCGATAGGATGGCGGCGCGGCTCCGTGCTATGCCTTTGCGTCCAGAGGGGAGGACGCATGCGGAGCTATCGTCCGATCGCGTGCATCGTGACTTTTTGCCTCGCGCTGGCGCCGCACGGGCGCGCGGCAGACGCGCCGCCGGATCCGGCGACGCGCGCCGCGATGCACGAGATCTTCGCCGCGCTCAGCGAAATTCTCCCGCGCTGTCTCTCGACCCAACGCTTCGAGTCGCCGGCCGAGCGCGAGGCGGTGCGCGCCGGGCTCGCGAAGATCGCCGTGAATGCCGACGCGCTCGCGAAGCACGCGGAGGCTGCGAACGAAGACGTCGCGTCGCGAGGCCGAGCGCTCGCCGAAGACGCGCGTCACGCCGAAGCGCGCTTTGCCTCGGGCCATTTCGTGGACGCGCGCTTCGTCGCGCTGCACCTCACGGACGCCTGCGTCGGCTGTCACTCCCGGTTGCCCGCCGACAAGGATGCGCCGTTCGCCGCGAAGCTGATCGACGACGCGCAGCTGAAGGACCTCTCGCCGGCCGAGCGCGCGCGTCTCGCCGTCGCGACGCGTCAGTTCGACAAGGCGCTCACGCTTTACGAGAGCGTCCTCACGAGCCCGCCGACGCCCTCGGGAGAAGCGGTGCGAACGCCGGATCTCACCGAGTATCTGATCGTGGCGGTACGCGTGAAGCGCGATCCCCGGCGCGCCGCGAAGCTGCTCGAGAAGCTCCAGAAACGCGCCGACACCCCTCCGGACGTTCGGCGCGAGATCGGGCCCTGGCTCGTGACCCTCGAGGCCGAGGGAAAGGCCGCGAGCGCGCCGCCCTCACTCGCGCGCGCGCGTGCGCTCGTCGAGTCGGGGAAGCGGGTCCGAGCATACCCCTACTCGAGAGCGGGGCTGATCGACGATCTTCTGGCGTCGAGCGTATTGCACCGACTGATCGAGGACCCAGCGCTTTCGCCAGCGGACCGCGCGGAGGCGTACTACCTGCTCGGCGTGACCGATGCACAGGTGCGCTCGTCGCCGTGGCTCTCGGATTCGGCCTGGTACCTCGCGAGCGCGATCCGGACCGCCCCGCACTCTGCGACCGCGAAGCGCGCGTTCGACGCGTACGAGGACATGACGATCCTCGAGTGGAGCGGCTCTGCGGGAACGAACCTGCCGAACGACGTCGTCAATGAGCTCGACCGGCTGCGCGTGTTGGCCGGGCCGGCGACCCCGTAGACGCCGGATGCTGACGCCGGCGCAGCGCATCGTGCGCGCGCTACTCGGCCTCGCGGGGATCGTCGCGCTCGGCACCGCGGGCTACATGCTCGTCGCCGACTACCCGCTGCTCGATGCCCTGTACATGACGATCACCACGATCGCGACGGTCGGCTACGGCGAGATCCGCCCCTTGAGTCCAGCGGGTCGGATCTTCACGATGCTGCTGATCCTCGGGTCTGCCGGGGTGACGCTGTACCTGCTCGGCCAACTCGGACAGATCTTGGTCGAGACCAGTCTCCGGGCGGTTCTGCAAAGGAGAGCCATGGAACGCAAGCTCGACGCGCTCTCGGGTCACGTGATCGTGTGCGGCTACGGAAGGCTCGGGCGCATCGTCGTCGACGAGCTCACGCGCGGGCGCGCGTCGGTCGCGATCGTCGAGAGTGACCCAGCGAAAGAGCCCGACCTCGCGCGCGCGGGGCATCCGTATCTGGTGGGCTCCGCGACGCGCGACGACGTGCTGTTGCACGCCGGGATCTTGCGCGCCCGCGCGCTCGTCGTCGCAACAGGCTCCGACGCGGACAACGTCTACATCACGTTGACGGGCCGCGAGCTGTCACCGGCGCTCGAGATCCACGCGCGTGGCGAGTCCGAGGGCGCCGTGCGACGCTTGATTCAAGCGGGCGCGACGCGTGCCGTTTCGGCGCATCAGCTCGGCGGGGTTCGACTCGCGAGCGGGCTGTTGCGCCCGTCGGTGGTCGAGTTCGTCGAGATCACCCATCCGCGCGTCGGCGAGCAGGTCGACCTCGAAGAGGTCCGCATCGGCGCGGGCAGTCGATCGGTCGGACTGAGCGTGCGCGCGCTCGAGCAGAGCGCGCCGCGCCTGCGCGTCGTCGGGCTGAAGCGCGGCGACGCGCGCATGCAGCTCGTTCCGGACGAGGACCTGGCGGTCGCCGCGGGCGACTTGCTCGTCGTGATCGGCGAACGAGCGAGTCTCGAACGGATCGCGCAGATCACCGCGCCCGTCTGAGTCATACTGAGTCACAACCGAGCCGCGAGAGGGGACCCATGGACTTCGGAATCGCCCTGGCCACCACCACCGACAGCTGGCGCTCCGTGAAGCGCGCCGAGGCGCTCGGCTTCACGCACGCGTGGTTCTACGACACGCAGCTCTTGAACCCGGACGTGTTCGTCGGCATGGCGCTGGCCGCGCGCGAGACCAAGCGCATTCGGCTCGGCACGGGCGTGTTGATCCCGTCGAACCGCATCGCGCCGGTCGCCGCGAACGGCTTGGCGACGCTCGCAAGGCTCGCACCGGGCCGCATCGACTTCGGCATCGGCACCGGCTTCACGGCGCGCCGCACCATGGGGCAGGGCGCGGTGCCGCTCGGGCAGCTGGAGCGCTACGTGGAGGTCGTGCAGGGCATGCTGCGCGGCGACACCGTCGAGTGTCGCCTCGACGACGGCATGCACAAGGTGCGTTTCCTCAATCCCGACGCAGGTCTGATCGATCTCTCACATCTGATTCCTCTGCACGTCTCCGCGTTCGGGCCGAAGGCGCGGGCGCTCACCGCGAAGCTCGGCGCGGGCTGGTTGATGTTCGCGGGCGGCGTCGCCGCCGCGGTCGCCGCGCTGCGCGGCATGCAGGAGAGCTGGCGCGACGCCGGCCGGTCCGATCCGCTGTACTCGACGCTCTTCACCCTGGGCTGCGTGCTGCGCAAGGGCGAACGCGCGGACAGCAAGCGTGCCATCGCGCAAGGCGCGCCGCTCGCGGCCGCGTTCTTCCACGACATGGTCGAGCGCGGTCAACTTGGCGAGGTGATGGGCTCCCTCCCGCCGTTCATCGCGGAGGCGATCGAGGGCTACCGCAAGCTGTACGAGAGCTACCAGCCCGCGGACGCGCGTTACCTGACCCTGCACCGGGGTCACCTCATGTTCCTGCGCCCCGACGAGCGACCGCTCTTCACGAAGGAGATCGTCGAGGCGTTCTCGTTCACCGCGACCGCGCCGGTGCTGCGCGAGCGCGTCGAGGAGCTGCGCGACGCCGGCTACTCACAGCTCACGGTACAGCTCGTCGAAGGACATGAGGACGCGCTCAGTGACTGGGCCCAGGTGTTGAAGCCGCTGGGTCTCGGCAAGAGGAAGGCGCCAAAAAGGCGGCGAGGAAGAAAGCGCCCGCGCTGAAGAGGCGGCGCCGCTAGCGGTCGCGGGCTACAGTGGCGGCATGCGCGCACTCGTCACCGGCGGAGCCGGGTTCATCGGGAGTCACGTCGCGGCGGCGTTGGTCGCGGATGACTGGGATGTCGCGGTCGTCGACGATCTCTCGAGCGGCACGCGCGCCAACGTCCCCGAGGGTGCAGCGCTGCACGTGCTCGACATCCGCGACACGGACGGCGTGACACGCGTCTTCGAGGCCTTCCGTCCCGAGGTCGTCTGTCACCACGCCGCGCAGGCGAGCGTCGCCGTGAGCACGCGCGAGCCGCTGCTCGACGCGCAGGTGAACGTGCTGGGCTCGATCAACCTGCTTTCGGCGAGCGCCGCGTGCAAGGTGTCGCGCTTCGTGTTCGCGAGCACCGGCGGTGCGATCTACGGCGAGGTGCCCGAGGGCCAGCGCGCGCCGGTGTCGATGCGGCCGGCGCCCGCGAGCCCATACGCGTGCTCGAAGTTCGCGACCGAGGCCTACCTCGAGTCGTTTCGCCAGCAGCACGGCCTCGACTACACCATTCTGCGTTACGCCAACGTCTACGGCCCGCGCCAGAGCCCACACGGCGAGGCCGGCGTGGTCGCGATCTTCGCGCGCCGTCTGCTGCGCGGGGAGCCCGTCTCGGTCTACGCGCGCGCGCAGACCGGAGATCCCGGGTGCGTGCGCGACTACGTGTACGTCGACGACGTCGTGGACTGGAATCTGCGCGCGGTACGCGGCGCAGTCACCACTCCCGTCGTGAACGTGTGTACCGGCGAGGCCACGACGACGCTCGCGCTCGCCGAGCGCATGAAGAGCGCGGCGAGCAGCGCCTCCGAGATTCGTTTCGGGCCGCGGCGGCCCGGCGACCTGGAGCGCTCGGTGCTCGAGCCCGAGCGGGACGCGCGCCCGCCCATATCGCTCGAGGTCGGCGTCCGGCGCACGCTCGAGTGGTTCCGGAGTCACTCGGCGGATTGAGCCGAGGAGTCAGTCCAGGAGCGCGACCTCGTCGCCGACGCGCACGCGCGCCGGCCCCCGCGGCTTCGCGTACAGGCCGATGTTCTGGTTCGCGTCTCGTACGATCGCGCGCAACAGGCCCGTGTCGCGCGGCAAGTCGGCGAAGCCATGAGTTACCATGATGCAGCGCGGGCAGGCCATCGCGCCGTCGATCTCGAGCTCGCACAGGCGCAGCCGCCGGCCGGCCCAGTCCGCGTCGACGTAGCCGTCGACACCGGTATCGGTCTCGACCACGAAGTTCGGGCGGAAGCGGCGCACGTCGACGCGCGACGCGGGCGCGGCCTTCGCGAGCTTCTCGAGCGTCGCGGTCGACAGCACCAGCAGCGGGAACGCGTCGAAGTACGTCCCGAGCGGTGACTCGAACTCGAAGATCTCAGGCGGCAGCTTCGAGAGATCCGGCATCGGCTCGTCCGGGGTGCGGCCGAAGACGGCGCGCAGTTCCGTATCCATGTCCTTGTGATCTGGCGCGCCGCGCCGGTAGTGGTCGAGCGCCGTCGCCGGCAGCAGCGGCCAGAGAGTGACCGTCGTCTCCACCGCGGCCGACACGCGCTCCGCGGCATCCACCGCGTTCGCGCGCACGCGCGAGCCGTCGGGCAGGGTGATCTCCGGCGCGCCTACACGCGCACGTGTCGGGGGCTCGAGGTAGCGCGCGGCGCAGCGCATCAGGCCGGCGATCTTCTTCGCGCCGCGGATGCCCCCGCGCACCTCGTCGCGCACCGCCCAGCCGCGATCGCCCGGAATTCCGACCGGATCGAGCTCGACCTCGTCCAAGCGCTCCCCGGCCATCGACTTCACGGGGTAGCGCCAGATCTCCGAGACGCGTCCGACTCTCTTCATGGAGCTCATCATGCCACGCACGCGCCGCGATTCCTTTTCGCGCTGCCGCTCGTTTAGGCTTCAGAACGACCCACGAGGATCCCGCGATGGCCGACCCCGAGTCTCCGTTCGGCGTGCAGAAGGACGTCCGGATTCCTTGGCGCAAATATCTCGACGAGCTCGCGCCGCTGCGGCCCGAGCTGCACCGCTATTGCGTGCGCCTCACTGGGAACGTCTGGGATGGCGAAGACTTGGTGCAGGAGGCGCTGCTGCGCGTGTTCGGCCAGCTCGGGAAGCTCGACGCCGATCTCGAGCGGCTCGAGCATCCGCGCGCGTACTTGGTTCGGACGGCGACACGGATTTGGATCGACCAGCGCCGCCGCGCGGCGCGCGAACGCGAGGTGCTCGAGGTGGAGCGACGCGAGGGCGAGCGCGATGCGGCGGCCGGAGAGGTGCGCGTCGGAAGTCCGGACCGCGCGCCCGAAGTGCGCGAGGCCGCCGGCCAGCTCCTGGCGCAGCTCGCGCCGCGCGAGCGCGCCGCCGTGCTCTTGAAGGACGTCCTCGACCTGTCGCTCGAGGAGACGGCGAAGGTCCTACACACGACGGTGGCGGCGGTGAAGGCGGCCCTGCAGCGCGGCCGCGGTCGGTTCGACGACGCCGCGGAGCAGAGCACGCCGCCGACGGGGCCGCTGCCTTCGCCCGCTCTCGTCGAGCGCTTCCTCCAGGCGCTCTCCAACAAGGACCTCGACACGCTGACGGCGATCTGCTCGGCAGATCTATGCGTCGAGCTCGTGGGCGGCGTCGACATGGACGGCTTCGAGCGCGCGCGCCCATTCTTCGAGCACGCGCACTTCGTCATGCCCGCCCTCGGCTTCGGCGAGAATCCGCGCTGGGAGCTCGCGGAGTATCTCGGCGAGACGCTCGTGCTCGGTCTCCGAACACTGGGCGGTGTAGAGGGGCTGAACGAGGTACACCGTCTCGAGGAGCGGGACGGGAAGATCACGCACGTGCGCTGCTACTGCTTCTGCCCCGACACGCTGCGCGTGCTGGGCGAGCACCTCGGGAGGAACGCGCTGCCGCGCCGCTACCGCAGCCCCTCCTGAGCGGGGATAGCAGCGGCCGGCGCTTCGGCGGGCGCCTCCTCGTGGGTCGCCTCGGAGTACCGACACCCACTCGTCGGCATCCCGCCGAACACCGGCCTCTTGCCAACTCGAGCAGTGAGTCATTCATCTCTATCTCAGGCTGCCGCCGATCGCTGTTAGACTTCATGCGCACGGAAAGAGGGGCAAGCGCATTGCGAAGGGTGATCGTCATCGTTGGCATGAAGCGCAGCGGGAATCACGCCGTCGCCAGCTGGCTACTTCGACAAGACCAGTTCCTATACTTCAACAACGTGCTGCCGATGCGGCCCATTCTGACTGGGAAGATGACGGTCGGGCCTCCGCGCTCGGTCTCGTCGTGGCTGCGCCGGCAGCTCCGCAGGCGCGCGAGCCGCGCCGGCTCGCGCGTGCCGGCCTTGATCACGCAGTTCGCGACGCGTGGGCAGCCGCTGCTCGTCGGGCTCGAGGATCATCCGCCGGAGCAGCGCGTGTTCCTGCCGGCGCCCGCGCTCTCCCACGTGCTCGTCGTGCGCGATCCCGTGAACATGCTGGCGAGCCGCATCCGCAAGGCGTCGCGGATCGAGCCGAACCCGGCGTACCCGCTCGAGCCCGGCCCACTGCTCGATCGCATCGTGCGCGATTGGAAAGCGCATGCGCGCGAGTTTCTGGGCGAGACGAACGTGCTCGAGAACAAAGTGTGTCTGGACTTCGCGCGCTGGTTCGCCGAGGAGAGCGAGCGCCGCCGAGTCAGCGGAGAGCTCGGGCTGCGCTTCGATGACTCGGGCTTTTCGACAGTCTCGCGGATCGGCGGCGGCAGCTCCTTCGACGGCACTGGCTTCGACGGCGACAGCCGCCAGATGCGTGTGCTCGATCGCCGAGAAGAGCTGACCGAGGCGGAGCGCCGCCTGCTCGACCGTGCGCTCGTCGACCGCGAGCTGCTGGAGCTGGCGCGCGCGCTCGAGGAACAGCGCGCGCTGGCGCGCCGCCAGCTCAGTCCGGCGCGGTGAGTCCGGAAGCGCAAGTTCGTACGCGAGAGGCTCCGACGCGTATCATGCCCGGCGAAGGGACGGCGGCATGGCGCGGGATCGCGAAGCCACGATGACTCCGGAGGCGACTCGCCTGCGGCAGCTGATCCGCTTCAACGAGCCGGCGGCGCCGCTGGCGATCCCCGCGCTGCTCACGCTCTACTGGTTCTATCCCGCGCCGGTGCTGCCCATCCTCGCGGCGGCCGTCGTGCCGAGCTTCGTGCTGCAGCGAATCGCTGCCCACTACGCCTACCGGAATCGGGTGGCCGAAGGGATCACGGCGCTCTCGTTCGCGATCTGGTGTCCGACGCTGACGCTCGCGGTCTTCGCGCCCGCAGTCTGGGCGCTGACGGTCGTATTCAGTGTGCTCTCGGTCGTGCTCGCGCTGCCGTTCGTGAGCACTGGGCACCTGCTGCGCCTCCTGATCGGCGCGTCGCTGATCCTCCTGGTCGGCGCGGTCTTCACCGACTTCGATCCGCTCGTGCCGATCGACGCCGTGCCGGAGGCGCTGCTCCGCAATCTGGTGGCGGTCACCGGCGTGATCGGCGCGGTGCTCTGCATGTTCTCGGTCTGGCAGTCGAACGGGCGGCTTCGCGACACGCTCGACGAGACACAGCAGGCCAACGAAGCGCTGCGTGAGTCGGAGCGAACGCTGGAGCGCAAGGTGGAGGAGCGCACGACGGACCTCGTCGTCTCGCAGCGCGAAGTGGCGCTGGCGCGCGACGAGGCGCTGGCCGCGAACCGCGCGAAGAGCGCCTTTCTCGCAAACATGAGTCACGAGCTGCGTACGCCGCTGAACGCGATCATCGGCTACAGCGAGATGCTCCAAGAGGAAGCAGTGGACACGGGTCACGAGTCGTTCGGGCCGGACCTCGACAAGATCCTCTCGGCCGGGCGGCACTTGCTCGGCCTGATCAACGACGTGCTCGACATCTCCAAGATCGAGGCGGGGAAGATGGAAGTCTTCCCCGAACGCTTCGACGTCGCGCAGCTGGTCCGTGACACGCTCGCGACGGTGCAGCCGCTGGTGGCCAAGCGCGGCAATCGGCTGGAGGTCTGCGACCTGAACCGCCTCGGCACGATGCGTTCGGACCTGACCAAGGCGCGTCAGATCCTGTTCAACCTGCTCTCGAACGCAGCCAAGTTCACCGAACGCGGAACCGTACGCTTCGAGGTCAATCGCGAGCGCGTCGTCGGCGCGGACTGGCTCGAGTTCCGTGTCATCGACACCGGCATCGGAATGACCCGCGAGCAGCTCGAGAGCATCTTCGAGGCATTTTCGCAGGCGGACGCCTCGATCTCGCGCAACTACGGCGGCACAGGCCTCGGACTCGCGATCACGCGCCGCTTCTGTGTCTTGCTCGGCGGCGAGGTCGCGGTGAAGAGTGAGTCGGGGCGCGGCTCCGAGTTCACCGTGCGGTTGCCGGCGGAGCTCCCGGAACGGGAAGCGACGAGCGAGGCGCCGCGGGCCGCGGCAGCGGAGCGGGCCGCGGCCGCGAACGAGCTCCCGTCCGCGCAGGCGGGCCCGCTCGTGCTCGTGATCGACGATGATCCTTCGTCGCGCGATCTGCTCTCGCGCTACCTCGCGCGCGACGGCTGCCGTGTCGTCACGGCGAGCGGTGGCGAAGAAGGGCTGCGCCTGGCGCGCGAACTGCGCCCGGCGCTCGTGACTCTCGACGTGCGCATGCCGGACATCGACGGCTGGACCGTGCTCTCCGCGCTGAAGGCGGATCCGCAGCTCGAAGCGACGCCGGTCATCGTCGTGACGATCCTGGAGGAGAGCAACCTCGGCTACGCGCTCGGCGCCGCGGAGTTTCTCACCAAGCCCGTCGACCGCGAGCGTCTCTCCGCGGTGCTCCAACGGCTCGCGCCGCAGGCCGCGACGGGCGCGATTCTGGTCGTCGAGGACGACCCGGTGGTGCGCGAGCTGATCTGCCGCGCGGTGCTCCGGGAGGGGCTCGAGGCCGAAGAGGCGCCGAACGGCCGCGTCGCCCTCGAGCGCGTGCGTGCGCGCCTGCCCGCGCTCGTGCTGCTCGACCTGATGATGCCCGAGGTCGACGGCTTCGAGTTTTTGCACGCGCTGCGCCAGCGTGAGGAGTGGCGCGCGATCCCAGTCGTCGTCGTCACCGCGAAGGAGCTCACGGCCGAGGAGCGCGCGCTGCTCGCCGGGCGGAGTGAGCGGATCCTGCACAAGGGCGGCCGCGGCAGCGAGGAGCTGCT